>JAITEG010000071.1 GCA_031282145.1 Spirochaetaceae bacterium | reverse complement strand
TGAAATTGGAGGTGGATATGGACGGAAAGGGTTCAGCAAAAAAATGGTATAGCTGGTATTTTGATTTTAACCTGCTCTACCGGATTTTAATTGGACTGGTGTTGGGGATCATCCTGGGGCTGATATTTAAGGAAAAGATCCTGTGGATGCAGCCCTTCGGGGACCTCTTTGTGCGGCTGCTCAAAATGATTATGATGCCGATCATCGTGTCTACCTTGATCGTCGGCGCGTCGTCGGTCAGCCCGGCTAATCTCGGCAAGGTGGGCATCCGGGTCATCGTCTTCTACCTGTTTACCTCGGCGGTGGCGGTAGTGGTGGGGCTCCTCATGGGGGCGGTGTTCCGGCCCTCGGCGGAGCTTGCCAACGTGACCGAGGCCGGGGCCCGGGACGTGGTGGCCCCGAAGCTCTCGGACACCCTCCTGGCCATCGTGCCCTCCAGCATCATGCAGGCGATTGTTAACGAGACGGTGTTGGCGGTGATCTTCGCGGCGCTGCTCGTCGGTATCTCCATCTCCTACCTCCGGATCTCCGGGGATGAGCGCAAACAGAAGATCGCCTCGGTTTTGTACAATTTCTTTGACGGTATGGCCGAGGTGATGATGTTGATCATCAAGGGTATTATGCAGTACGCTCCCATCGGCGTCCTTGCCCTGGTTTCCGTGGTTTTTGCCACCAACGGTCCCAAGGTAGTGGGCAGCCTCGGTATCGTAACCGCGGCCTGTTTTGTCGGTTATGCCCTGCATATCATCCTCGTATACGGCGGCCTCTTAACCGGTTATGGTAAGTTGCCGATTAAACGGTACTTCCAGGACGCCAAGGACCCCTTTATCACGGCCTTTGTCACCCGCAGTTCCAACGGCACCCTGCCGGTCACCATGGAGGCGGCGGAGAACCTCGGGGTCCCCAAGGACATCTACTCCTTCTCCCTTCCCCTGGGGGCCACGATTAACATGGACGGCACCGCCATCTACCAGGGGGTTTGCGCCACCTTTATCGCCCTTTCGGTCTGGGGCCACGGTTTCTCCCTCGCCCAGATGGGCATCGTCGTGGT
The DNA here is from genome assembly GCA_031282145.1 of Spirochaetaceae bacterium. Classification (GTDB taxonomy): domain Bacteria; phylum Spirochaetota; class Spirochaetia; order Treponematales; family Breznakiellaceae; genus JAIRMO01. The sequence goes on along the minus strand of JAITEG010000071.1, from coordinate 25,511 downwards.
AACCGCCACCCTGGCCAGTATCGGTACCGCGGGGGTTCCCGGAGCGGGGGCCATCATGCTACTCCTCGTCCTGGACTCGGTGAATCTGCCCGTTACCGCAGGTAGCGTTGTCGCCGGGGCCTACGCGATGATCCTCGGTATTGACGCCCTGCTTGATATGGGCCGTACCGCCCTGAACGTTACCGGCGACTTGGTCTGTACCACCGTAGTGGCCAAAAAAATGAAGTTGCTGGACCTGAATAAGTGGGAGTAGTCCCCTTATTCAGGCTTTCTACCGCACGGCCCCTTCGGGGCCGGCGGCAAACTGAGGAGTATTAAACCGTATTTGCTTCGCCAAGTCAGTAAATATAGACGCCCGGGAACCTCCGTCGAAATATTGACCGTGAGAAAAAAAACGTTTAAACCTAATCATGAGCGCCGTGTCCCAAACCTTGCCTGAAATTCTGCGGTTTCTTATTCTGGTCCCCCACCGGGATACGGTGAAACTCCTCAGGGAGTACCGCCGCCGGCTTTTTGGGGCGGTATTTCCCGGGGCCTTTTCCTTTCCCATCGTGGTCCCCCTGGCCCTCCTTTCCCGGCCCTGCACCGGGGAGGAACTCAAGGGAATAGCCCGAACTTTACGACAAACCACTCTGACCGGAGAAGGGAGGGGAAAAATAGCGGGGGGCGCCCTTCGGGCCCTTCCGTTTCCCCATGAGGGCGGGGGGAGGTTCCTTTCGGACTGCTCCTTTTTTGGCCCGGCCCTGGACCTGCCCATGCCGGAATTGTTGCTGCCCGGTCTTTTATACCCCTTCCCCGCGGCGGTCCTTGTTGCCGCCCTTGTGGAAGGGGAAGGAGCGGAATTTGGGGAAAAGGCGCCACCCCTTGGGGCCTTTTCCTTTCGGACCGCGGCAGCGGCTAATATGGTCATCCGTCCATTGGTCGAGCAACCGGACGGACGGACGACGAACGATCGGGGAGCGGTCAGGGCGGACCCTTATTCCCTGGAGTGGAAGATTGGCCGTTTAAGCTGGCTTCCGGCGGGACGCGGATAGAAAACGGAGGACGCTATGGAAAACTGTTACCGGATCGAGGGAAACACCCTTATCCTCAAGGTGAAAGCCGTACCTGGCGCGTCAAAGACGGAATGGGTTGAAGTTAAGGAAGGACAACTGCGGGTACGGATCGCCGCCGCGGCCGAGGACGGTAAGGCCAATGAAGCGCTCCGGCTTTTTTTGGCAAAAACCCTTAAATGTCCCAAAAAAGAGATAACCCTGCAAGCCGGGGAGAAGTCCCGCCTCAAAACGCTGGTCCTGCCCCTGAGTTATAAAGAAACCCTTGAAGATCTGGTTAAGCGTTATTGAGCCAGCGTCCGATACAGGCGGTAATTCTCCTCGTCAAAACACACAAATATTACCCGCCGGATTCCCGGCGTGTGGGGAAGGGTCTTTTTGATGGTTTCCAGGGCGATCCGGGCGGCTTCTTCTTTGGGGTAACCATAAACGCCGGTACTGATGTTGGGAAAAGCTATGGTAGAAAAGCCCGTCTCTTGGGCAAGGAGCAGGCTTTTTCGATAAGAGGAGGCTAAAAGATCCGCTTCTCCCCGACCACCGCCATACCATATAGGACCCACGGTGTGGATTACCCCCTTGCAGGGAAGCTTGTAGGCACCGGTAAGAACTGCATCCCCGGCCGGGCAGGGTTCCGTCCCGGCTTCCCTCCGGGTGTGGGCAATGCGCCGGCATTCTTCCAAAAGCTCTGATCCCGCGGCCCGGTGAATAGCCCCATCCACTCCCCCGCCCCCCAAAAGACTTGAATTGGCGGCGTTTACGATGACATCCACCGCAAATTTGGTAATGTCCCCCTGGTTAATTTCAATTTCTGCCATAAACTCCTCTCCTCATACCCTGGTGTGTTTTAAAGCAGGTTTTTGATTTCCCTGGCTATCATTTCCGGGGTTTTCCCTTCCACCGAAATAATCCTGTCCGCGGCCTTCCGGTAGACAAGAGCCCGTCTTTCATGAAGGACCCGGTGGGTTTCCCGGGGATTTTCAGTATCCAGGAAAGGGGGCAATTCTCCGGTTTGTTCAGCGGTAAACCGTATCCGTTCCCATGCGGTTTCAGGGCTAAGTTCCAGGTAGATAAGGAGGCTCCGGTCCGCCTGAGCTAACCGTTCCATGGCAGGGAGGTTATCGATTATTCCCCCGCCCGCGGCAATAACCCGGACAGACGCCCCCTCCTCCGTACCGGAAGCGGCAAGCAGGGATTCCAGCGTTCTGAATTCGGCGTCTCTAAAAACCTGGATCCCCTTTTTATAAAGTTCCCGGGGGGAAGTTCCGGTCCGCTCTTCGATTAATACATCCAGATCCGCAAATTCCCCCGACAAATAGGGCGCCAACACCCTGCCGGTACTGGTTTTTCCTGAATGTTTTGGTCCGACCAAAAAAATCATCCGGGGGGATAGTTTTTTCTTCATGGACTATATCCTGGGAGAAAAATTTGCGGTAAAATGCCGGTGATGGATGGATTAGGGGGCCTCGTATTACTGGTCATTATTATTCTGTTACCGCTTATATCGGTATATCTCTGGGTCCGGATAAGTAAATTCCCGATAAGACCGGTGTGGTTTCTGTTGGCGCTTCTGGGAGGCGCCGGGGCCCTTTTTATCGCCGTCTTACTCCAGAGCCTTTTCCCAAAATCCGGCGGAAATTTTACGGGGGGCTTTTTTTTCAAACTTTTTATTAAAATAGCCCTCACCGAAGAATTGAGCCGTTTTGTGATTTTGCTGTTTTTTTTCCGGTTAAGATCTTTTTTTAACAAGTCCCTTGCGGCGGAATCCCTACCCTCTCCTTGGGACTGGTCACCGGGCTGCTTACCGGCCTTGGTTTTTCCGCGGTGGAAACCGCCTCTTACGGACCAGCCAATCTGGGTATCGCTCTGTTCCGGGTCTTTACTACCGCGCCTCTTCACGGGGCCTGCGGAGCCCGGAATGCCGCCGCCGCGGTTTTATGTAGGCGGAACCCATTCCGGGCCTCAATGCGTTTCTTTTCCGCGGTTATTATCCATGGAATGTACAACTTTATGGTGGTCCGTACTGGTCTCAACCGTATTTTTGCTGTTCTTATCGCCATAACTGCCCTAGCCTCCTCGATTCAAGAAATTCGATCTATTCCAACTACCCCTTGACCAATTTGTTTATTTGGTATATATTTTATTGACTACGCCGCAGGGTAGAGCAGTTGGCAGCTCGTCGGGCTCATAACCCGGAGGTCCCAGGTTCGAGTCCTGGCCCTGCTAAAAATGGCGCCCTCTTTGGAGGGCGTTTTTGTTTAGCGCCGCCGACCAATGGGGGGAAAAGGGGCCATGGATGGCCCCGGAAGGCGAAAACCACGGCTCGGAGCCCTGAAGCATGGATGTGGAGGGCGAGTCCTGGTATTGCTAAAAATGGCGCCCGCCTTGGAGGGTGTTCAAGAAGCGGTATTTTCCCGCTCATAAATTGCGGTTACTGATTCTTGTAATACCTTGGAAAAAATTGATATGCTTTCTTTCCGGCTGGAAAAATTATGAGGCACCGTGGAGGCTGGACATTTCGCTTCAGTTTTGTTATACTGATTAAAATTACCGGTATATACCCCCTTTATGCCGGAAATTTACGAGGAGGCCAGTTGGCAGATAAGGATTTACGGATTAATGAACAGATTCGGGTGCGGGAGGTTCGCCTTGTTCGGGACGAGGGAGAACCCCAGGGGATCTTGTCTATCACCGAGGCGCTCGAAATGGCCCGGGAACAGGGCCTTGACCTGGTGGAAGTTGCCCCCCAGGCGGTTCCGCCGGTGGTTAAAATTCTGGATTATGGTAAATTCAAATTCGAGAATGAAAAGAAAGTCCGGGATTCAAAAAAGAAACAAAAGCTTTTAAAGTTGAAAGAAATCCGTATGCAGCCGAAGATTGATGAGCATGATATGGATTTTAAATCAAAACATGTTCGGGAATTTCTTGCCGGTGGTAACAAGGTTAAGGTAACGGTTCGTTTTCGCGGGCGGGAACTCGCCCATACCGAACTGGGATTGGATGTTCTTAAAGATGTTTTACAACGTCTTGAAGGGGATTATGTTATGGATAAGGCCCCGGCCATGGAAGGCCGGTTTATGTCCATGGTTTTAAGCCCCAAGTCTAAGAAATAGAGGGTGGCATATGCCGAAAATGAAGACCAAAAAAAGCGCCGCGAAGCGCTATTCCTTTACGGGAAGCGGCAAGGTAAAATACAAAAAACAAAACCTTCGCCATATTCTTACCAAAAAGTCAAGTAAACGGAAACGGAATCTCCGCCATCCCGGGATCTTGTCCAGTGACAATGTACCGGTGATCAAGAAGAAATTATTACCCTACGGATAGGAGTGTTTTGTTATGTCAAGAGCAGTAGACGGTTCCAAAAGAAAGAACCACCGCAAAAAGATACTTAAACTGGCAAAAGGGTATTGGGGTCGACGGCATTCCAATTATAAAACCGCCAAAGATGCGGTTGCTAAAGCGCTTTTTTATGCCTACCGGGATCGGAAAGACCGGAAAGGTGATTTCAGGCGGCTTTGGATTATCCGGATAAACGCGGCCTGTCGGGCAGAGGGACTCTCCTATTCCCGGCTGGTGGACGGTCTTAATAAGGCGGGGGTGACCATAAACCGAAAAGCCTTGGCGGCCCTGGCGGTGGAAGATTTAGGCGCCTTTAAAGCGGTAGTGGCCCAGGCAAAAACAGCATTGGGAGCATGATCCATGGTAACCCTTGAGCAAGTCAAATTATTGGAAACTAAGGTCACCAAGGCCCTGGAGTTTGTCAGCAAAGTAACCGGTGAGAATACGCTCCTGAAGGAAAAATTGGATACCTATCAGAGACGGATTGATGAGCTTGAGGTGTTAATCCAACGTTTTAAAGAAGATCAGAGCCGTATTGAAGAAGGAATTATCTCCGCCCTTAACCGGCTCAACCAGTTTGAGGATGCCATAGAAAAGAGCCTTTCCCCGCTCCAAAATGGGGCGGGGAAAACGGAAGGGGGGGGGGGGAATCCGGAAAATGATTTTCTGGACAGCGTAGCAGAACCGGATACCGGACATCCTTCGGAACCGTTGACAGATGAACCCCGGTTAGCGGAGCCCGGGCAAGGTTTATTCGAACCGGAAACGGAAGATTTAGACCCTTCGGGAGCCGAAGAAACCATCGTTGCCGATCCTCTTACAAATACTGCGGAACTGGACATTTTTTAAGGGGTTTATATGCCAAAAAGTGACCTCCGTATTGATATACTGGGGACATCTTTTTCAATTTCTGCAAATGAAGAATCCGCTTACCTAGAAAATCTTTTAAGCTATTTCCGTTCCGCCGTGGAAAATACCCAAAAAAAAACCGGCCTTCAGGACCCCCTGAAAATCGCCATTATTACCGGTTTTTTGCTTTGCGATGAATTGCAAAAAAAGCCCAAAAATGATTCGGATCAGGGTGATTCCCGGGAAGCGGAGCAGCTCCTCTTGGATATGATTGTCCGGGTAGAAAAGGTACTGGAAGATAAATGAAACCAGCCCTGCTTGTCCCTTTGGTAAAGTCCGGGTAAAATTATAGTATGTTTCAGATTTTTAAACTGAAAAATAAAGTAAAACCCTATGAATGGGGTTCTTCCGAATGGATCCCCAGCCTATTGGGCCATCCCAACCCCCAGGGGGAACCCTGGGCTGAATTATGGATGGGGGTACACCCTGAAGGCCCCTCCCAGGTATCGTTACCCGGAGAGGAACTGTTACTCTCCGCCTTGATAAGCCGGGACCCCCTTTATTACCTGGGAGAAGGGGTAAACCGGACCTTTGGGACCCTTCCCTTCTTATACAAACTCCTGGCTGCGGCAAAACCCCTTTCCATTCAAGCCCATCCCAGCCTGAAACAGGCAAAAGAAGGATGGAACCGGGAAAACCGGGAAGGACTGGCCCTGAACGCTCCCAACCGGAACTATAAGGACCTCAACCACAAACCGGAAATTCTGTGCGCCTTAAGCCCCTTCAAGGCCATGTGTGGATTTCGTGCCCCTGATGAGATCCGGCGCCACCTTGAAGCCCTGGAGGAACTCTGCCCCGCCCAAAGCCCCTTGGGAACCGCCCTAGGGGAACTTAACTCCGTCCTGGAAATGAACGGAGGGCTTAAGGATTTTATCCGACTTCTTTTTGGTTTTTCCCCGGAAATTACTGGAGCATTAACCAACCTTGCCCTTCAACAGGATATTTTGGAAAAAAACCATCCCGAATTCGGTGAGGAATGGCGGCTTTCCGCCTCCTTCGCGGAGCTTTATCCCGGGGATCCGGCGCTTATCGCCCCCCTCTACTTGAACAATATCGACCTTAAACCGGGAGAGGCGATCTATCTTCCCGCAGGGATCCTCCACGCCTATATCCACGGTTTTGGGGTGGAACTTATGGCCAATTCGGATAATGTGCTTCGGGGAGGTTTGACGGCAAAACACGTGGATGTAGATGAGTTAGTGCGCATCCTCAATTTTTCTCCCCTTTGCCCGGAAATAATAAAACCTCCGGAGGACCGGGCCGCTTTTTTCCGATATCCCGTTCCCTGCAGGGAATTTTCTCTTTCCCGCCGGAAGGGATGGGGGCCGGGGACAGATTTTTCCGGAGATGGGCCTTTTATCCTTATAGTCACCGAAGGAAGGGCCGTTATATCGGAAAAAAACACCGGGGAAGAATGGATCTTGGAAAAAGGGGAGAGCGCCTTTATCCCCGCGGCAATGGCCGCCCAAGGGTTTTCCCTGAGGGAAACCTATACCCTCTACGCCGCTGGCTCGGGCGCCCTGGACCTCCCGGCGGGGGTCTAACTTCGGTGAAAATCCTCGTGGACGCCGATTCCTGCCCGGTCCCGGTGCGGGAAACGATCCTGCGCGCCGCTACTCGAACCGGTATCCGGGCCGTATTCGCCGCAAACCGGCTTATTCCGGGCATAGGCGGAGACGGGGTGGTGATGGAACTCTGTCCCCCCGGGGATGATTCGGCGGACCACCGTATCATCTCCCTGGCGGAAGCTGGAGACCTGGCCATTACTCGGGATATTACCCTGGCGGCCCGGCTGGTGGAAGCGGCCATTACCGTGATAGATGACCGGGGACGAATTTTCGACGAGGAAAATATCGGGGAATGTCTCTCCCTCAAAGATTTTATGGTGGGCCTGGCGGAATACGGCCTGGGTAACGGCCGGGGGGGATCCTACGGAAAGAAGGAACTCAAGACCTTCGCCGACAGTTTTGACCGGATCCTTTCCCGGCTTATTCGGGATGCTCATTCTGCTCAGGGTAAAGCGCCTGGATCTGCTTGATATTATGCAGGCTTTGAAAAAAACACTCCACCAGCAAGGGATCAAATTTTTTTCCCGCTAATTGCCGGATTTCTTCTAAGACCTGCTCCTCGGTCCAGGCTTCTTTGTAAATTCGTTTGGAACACAGGGCATCATATACATCCGCGATGGCGACGATCCGGCCGGTGAGGGGTATTTCTTCCCCCTTGCGGCCCAGAGGGTTCCCCCCGGCATCGGTTTTAATCGGTTCTTCCGTGACCGGATCAATCCATCCGGGATATCCGGTACCGTCCCAATTTTCATGGTGGGTCAGGGCAATATCCCGGGAAATAATATCCAGGTCGGACTGGATATCGTCGAAGAGGGCCGCCCCATATATGGTATGGTGCTGCATGATAAGGTATTCGTCCGAGGTGAACCGGGCAGGCTTTTTTAAGATGATATCCGAAATCGCCACCTTTCCTACATCATGGAGCATGGCGGCGATCCGCAGGGTATCCCGAAAACGTTCCCGTTCGGTTTCCGCAATATGCTGATGAACGGCCCATTTATCGTAAATCTCCACCGCGTAACCGGCCACCCGGTTTACATGAGGTCCGGTCTCCTTAGGATCCCGCAGTTCCGACATCTTGATCATCCGGAGGATCATGGCCCGGGTCATATAGGCCCGCTGTAATACCACGGTCGCATTAACGGCAAAATGGGAGATGACAAATTCATCATCCCGGGAAAAGGGAATAATGTTCCCCTTTTCATCCTTAGCGTTGATCATCTGGATAATCCCCATAAGACGGCTGTCCGCAGTCATGAGGGGTATCGCCAGGGTAGAGACGGTTTTATATCCGGCAATACGATCATAGGAGGTACTGAACGAATAGGGAGCGTCCTCAGGAATGTGATAGACATCCGCAACATTGACAAGCTTCTTCGTCGCGCCGCAATACCCGGAAATGGTCTTTTCGTTAATATCCAAGGCAAAGACCGAATAAACGAGTTTTTGTCCCGGGGGTAATTTTTGCTGCAGGGTATCGTTATGGGCGTATTTAATAACGAGTTTTTCAACACGCCGGTCTTCTTCCTTTACCCATTCTTTAACATAAATTGAACCCGCGTCCGCATGAACCACCCGGCGGGCTTCCAATAAAATACGCTCTAAAAGGAGATCTAAATCCTGAATTTGATTTAATTCATGATCAAGACGAATAATTGAACGGTAATTATCTGTTTCAACCGGCATAGGGTTCCTTTTAAGGCCTTAGGCAAATACCCTCGGCACCAAAAATGCCGAAGGGTTAGCTTATTCTTTCCGGCCGGTACATTTGACAATATGAAAGCCGAACTGGGTCTGTACTACATCCCCAATAGAACCGGGTGAAAGCCGTTTAACCGCCGCTTCAAAGGGGGCCACCATTTTACCTGGACCAAACCACCCCAAATCCCCCCCGGAAGATTTTGAAGGGCAGGTCGAAAATTCCCGTGCCAGGGACTCAAATTGGGCCCCCTTTTTAATGCGCTTTAACAGATCCTCCGCCAATACTTTATCTTTAACCAGAATATGACTTGCGCGCCATTCCATAGCGTATCATCCTCCTTGAAGTGGTTTCACTACCTATCGGATGTTGAAACCATCCCTTTTATCATACGATATTAGACGGTTTTTTACAAGAAGAAGGCAATCAGCAACCCCGCCTTGAAGCCCGCACGCGGGAATGTTGCAGAGGGGAGCAGATCCCTCAACACGAACAAATTTGACCGGCACTTTACCTAAAAAAAAGCCCCGGGGAAAGGAGTAACCCCGGGGCAACATCAAAAAGAAAAGGAGGAATAAGAAGAAACAGGGAAATGATTAAACACGTTCCTAATTATAATAACAATGGTTAGGGAAAAAAGTAACAGGAACCCGTACAAAATGTTGGATTTTGGGAATCGGACTATTTTTCCGCTTTCCATTGGGCAATAATATGTTCATAGGCCGCAATGGTAGCCGCCATGGTGATATCCTGGACCTCTCCCCGACCAACCCAATCAGCGCCATCCATGTGGTACAAATGCTGAAGAACCCCCTCCAGATCCGCCACGGTACAGGACGAATCCGATTCCCGCCGGCGTAACAGGCCCCGAATCTCTTGTTCAAAGACCGCTTCGTATTTGACATCCCGCCAATCCACCGACGAAGCCACCCTCAATCCTCCCCATATTCAATCGCCCGGCTTATCCGGGGACCCGGACTGGGGACCAGAACCCCAAAACGGGGAATCATCCGAATCTCCCGGCGTTCTATCCAATTTCCCCTTTCGTCCAGGGTATAGTCAAAACGAATATCCACCGGGTCTTCCTCTCCGGGTCCGGGGGTTCCGGTAATACGCACCAGAAAACCCGCCTCATCCCATTGAAAGGTATAGGATTGATGGAATTCCGGCAAAACCGATTCTTCCCCATCCTCACCCGCCGGCATGGGCAGGAGTATCCACCGATCCCAATACCGGGGACGGCCATCTTTGGTATATCTGGCGGAAAACCTGCCCAGGGGGGAAATAATTTCCGAAATATTCCCGAAACTGTCTTGGTACTGTTCTGTTTGGGCTTCTTCACCAGTATGTTGGTTTTGTATTTTCACGATCCTCGGCCCTTCGCCGCTCCGGTCAAACCGATAGGTAAACACCGCCAGGGGGGTTCCGTCCCGATCATACCAGGTTTCCATATCGCGGATAAGGGCCCTTTGTATTACCCCAAAAAAGACCTCTTCTCCCTGGGTTATCCTTATTATCAAAAGGGTCGGATCATCTCCATCGGGAAATTCAATATGCCACAGCCAGCCGGCTTCATCGATGATGAGTTCCCGAATCTTACCGGATTCCTCAAAAATCCTCCGGGTCTGGATAAATTTTCCCTGAAACAAAAAGGGAAAATCCACCGGTGAGGTCCGGTTCCAGGATATCTGCAATAATCCTGATTCCATAGTAAGGGTAATGGAACGGGCCTGCCCATGTTCCACCACAAAGGCATCGGGGGGCATGGTTATGGGCCAATTCGGCTGCCACCGTATATCCGGCGCACGGAGGGCTGATAAAAGGGCGTTTACCGGAAAAAAAACCGGCCCTTCCCCGGGGGATTCGGATTCTTCCGGGGGTTCGGCTTCCATGGGTTCCTCCCCTGATAAGGGAAGGAGACCGAAGAGCGCCATACATACCAAGGGTATCACCGGAAACTTCATATAAAAAGTATAGCTAAAAAAACTCTGTCGATAAAGGGCGCACGGTACCTCATCGCTTAAAAAGCCATTCGGGGGAACTAAATTTTTGAACCGCCAGTTCCCAAGCCCGTTTTTCCTCTTCAGCGTCGGGGGTCTCCGGGATTTCCCTCCCGGATTTTTGAGAAGTACCTATGAATTCCAGGGACAGGACCTGGCGGAACCCCTCGGCCAGGGCATCTTCCGCCTCGGCAAAGGGAACCGGCCGGCCCAGGAGGGCCGTGAGGCTCGTGATCCTATCCTTCACATCCTGGATAAGTTTACCCTTGATCTTTTCCGAGGGGACCCGGAGGAGTTCAAACATAAGGGCTACGTCATTTTCCAGTAAAACGGTTCCATGCTGGAGAAGGCAACCCATACGGCGGGTCTGGGCGTTACCGGAAATTTTTCGTCCTCCGGCTATAATATCGTTGATCGGCACAAATCGGGAAGGGACCCCCAAAAGATCCAGCCCCCGGATGATACCGGCGCAGAGGGTCTCGTAGGATCCATGGATAGTGCTACCCGCCAGGGGATGGGTGAGGGGCATCACTATGCTATAGGTCAACTCAGCCTGGTGAAAAACCGCCCCACCCCCGGAGATACGGCGGACCACGTCCACCCCATAGCGTTTACAGGCATCCAGGTCAATCTCTTCCTTAAGTCCCTGGAAGTATCCCACGGATACCGCCGGGGGATTCCAGCCGTATAAGCGTAATACCGGCGGGGAAATTCCCCGGGATACGGCTTCCAGCAAGGCTTCATCCAGGCCCATATTATAAAAGGCTCTCCCCGGGCCGGTTTTGAGGAGCCTAATGGGATAGCGCCGATCATCCATGGACCGGCTCTTTTTCCAGGGCGGAATAAATCACCCGGGCCAATCCCGCGCCATCAATGCCAAAAGCCTCAATACCCTCCCGGTGTATCAAAAGATCAAAGGTCCCGGCCAAATCCTCCAGGGCCGTACCGGAAAGCCCCTGTTCCACCCGGTCAAACCGTTCTTCGGGACTGGCAAAAAAGTCCCCCCGGATACTGATGGTCCTGATACGGCCGCCTTCCACCTCGGCGGTGAACCGTATGAGTTTACATCCCGTTGGTTTTCCCAGCCCCTCAAGCCGCATTATACCGTCCCTTCCGCCGCCGCCAGGGCATGATAGCTGGTTCTGGCCAGGGGAGAGGCCACCACCGAGGCAAAACCCCGGTTCCGTCCTTCTTCGGCGTACCGCTGAAATTCTTCGGGGGTGATATACGCGGCTACGGGGATCTGCGCAGGGGAAGGCCTGAGGTACTGTCCCAGAACCAGGATATCTACCCCCGCCGAACGGAGTTCATCCAGGGCGGAAAGCACCTCGTCCCGGGTTTCCCCCAATCCCAGCATAAGACTTGATTTGGTCACCGGAGCGGCGGCGGTCTCCGACACGCCGGTTTTTGATAACCTGATATTTTTAACCGCCCGGAGGGTCGAGAGGCTCTTGTCAAAGGAGGCCCGTTTATCCCGAACCCACTGGAGGGAACGGACGGTTTCCACGTTATGGGCCCACACATCCGGTTTTTGTTCCGCAAAACAGGCCAACTCCGGCTCGGTATAATCGGGAATGAGGGCTTCAAGGCGGGTCCCGGGGTTCCCTGCCTTGATGGCCCCCACACAGGCGGCAAAATGATCCGCCCCCCGGAGGAAGAGGTCGTCCCGATCCACCGAGGTCAAAACCACATACCGGAGTTTTAATTCCTCCACTGCCCGGGCAATTTCCCTGCCCTCCTCGTCCCAAGGGGGGCGCCCTTCCCGGGCGGAGGCCACGGCACAAAACCGGCAGGAACGGGTACAGAGGTCCCCTAGAATCATAAAGGTAGCGGTTCCGGACCCCCAACACTCTCCCCTATTGGGACATTGGGCCTCATCACAAACCGTATGAAGCCGATGTTTTTCGATTATTCCCCGGACCCGTTTCCAGGAATCCCCCGAAGGCGCCTTGATCCGGATCCAATCGGGCTTTTTTAGGGGCGGGACTTGCGTTTTTTCAGAGACCACTTCCGCTTATCCCCATTTTTTCCGAAACCCCGCCAGCAGGATTTTCCCCCAAGAGGGTATAAAACTCAAAACCAGGGCAAAGGGCAATACCAGGGCCTGGGTTACCTGATTTTGCTGATAAAATTCGGGGAATAATTTGATGACCATAGAGAGGATCCCCCCCAGGAACACATAGGTCCAAAGACCCCGTAAAAGCCACTCCGAAAACAAACGCTTTTTTTGATCCTTTCCCCAGGCGGCCTTAATACCCAGGGGAACCGCCGCCAAAATTAGGGGGTTCACGTAGAGAATATTACTGTTATGGTAGGTATAATCGTGATTGGTAAAAAAACTCATAAAAAAGAGAATCGTCCCGGCGATCCCAAAAAAAAGACCCAAAAGACTCTGGGTGAGCCCCAAAAGAAAGCGGCCCTGAGCAGCCGGTACCGGGGATTTCAGCCCGCGCAGCCAAAGCAAAAAAACCAGACCCGCCGCGATAAACAGACCCAAAAAAAGTTCCCGGATCCATTGCCGGCGGGGTTTATCCAAAATCGCCGGCCGGTTTACCGCCCGGTAGAGGATCTCGGTGGAGGCGACCAATGCCCGTTTTTCCCCTGAGGGATCAACATACTGGAAATTCTGAATCCGGTTTCCGATTTCCGCAGGGAGGAACATCTCTTCCCACTCGGTTATGGGGGTGTCGATATTCTGGCCCATAAGAAAATTGAGCAGCCAGTCAAAGAACGGGGAAAACCAGGTATGCCGGCGAACATGCTGCCTCAGGGTAAACCGGCCCGGGGACTGGACGAAACGTTCCTTAAATTGGCCTTCCGTGGCAAGATCGATGAGGTCCCGAATCCGGGTGGCGCAGTTGTCTTTAAAATGGTGGTAATAATAGTCCCGGTTTTCGGGAAGCACGTTTTGTTCCGCAAAGGACCATACCGCTTCTTTTTGTTTTGCCGAAAGATCCAGGGTATAGATGGTTACATCCCGGTTGGTCCTGATATAGTTATTGATATTACCCGCAGCGGAGGAAACGCCGCAGCTATAGAGGAGCCGGCCCAAGGCAAAATTCACAAAAAACCGTTCGTTTTTAAAGGAGAAGAGCCCGTAATCGTAGAACCGGCTTTGGCCGGATACGGCGTCTTCCACAATCAGGGCGATATGGCCCCACCAAAAGTAGAGTTCATCCCCGGGACCCATAACCGCTATCTTTAGGGTGAGATAATCCCCCCGGCTTCTTCCGGCTTCACTGCTGGCGCGGAGTCCCGTGCCATCGGCTTGAGCGGAAAGGGAAAAGACCGACGCCAGGAAAAAAACTATCAAAATTGCCGCAATACCGGGGAATTTAACCAAGCCGCTCAATATATGCTCCTCTGATTATTATTCTGAACGATTACGGTAGTCCTGACAATCCCCGAATATTCTATGGGGGCTGTTTTGCCTTTTCCTGACCCCATTTTTTATCGATTGATTTTTATCGAAAATTAGGGTAGTATAAATGGATAAGGAATCATTGTGGCAAAAATTAAGATTTCCGCCGTCCCCTCTATACGCCGTTTACCCTCGTATTTACATACAATCCGGCAATATCAACATGAGGGAGGTGAATTTATATCGGGAACCTTAATCGCCCAGGAATTAAACCTGGAACCGATTCAGGTTCGTAAGGATCTGGCTATTACCGGTATTATTGGTAAACCTAAAAAGGGATATCCCCTGGCGGCGTTAATAACCGCCATCGAACGGTTCCTCGGCTGGAATTCCCCCCAAGATGCGGTGCTGATTGGGGTGGGAAATTTGGGAACCGCCCTGATGGGATATCAGGAATTTCAATTTCACGGCCTGAATATTATCGCCGCCTTTGATAAAAACCCTGAAAAGATTGGAACCGCCGTTCACGGGGTAACCGTCCTGGACGCGAAGACCATGGACATTCAGATCCGCAATTTCGGCGTCAAAGTCGCCATCCTCACCGTACCTTCCGCCTTTGCTCAGGAAACGGCGGAGGTTCTCGTGGGAGCGGGCATTGTGGGGATCTGGAATTTTACCAACTTCAAACTGAAGGTTCCCGATCAGGTGGTGGTCCAAAAAGAAGACCTATCCTCCGGGTATGCCCTGCTTTGTGTGACCATGCAGGCCAACCGCGGGGACGAAGGGAATGGAAAAAACCTCTGATAAAACAAAAACCGCCGTCCAGGGAGAAATGCTCCATAACCGGGTAAAAAAAAGATACCAACACCTAAAAAAATGGGCCCGGCGGATAGGAATCGATGTATTCCGGCTCTATGACCGGGATATACCCGAAATTCCCCTGGTATTGGATCTCTATGGCGACACGGTCTCCGGGGCCCTCTATAAACGGCCCTATGAGAAGGACCCGGCGGAGGAAACCCTCTGGCTTACGGTCATGGCCGGAGCGGTTTCTGATGCCCTGGGGATTAAACGGGACCGAATTTTCCTTAAGCATCGGGAACGGCAGCGGGGAAAGAGCCAATACCATAAGCTGGGACAAAAAAACGTTCAGCGGGAGATCCACGAGGAGGGCCTCTCCTTCCGGGTGAACCTTTCGGATTACCTGGACACGGGTTTTTTCCCCGACCGCCGCCGGATGCGAAGCCGGATCCGTTCCGAAGCGTCCGGTAAAACCCTGCTCAATCTGTTTTGTTATACCGCGACCTTTTCGGTTTGCGCCGCCGTCGGCGGCGCGGAGGAGATTGACTCGGTAGATCTGTCCCACCCCTACCTTAGATGGGCGGCGGTGAACTTTGGATTAAACCATCTCAAAACCCTGACGGTTTCCCCGGAATTCCTCACCCAGAAGCCCTCCTCCCAGGGGGAACGCACCCCCTACCGGCTTATCCAGGCCGATGTTCTCCCTTTTCTTGATGCCGCCTTGAAGGCAAGGCTATCCTGGGACATAATTATCCTGGATCCCCCGGCTTTTTCCAACTCAAAAAAGATGAGCGCCACCCTGGATATTAAACGGGACCATAAACCCCTCATTTCCCGCTGTCTTTCCCTGCTTAAGGACGGGGGAAAACTCTGGTTCAGCGGCAACGCCCGACACTTCCGCCTTGATCCGGGGGAATTCCCCAGATGGGAAGTTACCGACCTCACCCCTTTCATGGAAGACGAGGATTTTCGGGGGAAAAAACTACCCTTCTGCTATACGTTTACGCAGATCAATCCCTTAGGAGTTTGTTCAACCAAATGAAGTTCTAAAACCGCCCAAAAACTTACTCTTTGATATTGTACTTTTTGCGGAACCGTTCAATCCGCCCGGCGGTATCCACCAGTTTCTGTTTACCCGTAAAGAAGGGATGACAGGCGGAACAAATTTCAACCTTGATATCCTTAACGGTGGAACGGGTCTCGATCACGTTACCGCAGGCGCAAGTAATCTTGGTTACCTCGTATTTAGGATGAATTTTTTCTTTCATCTATAAAATAAACCTCCCGAAACTTCATTAATCCATACCGGCGGAACCGGTGTTCATCGATCTGAGGAATGCTTCATTATTCTTAGTTTTCTTCATCTTGTCAACCAGAAGTTCGATAATTTCGATATCGTCCATGGGGTTGATAACCTTCCGAAGGATCCATATCTTCTGGAGTTCCTCCTCGGTAAGAAGGAGTTCTTCCTTCCGGGTACCGGATTTTTTGATATTGATCGCCGGGAAGAGCCTGCGGTCGCTGATCCGCCGGTCCAGGTCGATCTCAAGGTTACCGGTCCCCTTAAATTCCTCAAAGATAACCTCGTCCATACGGCTACCGGTCTCAATAAGGGCGGTAGAGATAATGGTCAGACTCCCCCCCTCCTCTATATTCCGGGCGGCCCCAAAAAAGCGCTTGGGCTTGTGGAGGGCATTAGAGTCCACACCGCCTGAGAGGATCTTTCCCGAGGTGGGGACGGTTTGGTTATAGGCCCGGGCCAGACGGGTGATAGAATCCAGAAGGATCACCACGTCTTTTTTGTGTTCCACCAGGCGTTTTGCCTTTTCCAGAACCATTTCGGTTACCTGGACATGCCGGGTGGCCTGTTCGTCAAAGGTAGAAGAGATCACCTCCGCCCGGACGGTCCGCTCCATGTCGGTAACCTCCTCGGGGCGCTCATCGATGAGGAGGACGATGAGGTACACCTCGGGGTGGTTTTTGGTGATGGCGTTGGCGATCTTCTGCATCATGATGGTCTTCCCCGTCCTTGGGGGGGCCACGATGAGGGCCCGCTGACCTTTACCGATGGGACAGAAAAGATTGATGATCCGCTCTGATATGCCCTCGGTACTGGTTTCCAGGTCGAGTTTTTTATCCGGGTACAGGGGGGTCAGGTTATCGAAGGGGATCCGGTTCTGGGCCACCGTGGGATCGTCGTAGTTTACCGTTTCCACCCGGAGCATGGCGAAAAACCGCTCCTGCTCTTTGGGACTGCGGATCTGGCCGTAGACGGTATCCCCGGTCTTGAGGGCAAAAAGCCGGATCTGGCTGGGGCTGATGTAGATGTCATCCGGGCCGGGAAGGTAGGAATTCTGAGGACTCCTGAGAAATCCGTACCCATCGGGGAGTATCTCCAGGGAACCATAGGCATAGATGATCCCTCCCCGCTCGGTATGGGCCTTAAGGATCGAAAAGATGATCTCCTGTTTTTTTAGGGACACCATATCCTCATGGGAAATATTATAGGAGGCCGCCAATTCCCGAAGGTCCATCATATTAAGCCGGATCAGCTCATTAATTGAAAGCCGGGGTTTACCATTATCCTGATCCATACGGGGTTCAGGTTTGCCGTAGATATCCGGCATAGAAGGAAGGTTTTTGGGAATCGCCGACAGGGGAAGGGCCGGGATGGGGGGATTTACCGCCGGTGCGGTTCCCCCGGCCGGGACTGCGGGAGACGGGTTTGGCGGGGGCGCGGTAAAAGCCGGAGTGCCCCGGTAACCGTTGTTTTTGCTCCGGCCCTCCCGGTAAGAACCGGCCCGTTTGGGCCGCGCCCGGACAATCACCGCTTTTCCATTGGATTTTTCCCCGGAATATTCGTCCCCCGAATCTTCGGTTCCTCCATATTCCCCCTCTCCATACTCCGCCTGAGGGGATTGTTCCGGGATTCCTTCTTCCCCCGCCTCCACCGGATGATCCGCCTCGTTATTCAAGCTAAGCGGCAGGGAAGCCTCTTCTGCACCACCGGATGAATCGCTCATAGCCAATTCTCCTTGTCCAAAATTGTTCGTTTCGTCGGTTTCTACCATTTTTGAATTTCGACGCTTTCTTACGATTGCCATGGATAAACTCCGTTTCTATATATTACATTCCCGATTTTATAGAACGAGAAAAGATGGGATACCATATACCACGTATCTTCAACGGGTTCGTTTCCTGTTAGATTGTTTTCTTAACTGAAAGGACAGCCTTGTCTAAGCAATAATACATTAACATATTAACTTCTTTAGTATATACATTTTATCCTTTCATGTCAAGATATCCCTCACCCATGAGGTATATTCCGGATCAATTCCCTGAGGGTGTCTAAAGCCGCGGCCAAACGAATTTCATTCCGGGAACCGGAATAATGGAATACCGAACTCCGGCTTTGGCGTTCCCGGCCGGCTACCCCTATCCATACCGTACCCACCGGTATGGAAGAGCCGTCGCCATCAGGTCCCGCAAGGCCCGTAACCGCCGCCGCTAAATCCGCTCCGCTCCGCGCCAAGGCCCCCTCCGCCATAGCACAGGCGGTTTCCCCGCTTACCGCCCCGTACCGCAGGATAAACTCCTGGTCCACCCCCAACATCCGTTGTTTCGCGTCTATGGAGTAACAGACAAAGGAGCCCCAAAATACCTGGGAAGCCCCGGGAATACGGGCGATCAGGTCCGCCGCCAGTCCTGCGGTGCAAGATTCGGCCAGGACCAGGGAAAGGGAAGCGGAGGATAAGCTCCGGATGAGTTCCTGGGCTTCAATGCTCGCCATCACCCTTCTGCAGCTCCGCCTTGATCTCTTCGGTGGGCCGGGAAAAGATCTCCACATCCTTCTCTATCCCGGTCATACCGCAGTGCCCTTCAAAAAGAACCCCATCGGCAATCCGCAACCGGGCGGCGCTGACATCCCCCCGAACCTCCGCTCCAGGATGCATATCTATTTTATCCATGGCATTCACCGCCCCCACCACGGTTCCATAAACGATCAAGGAGGTAACTGAAATATGATCCGCCTCGACCACGGCCCCTTTATCCACAATAAGCGCCCCAGTAGCCTCTATGGTTCCCGTAAATCTGCCCTGGATACAGAGCGTTTCCTTAAACCGTAAGAAACCACTAAAATTCGTGGTATTTCCAAAAATCACCAGGGGAGAACCGGTGCTTTTTTTGCCATCCATGTACTTTTACTCCTCCCTCGGGGAATGGCGGATCTGATTTTCCAGGACCTGAAGGCCAATCTCGTGTTTCTTTAATCCTTCCCATTCCACTATGGTCCGCTCAATACGGGCATCCAATCCGGCAATATGCTTCCGGACCACCTTTGACTTTTCCTTAATAAGATCCAAAAGACGGGGCAGGGTATTCTGATCAATAACCTCTTCGGTTCGGGAAACTTGGGTAATAACCGCGTCTAACTCGTCCATGCTTTTTACAAAATCCGCCACATCCTTTTTTATGGATAGACTAAATTCTTCCGCCAGGTTTAACCGGGATTCCCTGACCACAATTTGTCCAAAAAGTTCCCGGTTTCGCAGCACCGCCCGGATCCGGGCGAGAACTTCTGAAAAATTATACGGTTTGGTGATATAATCATCTACCCCCAGGGCAAAACCCTCCACCTTATCTTTCACATCATCCAGGGCTGAAAACATGATAATGGGAATCTCCCGGAATTTCGGATCGTTTTTTAAGGTCTTGGTGACCTCCCATCCGGACATCCGGGGCATAATATTATCGAGCATGATCAGATCAGGATAAAACCGCTTAACCTTTTCCAGGGCTTCCACCCCATCGGAAGCTTTTTCCACAATAAATCCGAGTTTAGAAAGCATCACCTCAAAAAATTCGAGATTTATCTGCTCATCATCTACAATGAGGATTTTTTTACGGGTATTCATCGCTTCCTTCCTTTTAGCATTTTTATTATACGTCCGCCTAGGCCTGCGAACAATCCAAGGACCGCAGCGGCGGTACAGAGTTGAGCAAAAAAATCCCCATATTTGGTATACCACGAATTCGGTTTTACCATGGGGATCTCCACGGTAAGCTGGGTTTCGGCAAAGGGCTCTGCCATGGCGAGGATCCTGCCGTTGGGGTCTATGCCGCAGGTCTGACCCGACGCGGTGGATCTAACCATAGAACGACGGTTTTCCACCGCCCGGAATACCGCCATGGATAGGTGCTGCATCTGAGCGGAAAGGCTCTTAGACCAGGCATCATTAGAGAGATTGACGATAAATTCCGCCCCGTTTCTCACAAATTCCCGGGAAAGATACCCAAAAGTATCCTCAAAACAGATAGGGCTGGAAAATTTGAGGCCATTTATCGAAAAAACCGTGGCTTCCCTGCCTTTTTTCCAGAAATGGGTATCCGCATTTTTCAATGCATTGTATACCCAGGGGAGTTGCTTTTCATAGGGGAAATATTCTGTAAAGGGTACCAGATGAAGCTTACGGTACAAGCCGGTTATTTCACCCCGGTTAAAAAGCATCACCGCGTTATAGTCCACCCGCTCCCACTGACCGCGGTTATTTACCTCCAAACGGGCATCGTCGTTTCCAATGACAAAGGGCACCTCCTGGTTCTTGAGGTAATCCAAAAGTTCCTTCACCAGGGCATAAGACTCCTGATCATCCCGGTAGGTCTCGTGCCAATAAATCCGGGGAACAAAAGCCGTTTCGGACCATACCACCAAATCCGGCTTGGGCTCCCCTTCCAGGGCCTCCTGGGAAAGGCGCCTGAGGACCCGGAAATTCTGCCGATAGTCCTCCATATCGCCCCGCCAGGGGTCGGTATTATGCTGAATCAGGGCGATCCGGGCGGTTGGGACCTCCGTATAGTCCACCAGAGAAATAAACCCATAACCCAAGGCGGCGGCTAGGGCGGCAAGCCAGAGTACGAGGGCCAGCCATTCCCGGCGAATAAAAACCTTGAGGGGCACCACCCCTTCAGCCGGGGTTTTTCCCTCCTTGGGAAGGGATAATATCCCCTTGAGCGCAGCGCCGCCATAGACGGAAGGGAAAATCACCAGGGCGGAAACCCCCCATACCCCGAAAATGCCGGCGATTTGGATCACCGGAAGCTGGGTCCACTGGGAATATCCGGTTATTCCGTAGGGGTATCCGAGGAAACCCTGGGTACGGAGGTATTCATAGGCTATCCAGATGAGCCATTGCAGGATATACCCCCGCCGGGGGAATAGGAGGGACGCCGCCTTAAGCAGGGGAAAAAGGATTGCGAAAAAAACGAGATAAATAAGGCCAACGATGATCCCCGCCAAGGGATGGAAAACACTTAACCAATAATTAAATAAACCGTAAGCCGCATAACCATAGAGAGCCCCCCAAAACACCGAGGCCCCCAAATCAACCTGATATAAAAGCCAAAACAGGGGTATATAGGCTATCCAGGCAAGCTGCGGTATTCCCCAGGGAACCACGGGATTGGGAAAAGAAGCGGCAAATAATAATGAAGCGACTACTACGGCGAAAAAACAGAGCGAAAACCGGCCCCATCCCTTCCGGCCTTTAAACAAGGTCATGTATCGCTGCCGTTGGTATGGGGTAATTCCACCAGATTCCATACCGCCTGTTTTAATTCCCGGCCCGGTCTGAACGCGGCGATTCCATGGGAAGTAACGGAAACCGGTTCGCCGGTCTTGGGATTCCGCGCCTTTTGCCGGCCTTTTCTGACCCGAATTTCAAATGTTCCAAAGCCCCGCAGTTCTACAATCCGCCGTTTGACGAGCGCATCCTTTATGTCATCAATAAAAAAATCTACCAACGAACGAATTTCTTTTCGATTCATACCGGTTTTTTCATATATGGAGTCTATAATATCAGCTTTGGTTATCTTCTTTTCCACCATATATCCTTATTTTAAGATAAGATCCTCCATTTTTGGAGGATCTTATCTCCACCGGTCCGATAATTAGTGGGCTGCGTTAAGGGAATTATACAGGCGCTGCATCCGCGATTTTTTTCGGGCGGCCGCATTCTTTTTTATGATACCTTTCCGGGCGGCGGTATCTATCTTTTTTATCATATCCTTAAGAGCCACTTCCGCTTCGCCGATTTCTTTTTTTCTGGCCAGGAGTACAAATTTTTTTGCACTGGTCCGAACGGAACTCTTTACCGCCTTGTTTCGAAGGCGGCGTTCTTCACTCTGCCGATGACGTTTTTCGGCGGAACTGCTTTTACCTGCCAAAGGAAAACCCCCACAATACAAAAATTATCTTTACCTTATCGCTAAGGTTATACAGGCTCAAGCCCGTCAAGATGCTCTTAAATTTAAAAAACAAACGATCCTAAAGAGGAATGTCCCCCGCCCGCACCGGCGGGACTTCTATTTGAAATCAGAAGGACGCCGTTCGGTACGTTTGCATTTTTCACATTCGGCGATATTTTTTACCTTTCCCGCCTCAAAAAGGGTCTTCATTTTAACTTCACCACCACAGGAACAAAAGAATTTCTGGGTCGAACTGGATGTACGGGCATTTTTACTGGCCTGAGCCATAATTAATCTCTCCTTACCGCCTTGGGCGCTTATTAATAAAACCTAAGCTTGTTCCAAACCCCGGTTGGTTTTGAAACAATCCTTTTATATTATGTAGAATACTACGGACCCCAAGGACCTGTCAACGGCAAAAGCTCCGGGAAACAAGATAAAGATGCGGCTTTTAAAAAAGAGGCCCCGTTTTTTTTATTTAGTATTTTACTTTTATTATAAGATATTGTATGATAAACCGACCGATTCAAGGTGCCTTTCCCAAAACCAAAGGAGCGGGAAGGGCTTGATGAGCAGAAAAAATATGTACCGTGGGGGGTCATGCCCCGCTATCTCTATGATCAGTTCTAATTTTGCCCTAAGGAGCGGCCCGGAAGTCCCCTGATCCTTTGGTCATGGCCTTCATGCGCGGTTCCGAACGTTCCTATGCAGGGGTATGCGGAGCGTATACCCTCATGGATTTCACTACATAAGGAAAAGGGGGTTTCAATGAGGATTACCACTCGAGGCCGGTATGCGCTTCGGGCGTCTCTGGCCTTAGCGCGGCTCGGAAAAAACGGGTCCCCTGTATCCATCAATAATTTGTCGGAGCAGGAGAATATTTCATCCGTATTTTTGGAACAAATTTTTTTTAGACTAAGAAAGGCGGGGATCGTTACCTCCGTAAGGGGCCCCGGCGGCGGCTTTTGTTTTGCCCAGCCCCTGGACAAACTGACCATCAAGGCGATTCTGGATGCCGCCGGGGAAGAGCTGAACCTCTCTAACTGCGATAAAAGCCAGGGCGATTGTGAAAGAATTGGACATTGTCTTACCCATTTTATATGGAAAGATGTAACCGATTTGGTAAATAATTATTTTAGAAATATTACCATTGCGTCAATTCTGGAAAAATACGGTATAGAACTGGAAAAAACGAAATTGTAAATTTAAGGCGGCGCTGCGGACTCCCGGACCAGGGGATTTCGTAAACGTCCCAAGGGGCATGTATAGTGGGAAAGGTGGATCATCAAATAAAAAACAATGAGGCTTACCGGAAGGTACTCTCGGCCTTCAAAAATCAGCGGAAGGGCGCCACCATCGCGGATATTACCGCAAAGACCGCCCTGCCCCTGGATGCCGTCCGGGAATTGGTAGGCGCAGCGGCGGATGAATACCAGGCCCGGCTTGAAGTGACCGAATCCGGTGAAATTCTCTACTCCTTTCCCCATGGGTTTGAGAGCAGATACCGTGGTTTTCGCCGCAGCCTGGCGCGGACAATAGAAAAAATAACGCGGGGCGCAAAAATCGCCGGTACCTGGCTCTTTAAGGTGTGGATCATGGGGATGCTGGTGGGGTATTTTGCCCTTTTTATGCTCATCGCCCTGGCATCCCTGGTTATCTCCGTCGCCGGCAGCTCATCCAACTCCAATAACCGTTCTTCCCACCGGGAAAACGGCCTCGGGGGAATGTACTTTGCCTCCCAGATTTTTAACCTGATCATCCGGATATGGTTTTATTCGGAGTTAACCCGCTCTCTGGACAGCCGGTATTACGAAAGCCGGACGGCAAAACCCAAGGGCCGACCCCTTTATAAGGCGATCTTTTCCTTCGTATTCGGCGACGAAGACCCCAACGGGGATTGGCCCTCCCGGGAAAAACGGTCCGTCATCGCCTACATCCAAGCCCATGGGGGGGTAATTTCCCTGCCTGAGTTTATGGCCCTCTCAGGCCTTCCCCCGGAAAAGGCCGACGGGGCGATCCTCACCTGCTGCGCCGAGTTCGGCGGTCTTCCGGAGGCCACCGACGACGGAACCATCGTATACCGCTTTGACCCCCTGCTGCTCCGGGCGGACAAACAGGACCGTTCCTTCTCCGGCGTATCCGCCATTATTAAACGCTTAAAGACCTTTTCATCCAATAAAAAGAATATGAACACCTGGTTTGCCGTGATCAACGGGGTGAATTTGGCCTTTGGAACCTACTTCCTCTTTAACGCCTTGCATGTTGGCCCCCTGGTACCCCACATGCAAATAAACGCCGGTTCTTATCTTTACGCGGTGGCCCAGGTACTTTTTTCCGGGATTTTCTCCAATCCTCTGCCCTTTATCACCATCGGGTTGGGTATCGTTCCCCTCGTCTTCTCCTGCCTCTTTTGGCTTATTCCCGGCCTCCGCTACTTGGGGATGCGGAAAGAAAACGAGGCTATCAAATTCGAAAATCTGCGGAAGCTGGGGTATGGCCGGATCTGGGAGCATCCCCTGGAGGTACCGCTTGAGGCGCTTACCCCGGATACTCCCGAATGCCGTCCCCGGAACCTCGCCGCGGCGGAGGACCGGATCATCCGGGAACTGGGTTCCTATGCGGTTCCCGACGTGACCCTGGACAACCGGGGAAACCCGGTCTACTCCTTTACCGAACTTGAGCGGGAAAAGGACGCCCTGAAAAAGTACCGCGCCTCCCTGGACCGGGGCGCTTCCTCCCTGGGAAAAACCGTCTTCGATAGCGAAGAATAACCCCCCCATCGCCTTGCTGCCGTTATACCGTACAGCGGCCTTTTCCGGGGCTCCCGTCGCGCTGCCTTTTGGTGTTGCCACGCTTGCGCGTGCCCCATTGGACGGGGCTTCTAACCCACCGGCGGGTTGTTAGAGGGGGGATTTTTTTTTATGATGGCTTTGGAATGAATACGCTTGGGGAATACCGTTATTTTGACTGGGCGGCGACCGCGCCGCCTGAGGGCGCGCCGCTTGCTTTCCCTTGGGGGAACCCCTCCTCCCGGCACGGGGAGGGCCGCAAAGCCCGGGAAGCCCTGGAGGACGCCCGCGGCCGGTGCGCGGCGGCCCTGGGGGTAGGGGCAGGGGAGATCTTTTTTACCTCCGGGGGGACCGAATCCAACGCCCTCCCGCTCTTTTCCACCCTGTTCCGCAACCGGGGGGATATCCTCTTTTCCGCGGCGGAACATCCCTCGGTGGGGGAAAACTGCCGGGTCCTGGAGCGGCTGGGCAAGACGGTCGCCCCCATTGCCGTGGGGGAGGACGGCCGGGTGACCGGGGAGACCCTGGAGGCGGCGCTGAAAAAAAATCCCGACGCCCGGTTCGCGGCGATTATGGCGGTGAATAACGAAACCGGGGCGGTGACGGACCTTTCCCTGCTGACGGGCCGCCTCCGAAACCGGGGGGAGGCCTCCGGTTTCACCGGGGCGCCCGTCCACGTCCACTGCGACATGGTCCAGGCCGTAGGGAAGATCCCCCTGGACCTCCGGGCCCTGGACGTGGATTCCGCCTC
>JAITEG010000060.1 GCA_031282145.1 Spirochaetaceae bacterium | reverse complement strand
GACTTAAAGGCCGGCTCCTTTTGCTCGTCGAACCATTCGCTCTGGAAGAGGTGGAGGCCGTAACCCGCTGAGGTGAGGCCCCGCAGCAGTTCGACGATGCGGCTTTTGCATTTCTCCGGGTTGGAATGGGGGACGCACATGGCGTCCTGGGCCGTGTCCCGGTACCCGAGGCCGGTCCTCCCCCCCACCTCGATAAACGAGGCGAACCGGGAAAACATGACGTTGATCTCCGACTGGTAGAGCGTCCAGGTGTTGAGCATGGCGTTCATCCCCTCGCTGGGGGTGGAGACCTGGAGCTTCTCCAGCTTCTTTTTCCAAAAGGTCTTGAGGGCCGTGAAAGCGGCGTTCGCGGTTCCCAGGTCCCGGTATTTTTCCCGGAAGAAGGTCCCCCGTTCCTGGTTCCCTTCCCCCAGGATAAAGAGGAGGCGGCATTCCTCCCCAACTTCCAGGCTGAGGCGCACCTGGAGGGCCCCGCAGTGGTTCCCCCCCAGCTCGGCGGAACCGGTACAGCGGCCCTGTTCCACGGCAATGGGGTTGGTTTCGCTCCGGTAGGGACCGATGAAGGCGTCCCGGCTGCAGTCAAAGCCGTCGGGTTCCCCCCCGCCCTTGCCGTTGACCACGGTAAAGAACTGCTCCCCCCCCTCCTCATAGAAGGGGTCGAATTCGATGATGCCGTCCTTATAGGAGGCCCCCGAAGCATAGAGGCTCATCTGGAAGTTTTTGTTGTCCATCTCAATATGATGAAAGGAAAATTCCATATAGGCAAAGAGACTTAAGGTTCGTTTTTTGTCGGAATTGTTTTTCAGCCACACGTCCCAAAGTTCCACCGGGTCCTCCGGGGGGATAAAGAGGGTCTGGGAACCCTCGATGCCCCGGTAGGTGCATTGGTAAACGCTGTAGGAAAGACCGTGGCGGCAGGCATAGACCGCCTCGTCCAGGGGTTTTCCCACGGGCTGCCAGGAGAGGGACCAATAATCCGCCGGGCCTTCGGTATCGTCATCCCGGACATACACGTAATGACCGGGCCGGTCCATGGGCACCCCGTTGGGCCTGAACCGGGAAATCCGGTGGTACTCCGGAGACTTATAAAACAGGTAACCCCCGGCGGTGTGGTTAAAAACCCCGCACATATCCCGGATGCCGATATAATTCGTCCAGGAAACCGGCACATCCACCCGATCTATTATATACTCCCGGCGCTCGTTATCAAAAAAACCGTATCTCATATAAATTCCTTAAAATAGAGTATAGGGCCGGAAAAGCAAAATACCAACCTTTCTATCCATAAAAAGATCATCGGAAAAAATAATCTGAAAAAATCCCCAATAAATGAAAAAAAACCATAAGACATTTTTCCTTTAAGAGAAAGAATTAAAAAAATGGATGTTTTCCATTTAAAGCTAAGGAGAAAAAATGAAAAAAATTCAAAAAACAGTGAGCCGGTGGCAATACCGGCTAGTCATTCTTTTGGCGCTCTGCCTCATAGCCTTGGGGTACACCTCGTGTATAAGGGGCGGCGGCGTCGCAATGGGGGACACCATAGAATTACGGGTCTTAAATTATTTCGACATGACCTCCGCCAACAGCGCCGATGAGGTCGCCACGGTGTGGAACGCCTTTTCCAAGGCGCATCCCGGTATCAAAGTGATCCGGGAAGACCTTTTTAACGAACCCTTCCACAACAAGGTAGAGGCCTACGCCGCGGCGGGGCAGCTTCCGGACGTTATCTACGCATGGCCGTCGGGAAGGTCCACCACCCTGCATACCCAGCATCTGCTCAAGGACCTGGGGCCCCTCATTGAGCGGGACGGGCTTGCTTCGGTCAATCTCCCCGGCGCCCTGGATCCCAATGCCCAGGGAGCGGGTTACCTCGCCATTTTGCCCCGGGCCGTTACTTCAAGTCACGCTTTTTTCATCAACAACGAGGTTTTACGGGATGTGGGACTTACCCCGGCGAAAACCTATAAGGAACTCAAGGCCCAGGTGCCGATCCTCCGGGCCAAGGGTTATGATACGGTATTGATGGCCAATCAGGATGACTGGGTCATGCAATCCTGCCTTTTTTCCCTTATAGCCGGCCGTTTTTGCGGTGAAGGCTGGGAAAAGAAGATCCTCTCCGGGGAAGCAAAGTTTACGGACAGCGACTTCGTCAAGGCCCTCACCTTTATCAAGACCATGTACGATGACGGGGTCCTCTCAAAGGCAACCCTTACCACGGATTACGGCAGCGTGGTGGGACAATTCGCCACTAACAAAGGCGCCTACCTCGTCGACGGGGACTGGCGAATTGGGGCCTTTATCACCGATAAATCCACCGGCCAGGCCCTGATCGCCCCGGATCGGCAGAGAAATTTTGATATCACCGTATTCCCCGACATTGAGGATGCGCGCCTCAATAAATCGACCTCCGGTATCCTTGGTACCGGCTGGGGAATGAACGCCAATATCCCCGCGGACTCCGACAAGGAAAACGCCGCCTGGGAACTGATCAAATGGCTTTCCGGTAAGGAGATCCAGACCTGGATGCTCCTCTCGGGCGGTATTTCCACCCCGACCCGGACGGATATTGATACCACCAACCTGGTCCTGGAACCTCTGCAAATGGCCGGAAGCAGGTTAGGCACCCAATATACCGCTACCACCGTGGTAATCGATGGGGTTTTTGACGGGGAAGTACACGTTCCTCTCAACACGGGCCTCCAGGAGTTAGGCCTCGGAACCAAAACACCCCAACAGGTTGCCGAAACCACTCAGCGGGCTTTTGCCGCGTGGAAAGTTAAACAGTAATCCGTTAATTCCCAGAGCAGGAGGATCTCATGACTGATTTGACCTCAAGAAAGGAACAGCGTTTAGCCTATGTGGTATTGGTTATTCCCGCGGTGATCATTTATTTTTCCGTTATGGCCTTTCCCACGATATTTTCGGTAGTGTTAAGTTTAACCAACTATAACGGCGGCCGGATCTTCGGTAACTCCCAGGTCAAATTTGTGGGTCTAGCCAGCTATGTCCGGATCTTTACCGATCCCAACGGCTATTTTTATCTTGCTCTGAAAAACAACATGCTCATTGTACTCATGTCCGTGTTTGGGCAAATTCCTTTGGGGTTTGCCCTGGCCTATATCCTCTCCCGCAAACTGGTAGGGGGTACGGACTTCTTCCAGACCATGATATACCTGCCCAATGTTATTTCCCCGGTCATCATCGGCATTTTGTTCAAGAGTTTTTATTTGAATCAGGACAGCGTGTACATGGAGATAGTCAAGTTTTTTAATCCCACCGCCCAGTTTGCCCTGAACAATCATCCCATGATCCCGGTACTGGTGGTGATGCTTTGGATGTATACCGGGATGTACGTGATCATCTTCCTGTCCAATCTCCAGCGGATCGATGTTTCTATTATTGAGGCAGCTAAAATCGACGGCGCCACCGAGGCCCAGACCCTCTCTCATATTATCCTCCCCGCCCTTTCAGGGGTTATCGTCACGAGCGCAATCCTCGCGATTTCAGGCTCCCTCAAGTCCTTTGATCTGTTATTTGTTATGACCCAGGGAGGGCCGGCCAACCAGACCAGCGTGCTTTCCCTCTATATGTATATGATGGCCTTCCGGGGCGCCCCCAATTACCCCCTGGCAAACGCTATTTCAACGGTGATGGTGGTCATCAGTTTCATCCTGATTGGCATTACCCAGGGCATGGAAAAGCGCTTCGGGGGAAAGGAGTAAGTTATGGCGGATATACAAAAAAGCCCGGCGGCGGCCAAAATAGCGATATATCTCGTGATGGCGGTTTTTACGCTGCTGGCGCTTTACCCCCTGCTGTGGCTGGTTATCCAGTCCTTTAAAACCACCCAGGAATACCTTACTACCAGTAAATTATCCCTGCCCACAAGGTGGTTCGCCGGTAACTATTCCTATGCCTGGCGCATGGGCAACTTCGGCATATTGCTTTTAAACAGCGTGTTTTACACGGCCACCACGGTAATCGCCGTGGTTGTTTTGGGTTTTATGGCGGGTTTCGCCTTCGCTAAAATCAAAAACAAGGCCACTCCCCTGCTCCACGGAATATTCATTATCGGGATCCTCCTCACTCTGCAATCCATCATGGTGCCCCTGTTCCTCATGGTGAACGCCGTGGGACTCTACAACACCCGGCTGGGGATACTCATCCCCTATATCGGGATAGGGCTGCCCATGGGGGTGTATTTGGGGACCGAATTTATCAAAAGCATCCCCGAAGCCCTGATTGAATCCGCCCGGCTCGACGGCGCCCGGTACCTGCGGATCTTTGCCAGCATCATCTTCCCCATGTCCGCCCCGGTGGCCATGACCGTGGGGATCCTCACCTTTACCGGTACCTGGAACGAATTTATGCTGATCAATATTCTCAGTTCCAGCGACACCATTAAGTCCGTCCCCGTGGGAATCAACCGTTTTTCCGGCGCCCTGGCCTCGGATTACGGCAAACAGTTCTCCGCCCTGGTGATTGGCATGATCCCCATGGTAGCCTTCTACCTCATCTTCCGCAAACAGATCACCAAAGGCGTCGCCGCCGGAGCCGTGAAAGGCTAGCGCGCCAAACCCAAGCGGCGACGCCCCGTCGCCGCAGGAGCAGTAAAAGGCTAACACGCTGAACATATTCGGCGACGCCCCGTCGCCGCCGGAGCCGTGAAAGGCTAGCGCGCTGAACATATTCGGCGACGCCCCGTCGCCGCCG
>JAITEG010000199.1 GCA_031282145.1 Spirochaetaceae bacterium | reverse complement strand
ACTCCCCCCAAGGGAGAATTTGAAAACCGGTAAGCCGGTTTGAACCGCCTGGCAGCCTGTTGCACTTGTGGATTTTTGCACCACCAGCACCGCAAAAATCCCGATTAACCGGCGTGCTTTAGGAGTTTGCAAGGTAAAAAAGCGCCCGTAAGGCGCTTTTTGGAGGTTTTACGCGCGAAGCGCAACAAACTCCCAGGGGCGGGCAGGGTTCCGCCGTTACTTTGCGGCGCCGGGGAACCCCGGCGGAGCTCCGCGGACCTTAAACGTACGGAAGTAAGTCTTAAACGTACAGAAGTAAGTCTTAAACGTACGGAAGTAAGTCCTAAACGTACGGAAGTAAGTCCTAAACGTACGGAAGTAAGTCTTAAACGTACGGAAGTAAGTCTTAAACGTACGGAAGTAAGTCTTAAACGTACGGAAGTAGAACCTGGCCGGACCTCCGGGGAACTTGGAAGCAACTCCGGGGAACTTAAACGCAGCACCGGGGAAGTTGACCGGACCTCCGGGGAACCCGGCTGAACTTGGCCCGCGGAATTTTTTAACCCCATTCGACTTATCAGGGTCTCGGCAGGAATCAACCAACCCCGCCGCAGAGCGGACGGGGTATTAAACCAGACTTTCGAATCAAGCGCCACGCAAGGTACCGCGGAGGCTCATTCCAGTTCCAGGGTGATGGTATCCCCCGGGGAAAGGGGGGTTCCCGGGGGGGGGTACTGGCGGCGCACCCAGCCTTCGCCGGTAATTTCGATATGGATCTCATCCTGCAAGAGCAGGGGAAGGAGGCTGCGTTTTGAATAGCCTGAAAAATCCGGGACCGTATCCTCAAGGAGGGGGCTTTCCTCCCGGGGAATACTTACCGAGCCGGAGTGGAGGATTTGGGGGTTTTTACCCCGGGGTATCCCCAGGTAATCCACCAGGGCTTCGGCGGCTTCCCGGATGGGGGGCGCCGCGATACGCCCCCCCAGATAGGAAGCCCCCTGGGGTTTTATGATGACCAGGTAGAGGATAAGCGAGGGGGATTCCGAAGGAACCATGGCCAGACAACTGGCGATAAAATCCGTATTCGAATAGCCCCCCGTAAGGGGATCGATAATCTGGGCGGTACCGGTCTTAACCGCCAGGGAGAGGTCCTCCACATTGGCCCGCCAGCCGGTCCCGATAGCGGAGGTGACATCCTCCATGTAGTGCCGCATATTCCGGGCGGTCTCCGCCTGGAGGACCCGCCGGGAAGGAGGGGCGGCATAGGGTTCGGAGCTTTTGCCGTCCCCGGAGATTATCCGGGAGACGATCCGGGGGGGAACCAGAATGCCGTCGTTAGCCACCGCGGTAGCGGCTTGGAGCATTTGTAGGGCGGAAACGGCGATTTCCTGCCCCATAGCGATGGTGGGCTTGGAACGTTCCGACCAACGGTCCGGAGCCCGGAGGAACCCCACGGTTTCTCCGGGATTTCCCGCGCCGGTCCGGGAAGCAAACCCAAAGTTTCGGATTAAACTATTAAAACCTCCCCCCCCCAGGCGGTCCGAGGCATAGGCCGCCCCGGCGTTGCAGGAATAGATGATGATTTCCCTGGCCGTTACCGGCCCATGGGCGTCAAGGCAGTTGATGACGATCCGTTCCCCCAAATTGGTGGTCCGTTCGTAATGCCCGTTGCAGACGAAAACCGTTTCTTCATTGATGGCGCCTGAGTCCATCAGGGCGGAAAGGGAAAAGATCTTGAATACCGAGCCCGGCTCATAGGCCCAAATAGCGGGCCGGTCCATCCGGGCGTTTTCATCGGAATCCTTGATATTGTTGGGATTAAAGGCGGGGAGGGAGGCGGAACCAAGAATATCACCGGAACGGGGATCCATAGCCAGAAACATCACCGCTTCGGCCTTATTTTCCTCCAGGGTACGGGAAGCGATTTCTTCAAGGATATGCTGGACCGTAACATCTATGGTAAGGATCACCTGACTGCCGGCCTGGTTTCCGTTCCCGGTTTCCTCATTTTGCCCCAGGCCGATCCCGCTCAGTTCCGTCTCAAAGGCATATTCAACTCCCGCCAAACCCTGATTGTCATCCCCCACAAAACCGATAAGCTGGCCGGCCAGTTCCTGTTCCGGGTAGATCCGTCCGGCGATGTTTTCGATGTTTACCCCCCGCAGGTTTCCACCGGCCTTGGCCGTTTCAATCGCCTGGATAGTAGACGGTCCCACCTGTTTTTTCAGATAAATGAAATCACTGGAGGAGTAATAGATCCGCTCCCGAATTTCCCCGGAGGACATCTGTAAAATAGGGGCAAGTTCCTCGCTGAGTAATTCCACATCGTCGATTCCGGGCCTCCACAGGCTGATATTCCCCAGTTTGGTTTCCATGGCAAGGATACGGCCGTTCCGGTCCAGAATGGGCCCCCGTTCTACCGGGGGCCGCGGGGCGAGCGGAACATCCAACTCCGGCTGGCCAATCATGAGAACAGCATAACGGACAAGAACCGTCATGACCGCCAGGGCAAATAGACCGGCAAAAACCAAGAAACGCTTTTGGCTTTGAGATCTTTTAGGTGCTTTTCTTTCATCTCTATCCATTTGTTATCCGGGGTGTTTAAAAAAGGATATATAAAACACCTGCTCCGTTCTTTATTTTTCGGTCATCTGACAAAACCGCTAAAATCGCTTTATTTTCCCAAAACTTTTCCTATGACCTGCTGAAAGGGAACCGGACCATAGGCACGGGAATCGTAGGAATCAACGCGGTTATCCCCCAGGGCAATAAACCCATTTTGTTCGGTAATCCGGGCGCAACGTTTTACCGCGATTTCTCCTTGGGGAGTATAAAAAATAACCACATCCCCCACTTGAGGCTGAGACCACCGGAGGAGGTACCGGTCGCTTAAGGGAAGACGCAACCCATAGGACAAGCGGCTTACCAAAAGTACGGAACCGCTCTCAATGACCGGCGTCATAGATTGACCTTCGGCGATCACAAAATCAAAGCAAAAGACCTTCATCATAATCGCCACCAAAAAAGCCCCCAATACCGCCTTCCGTGAATTCGCCCTTGGGTCCATAGCCATAGTATAATGGTTCTTCTCATTTATGTCGATAAATCAGTATGATGATCGATATAATTCAAAGGCAGCATGTATATCGGCGAAGCCGGGGATCTTTTCTCCCCTGGTATTCGACCCATAAGCCGGTGGATCTACTTGATCAACATCCGGTCCGGATTCGACGGCTCCATAAAAAAAACAAAACCCCGGACTATCGTTCTTTTATGTCCCGGCCTCTCACGGTTTTTTATACCGGGGAGGATAAAGAAAAACTTCTGGTGGTACTCCTTGCCGCCGGCCTGGTCTTTGCCGTTTTCCTTTTTTTCCAAAGATTACCTGTCGATTTATCCGTTCCCCGACCGCTTGAAGGGGATGTACGGCGGCATTTAATTTCCTATACTGGTCTGGTTTCCCCGAGGGCTCCGGATTCGGAAGACAAAATCCCCCTGGATCTTCTGGAATCCTTTGTATGGGAATCCTATACGATTAAACCGGGAGATTCCATATCAAAGATAGCCGCCGCCCGTTCTATTTCCATGGACGCCATCATTGCTTCCAACAGTATTACCAATGCCCGGCGGCTGCGGGCCGGAGAAGTCATTCGTATCCCCAATATGGACGGGATCCCCTATACGGTTAAAAAAGGAGATACCCTGTCGAAAATCTCCAGCGCCCAGGGAGTACCCTTAGAGGCCATTTTGGATGCCAATGATATTCAAAATGACTTCATTAGCCCTGGTACGGTGATTTTTATTCCCGGCGCCAAAATGAAGACCGAAGAACTCAAACTCGCCCTGGGGGAACTCTTTATCTATCCTATCCGAGGGAGGCTGACCTCTCCCTACGGTTGGCGGAACGATCCCATCAGCGGGGTCAGGCGCTACCACGCGGCCCTGGACCTCGCGGCGCCTACGGGGACCCCCATAAAGGCGGCCATGGACGGCAGGATTGTTACCCTCGGGTTTAATTCGGTATACGGTAAGTATATTATTATGAGCCACAGTAACGGGTTTCAGACCTTATACGCCCACATGAATGCCACATCGGTGGGACAGGGTGCCTATGTGCAGCAGGGCGCTAAAATAGGAGAAGTGGGCAGTACCGGTTACAGCACCGGTCCTCATCTGCATTTTGGTATATTCAAAAACGGAAAAGCGGTGAATCCCCTTGAATTCCTTAACCCATAAAGACTATACTCAAAGAGGTTTTCATATTCTCCTCACGGAGGTTATATGCGAAAGTTGGTATTAATCCTCATCGCGTTTATTGCGGTAGCGGTTTTTATACGGGCTTATGATAATCCGGAACATAAACCGGTTCTGGATCATTTACAAAATGGTGTCAATTTTGGTGAAAAATTCTAAAAATGCCGTTCTTTCGGATCCCCCTTCTTTTGAAAATATGTTGGGGGAAACCTGTGAACGTCTTTGGGATAAAAAAAGGCAGTACACCCTGCGGCGGCTTCGGGAATTGGATGACCACCTAACCCTTTTGGAACAGGAACTGGAACAAATGGTTTTTGATGGGAAAGCCCCCTTTCATACCCCATGAATCGAATCCGGCTGAACCGGCGCCTGGCCTTTTGTAGTTTTTTTGTGGCAGCTTTGGTAATCCCCGTCTATGCCCTAGATGTACCCACCCATGCTATTCAGGATGATTCCTCGTTGAGAATCTCCATTAAGGATATCTGGCTGACCGAGGCCCCCGGCGTGGTACTTGCAAAAAGCTCCTATATCCATACCCTGCCCGGGGGAGACCGGATCCAGGTACGGACCGAAGGAGAGCGGGATGAATATATGATCATCCTCGCAAGAGAACAGGAGGGGACCTTTCCCGGATGGGCCCAAGGGTCCTGGATCCTAACCCGCCGAAGGGACACCGGGCTTCCCGAACGGATACGGGTCTTTCTGCGGAGCGATCCCTATACCTATGTCCAGTTCCGCCCCTTTACCGCTGATAAAAGCCTCTTGGATGTGGTAGTTTACAACGCATACGTGGTCCATTCCCAGTCCTTGGCCATACCCTTTGAACGGCTTTTGGTGATTCCCGTGGAGGATGCCCTCAAAACCGCGGGAGAGGGGTTCCCCCGGCGGTATTTTGACCCGGATCCCGGCAGGTACCGGGGACTACGGGAATTTATCGGCCTGGTCAGACAGCGGCTCCCGGAACTGAGTTTTCGGGATGACGGCGCTATAGATGAACAGGGCCGGTATGTGTTTATCCGTAACCTGGAAGTCCAGGACGGACCGGGCGGGCTTAACTGTTCGGGGTTTGCCAAATGGATAGTGGATGGAATCCTGAGGCCCCATACGGGGAAACGCCTCGCCATCCCCCCCCTCAAAGAACCCTTCGGGAATCGGAGTTCTTCTTTCTCCGAGGCCTATGAACGGATTCGGGATCCCTTTTTTGGGCTTGACTGGACCCGGAACCTCGCCGCGGCGGCGGGGGATTTTAAAACCCTTGAGGAAATTGAAGTTCAAAAGGGAAGTTTCGCTTCCATAATTCGGAGAAAAGACGGAAAAAGTTCTATCAGGGCCTATCCGGGGTTTCTACAGAACACGGGATTCGACAGCGAAGGGCTCCATCCCCTGCTGTATACCCTGGCCATAGACGAACCGGGCTTTATCTACCTGGCCTCGGTGAACCAGGAATTGGGTCCCGCCCCCCGAATGCGCCAGCACTTTCATGTGGCGGTACTGGCTCCCTATTTTACCGAGGCCGGTAATTTCCGGATAGCCCTGTTTGAAAGCGCCGAGGAAACTTCTTTTGCCCGGTTCAAGACCCGCTATCCCGGACACTACATCAACCTGGTCCGTATCCCGGTGGAAGGGGTTTTTGACCCCTAGACGGGACATGATCCGGAACATAAACAACTTGGGGGGTCACGGCGTCGAGCCGTTGCACGTCCTCTATTAGCAGGCAGCAGGTTTTGTTGTCTGGGGGCTGGGGAATTGGTTCTTTTTATAGTATTATTTAATAATGAAACACGAATTGGCCGGAATAGCCTTTGATCTGGATGGAACCCTTTATCCAAATTACCGCTTATTTATCCGCCTGGTGCCTTTTATCCTAAAACATGGAAAACTCCTTTGGGCTCTGGGCAAGGCCAGGACTATCCTCCGGGACGAAAATTTCGAAGGGCCTTTTTACGATATACAGGCCCGGATCATCGGGAATATTCTGAAAAAAGATCCGGAAATGGTAAAAGAACAGGTGGAACGGCTTATCTATCGGGGGTGGGAACCCCTTTTTAGGGGCATCAAGCCCTATGCCCATGTCAAGAAAACCCTGAGCGCCCTCCGGCAGCGGGGGTTTAAGCTGGGGCTCTTATCGGATTTTCCCCCGGCAAAAAAGCTGGAACACCTGGGTTTGGGAGAGGGCTGGGATACCGTATGGTGTTCCGAAAACTCAGGCCGGCTGAAGCCGGATCCCCTCCCCTTCTTACAATTAGCCGCGGCCATGGAACTGTCCCCGGACCGGATCCTCTATGTGGGGAACAGCCTACCTTATGATATCGCCGGGGCTCAAAAGGCGGGAATGCGGACGGCTCTGAGCGGTTCGTGGTGGAAGAAATACATTTCTTCCCGGACAAAAGCGGACTTTGTGTTTTCCGACTATCGCCAATTGTATCAATATGTGATAAGTTTTTAATAATGAGTTTTTTTACGGTTGGTAATCTTTTAACCCTCGGTATCATCGCGGTGGTTTTGATTCTCTTCCGGTACCTGGACCGGCATAACCGATCGGTAGACTTGGCCCGGGAATTCGGCAAGCGGCTTAAGGAAGAATTGGCCCGGTATGTGGCTGAACGGGAAGCGGCCGTTAAAGACTATGCCCTGGAACTGGATGTAGAGCAAAAAGCAGCCCGGGAACTGTTAAAGCGCCTTCAGGTTACCGATGAGGAATTTGCCGATAAGGCTGCGTCCATAGCCAAAATTGATGAACAGCTGGCCGCCTATGATACTTCCCTGGAAGAACTGATCCGTATGAGTGGTATGGTGGATGAAAATCTCAAACGGATTGGGGAAGAATCGGCTTTTGTAGAAAATGTCTATCAACGGGTGTCCAAGGCCAAAGATAAACTGGATGCCCTGGAAAAGAACCTTTCCGATGTGGAAGCGCGGTTCCAGCGGGAAAATACCGCTTCCCTGGAACAGGCGGTGGATTCGGTGACAGGTTCTGTCCGTTCCTTGGTATCGGATTTAGCGGCTCAGGCGGAAACTATTGAACGGAAGGTCGAGGATCACCGGGAAGCGGTGAATAAGGTGGAAAAAGACCGGGAGGAAAATCTTACCCGGGATATAGAACTCATACACCGGACCTTTAACGAAGCCCTGGAACGGGCCGCTTCCCGGGCGGATAAAGTGGAAGACGCTGCCCTGGTAAAACTCCGGGAACAAGCCCTAGAACGGGTACAGCGGTATCAGGCCGCGGTGGAAGAAAAGCTCAAGGTCTATCAGGAAAATACTAAAATCAAGGCCGCCGAAACCCAGGGGCTCATCAAAACTTACAAGGATGAATGGAAAAACGACAGCGCCGAAATTGAGGCAAAACAGAAGGCCTACCGGGAAGAATGGAAAAAGGATGTTCTGGAACTCAATGAACTTGCCCGGGGACAAAAAGAAACCTGGAAAAATGATTTTTTGGAATTAAAGGAATTGGTCAAGACCCAACGGGAAACGTGGAAACAGGATATCGCCCAGGGGGAGGCCGAGGCCCGCCGGATCCTCTCTTCCCTGGAAGCGGCCGCCGGGGAAGCAAAGGCGACCCTTACCACCGAAACCGCCGCCCTGGAAGATCGTTTGACGGACCTCAGAACCCATATCGGCAGGGAAATCTCCCGGATAGAAACGACTTTGTCCGAAGATATCGGAGCCCTGGAAAAACGGATGGAGGAGCTTCGGCTGGAGGCCGCCGGGACCTCTGTTCAGATAGAAGAGGAACTGCGCCGGGCTGTGGAGGAGGCCGGAAAGCAGGGCCTTGTCCTGGCAGAGGAAAGCCTGGAGAAATGGCGGCGTACCACGGAAGCCGCCGACGCCAAGGTACGGGATACTCTGGTTCTCCTGGAAGCCGCTTCCGCAAAGCAGGCGGAAAAAAACGCCGCCGAAATCAAGGGCCTGGAAAATTTACAAAGCCAAATCGACGCGCTTATTGTTCAGGGAGAAAAACGTACTTCCGCCGAAACAGAGCGCCTGGAAAGCCGTTTAGAAGCATTGCGGCAGCAGTTTGATGAAATCATAACCCGGGGGGCAGATCGGATCTCCACCGAAGAGGCGGTTCAGGAAGGCCGTTTAGGGGAACTGCGGGGTCATGTGGAGAATTCAATTACTCAATTGGAAATCCAAATAGAACAGGCCGCGGAAAAAGCCCAGGAAAGGGCTCTGGAAACGGCGGATCAAAAACTGGAAGAATACCGGGCCGCCCAATTACTCCAATACCGGCATCTTGAGGCCCTGGCGGATGATACCGCCCGGTTGGATACGGAACTGCGCACTTATATGCGGGAGACCGAAGACCGGGTACGTCAGGATTTCCTGCTCTATGAAGAGGAAGCGGCCAAGCACCGTTCTGCGATAAGCGCTGAATTTACCGCTGCCGCCGGAACCCTGAAAAATGAGATGGATGAAGTAGAAAAGGAATTGGCCGCCCTGAAGGCCCAGGCCTATGACCATGTTTCAGAAAAACTCCAGGGCTTTGAGGATGAATTTTTCCAGGACCTTTCCAAGCGGAGCGGGGATATTGACCGTCACCTAGAGGAATGGCAAACCGCCATGAACGCGAAATTGGAGAACCTGGCGGATGAAACCGTAGCGGAGCGCCGGAATATCGAGCTGATTTTCGCGGAACAACTCAAACACCGTTTACAGGAACAGCATGACCGGTTTATCGCAGATCTGGAACATCTCAAGGCTGAAACCGGGGCCTTTGAGGAGGCAATCCGGGAGCAAATGGGCCAGGCGGATCAATCCCTGGCCGTCTTGAAGGAACAGCTTGACCGGGATCTTAAAGAAGCCCGGAGCGTCGCCGAGATAAGCGCCAAGACCGAGATTGGCCGTTACGCCTTATCTATGGCGGAGACCTTGAAGCAGCATCAGCGGGAACTGGAAGGGTCCTTTAAGGGACTTTCCGATTGGGTTGCCGGACGGAACAGTGAAATTACCGACCTGCTGGAAACTTCCCGCCGAGAAACCGAGGAATGGCAATACAAATTCTCCACCCAACTCCGGGACGCGGATAACACCATTGACGAAGCCCGCCGCCGAGCCCGAGAACTTGCCGCGGAAAGCGATGAACGTCTCGCGGCGATCCGGTCCGCTATTGAGGAGATCCATGAGGAAGCAGCCCTCCACCGCACGGAGTTTTTTGCCCATTCCGATGAGCAGGTCCGGAATCTGGAGGGAAACATTAAGGAAGCGGAACGACATCTTAAAGATTTTATCAATCAGACTAAACTTTTCGACCGGGCCGATGAGTTAAAAACCGAATTGGAACATCACATCGAGGACCTTGAGGCAGACATGGCTAGTTTGGATCAGCGCCGTTCCGAGGCCGCCGAATTGGAAGCCCAGTTCATCAAGATAAAACGCCTGGAAGACGACATCAGTTCCCGGATGACCCGTTTTCTTTCGGAGAAACGCCGGATCGAGCTTATGGAAGCTGATTTCGGCAGGATCCTTCAAACTTCCCAGGCGGTGGAGGAAAAACTCGCCCAGATTTCTACTTCCGATGATACCCTCCAGGCCATCCAGGTCCGGATCCGGCAGTTAAGCGATGCCATGGCGGATGTGGAGGAAAAATATCAACGGATCGAAAAGAAAAATCAAACCCTAGAAGCAACCAATACCGGCATCGACCGCAATTTTAAAACCCTTCAGGAAACGGAAGCCACGATACGGCGTCTTAACGAAGATCTAGGCCGTTTCTCCGAAGAATTGGAACCGGTCCGGACTTCCATAGAAAAACTCAGTCAGGATAACGAAAAAGTCATAGAAGCGTCGGAAAAAATGTCCGTCCTGGACCTCAGCCTTACGGATATCGAGAAACGGATCGAGGCCGTGCAGGTTGCCCGGGAATGGCTTGCCCGGACCGAAACCCGGTTTGACGAGTTAAAACGGCAAATTCAGGACCAGCTTAAACTTATGGGTTCCCTCCTCAAGGAAGAACGGGGTAAGGGGGCCCCCAGGGAAAAGGGCGCCCCCCCCCGGGCGGTGCGGGAAAATGTGATCAAACTGCACCGTCAGGGCTGGTCGGTGGATGAGATAGCCCGGTCCCTCAAACTAGCCAAGGGCGAGGTGGAGCTTATCCTGGAATTGGGTTCCGTAGATTAGCCAGCGAGGAGTCTGCGGGGCAAAAGTGGGGCAGTGCCCATGCTTTCTTCTATCGGGATTTTTCCACCCCAACCCTTTGGCAGTGGGCTTGAATCACACACCGGGAGCAAAAGGGACTCACCGGTCTGCAAAGGTGCTGTCCGTAGAGGACCAGGAGGGCGTTGATCCCTTTCCAGTATTTTCGTGGTAGAATTTGCCGGAGGATCCCTTCGGTTTCATTGGGACTTCGGGATTTTAGCCAGCCCGAGCGGTTGCATATCCGGTGGACATGAACATCCACACAGATCCCGTCCATATCAAAGGCCTCGATCAGGACCAGATTTGCCGTTTTCCGGCCTACCCCGGGCAGGGCCAGGAGGGCTTCCATATCCGCCGGTACCTTACCGCCGTATTGTTCCCCCAGGATCCGGGCTATTTTCCGTAGACTTTCCGCCTTGGTCCGATAAAACCCCGCAGGATACACCAGGGCGAGCAGTTCTTTCTCCGGGATGGAGAGGAGGGCTTGGGGAGTGGGGGCTTTTTCCAAGAGGGACGCGGAACATACCAGCGTTACCTCATCTTTGGTGCGAAGG
Source organism: Spirochaetaceae bacterium (assembly GCA_031282145.1). Lineage (GTDB taxonomy): Bacteria > Spirochaetota > Spirochaetia > Treponematales > Breznakiellaceae > JAIRMO01. Next base: position 16,097 of record JAITEG010000199.1, on the reverse strand, counting down.
CTCAGGATGGTGGACGCCAATACCGCCCAAGGGTCTTGTTTGTATTTTTCCGCTACGGTGGTTACCGAAGGGTCCCGGTTGTCCCGGCTGCCTTCGCGGAGGGTAGTATCCCGCCATTTTTGCAGGGACCCGATGATCCCCTTCCAATCAGGTTGTGTTTCCATTATTCCCGTTCCAAAAGACAAACCGTCAGGGCCTCCACCGCGAGGCCTTCCCCCACCGGTCCCATACCTTCATTGGTTTTACCCTTAACAAAAACCGCTTCCCGGGGGAGCTCCAATACCGCTGCCAGAGCATCCCGAATAGGTTCCCGATAGGGAAGAATCCGGGGAGTTTCGCATATCACTATACAGTCCACATTCACCGGCTTCCACCCCCGGTCCTTGACCTTTTTATAGGTGGTTTTTAACAGCCCCATGGAATCCGCATCCCTCCAGGCGGAATCCTCCGGGGGAAAAAATTCCCCGATATCACCGAGTCCCGCGGCGCCCAAAAGGGCGTCCGTCACGGCGTGGGCCAGCACGTCCCCATCGGAATGTCCGAGTTCCCCCCGCTCCGCAGGAAGCTCCAGGCCGGCCAATAAAAAGGGCCTCCCCGGTACCAGCCGATGGATATCCCGGCCCAACCCAATCCGTATCATAGACGCCCCAGATCCTCAGGAAAGGTGATTTTCCGATTCCCGGCGGATCCGGGAATAGCTGCCACAGACCCGCAAAATTCTCCCCAAATTTCAGCATCGTCGGTATATTCCAAGCCCTCCGCAAGCTCCCGTTCCGCGGCCTTTTCATGGGCCCGGAGAATTTCCGGGAAGGCAAAACCCTGGGGGGTTTGGGCGGTTCCTACCAGGGAACGCCGGAGATGACGGACGACAAACCCCTCGGGTCCTAACTCTTTGGGGGTTTCGGTGAGAGGCATCACGGGAATCGCCGCCCGGTACTCGAGCGCAGCGGCAATGATCCGGTCAATCAAGTCCCCATCAACCCAGGGCCGGGCCCCATCATGGATTAGCACCAGCCGGGGTCCGTAGGCATCCAACAGGGAAAGCCCATGGTGAACCGAAGAACGCCGGGTTACGCCCCCGGGGACGAACAAGATCCGGGGTTTGGCGGCCGGGTATAATAACCGAGCGGGGAGACTAAGCCTGGCCGCATACTCTCCCCGCTCCCCATCGACGGGGACGGCGATTACCACCAGATCTATCCGGGGAGAGGACGCAAAAGCCAAAACCGATCCTCCCAATACCGAAAGGGGTTTTCCCTCCCCATCGGTCATCCCCCTTCCCAAGGGCCGGTACTCCTTCTTATCCCCCCCCATACGGCGTGAAAAACCGGCTGCGGCAATTACCGCGGCGATAGGGGCATCCATAACCGCTTATTTTGACTCCAGCCGGTTAAAAATCATGGTTTCCACCTCTTCTTTGGGCTTTTTAAGGGAAAAAGTAACCTCGTCTTCTAAAAGTTTGAGGGCAGAGTCGTAGAGTTTTCGTTCCAGAATAGGTAATTCTTTAACTTTACTTCGGTGATACAAGGAACGAACTATGGCGGCTATATCCATAACACTTCCCTTTTTGAGCAGGTCCAAATTCATCTGATACCGGAGTTTCCAATCTGAAGGAATGGGCTCATAATCCTCACCGATAAGTTCCAAGGCTTGAAGGGCCTCTTCTTCTGAAACAATAGCCCTAATCCCTAAGCCTTCCGCCTTATCCACCGGAACCATGATAGTCATATCCGACACTTCAAGATAGATAACATAATAGAGGATCTTTTCATTTTTGAATTCCTTTTCTTCTATCGAAAAGATAATTCCTACCCCTTGACTTGGATAAACTACTTTTTGATTAATCTTAAAACACACAACCGCATCACTCATTTATAATAAACTATAACACAAAAACGCGGATGTGTTAATAGGCCCCCTGGATTCTTCATGGTTTTGCGCAATCCCCGGCAGGGGCCGGAAAGCCTTAAAGAATAGGTACTTGAAGGGGTGAATATCCAATGCGTTAGGAAACCACCCGTCCAGTTCGTCCATATCCACCACATTTAAGGCGGGACTGTAAAAAATAGGAAGGACCGTTCCCCGTTCCAGGAGTAGTTCTTCCGCCTTGGATAGGATTTGCCACCGCTTCTCCCCTTCTTCGGCCATGGATTCTTCCATCAAATTTTCATAGTCGAGATCGTCATACCTGGCATCATTCAAGTTGGAATCCCGGCGCCACATCTGTAAAAAAGTATAGGGATCCGCAAAATCACCTATCCAGGTGGAAAATCCCACTTCATAATCATTTTGTTTAAGCGCTTGAAAATATTGACCATAGGGCACTACTTCAATTTTTACCTTAACCCCCAATTCTTCCATCCAGGCGGTAGCCATGAGCCCTCCAACCCGGGCAGCGTCCGGGGAGGGGTTGAGGCGCATCACCAGTTCCGGCAGTCCCTTCCCTCCGGAAAAGCCCGCTTCGGAGAGGAGCCGCCGGGCTTCTTCCACATCGGTGGTATCCAGTCCTTCAATTTTAGGATAACCGGGGATGGGGTAAATCAGGGTTTTTGCCGGAAGATAATATCCCTCCCGGATCTCATCCCAGGGAAGAACCAGGGAAAGGGCCTGCCGGACCCGGTAATCGTTCCAGGGGGCTCTGGCGGACCGGATAAAATAATAATGGGTAGCAAAGAGGGGGTTTACTACAATACCACTACGGTCGGTGAGGACTTCCAAGTTTACCTCCCCGGAGATCCACCGGGCCTCGCCGGAATTCCAGAGAGAAGCGGCTTTATCCCCATCTTCAGTATACCGGAGGATGATCCGGTTCAGGGAAACTCGGCCCGCATCCCAATAATGGGGATTCTTAGTTAAAACAATAGCTTCTTCCTGATGTTCCAGGACGTAAAAGGGCCCATTTGAAATAGGGCTCGTACCGGTCCAATCCTCCACCTCCGCCATGGTGGAATGAATGGGGCTGAAAGAATGGTGACAGAGCATACTGGGGAAAAAAGCGGCCGGGGCATTCAACCGCACCACCAGGGTCTTGGGGGCTTCCACCCGGATACCCACCTGATTGGGATCTTGGAGTCTGCCGCTCCTGAAATCCCGTGCCCCTTCAATAATATCAAAAAGGGAAGAATAAGGAGATTCCCGGGCCGGATCCAGCAGGGAAATCCAGGCCTGTCGGAAATCTTCCGCCTCGACGGGATCGCCGTTCCAATACCGGGCGTTTTCCCGAATGGTAAAGGTCCACTGTTTTTTGTCCTCCGAAACAACCCACCGTGCCGCCAAGGCCGGAACCGGCTCCATGGTAAAGGGATGATAAGAAAAGAGCCCTTCATAGAGGGCGGTGAAAACCTGGGCTTCGCTGGCAAGGTAGGATTTACGGAAATCCAATTCCACCGCTTCCCCTTTGGAGAGGGCCACCGTAAGCTCATCCCGGATCCGTACCCGGGGCCGGGGTTCGGCGTATTCCGGTGGCGGCCCGGCTTCCGGTTCACGGGTGGGGGCTTCCTCCGCTGGGGCCGGTACGGCCGCCTCCGCCGGGGCTTCCTCCATCACGGGAGAAGTGGTACAGGCCAGAATAAGCATAACCAAAAAACTTAAGATTAACGACTTTTTCAAAACACCGGCTTTTTCTAAACCAACCGCGTTCTGGGATTGATCCAGACTCATGATTACCTTTTTTTTCATCGACTTTCCCCTCCGGTTATATATCGGTATTGATACCTAACCGTTTGAACTGTTCCTCTTCCTCTTTTTGGGCACTATACTCATGGCGTTTCTGGTTGGCTTTGATGATGGCGTTTTTCATGGTGGCTAATTCAGGTTTTATTCCCTTGACTTTTTCCCGATCTTCCTTATCGATCTCCAATTTGAAAAAATCATCTAGGGCCGATAGGGTCTTATGCAGGGATTGAACATCCCTGATGCTTCTTTCCAGGAGGGTTATCAACTGCTCCTCCTCAAGAGCTTCAAGCTTGGTCCAACCGCTACGGGTTATACTGAAAAGGTTCCGAATTTTCCGATCCATATCGGAACGGAAGTTAGTATAATTAATCTTTTCTTTGACCGAAACCCCCTTGACACTATCGATGTACTCCACCTCATAAATAGTCGGCTCCGGCTCCTTATGTAACATCTGTTTGATGACTTCCCTTATCTTTTCCCATAAATTCTTCCGGCGGTTTTCCAAAAGGTTCCCATTTTCATCAAATTTAGAAATAATCTCGTTAAGGGTGGAAGCCGTCGAAGCAATAACTATCAGCCCTTCCACAATGATGTTTTTAAAGGACACCGGAGCTTTCACCACCTTGGGTTTGCTGTCGGGTAACTGTAACGATTTTAGAATCTTTTCCTGTAAAGCGGGCCCTTCCTTAGAATAATCTTCTCTAACCAGTTCTTCCACCAGATCCGGATAAAAGGGCTTACCAGGCATGGCGGCGGTAAACTTTTTTCGTATCTGAGATACCGCCGAGGCCGGCTCCAGAGATATTCCCGCCGTTATACCAAGGCGGATGGCAAGTTTATAATCTTCCCGTTGAAATTCGGTTATTTCCTTTAAAATAGTAAGAATATGGGGAATGATCCGGTTAAAGTCGCCCAAGCATTCGGATATCAGAGTCGTTGCCATGGGGTCACCCCCAATTTTTAACTGGCTGATGAACTCCGTTATGGCCCGGGTATTCGCCGAGGAACTATCGGTGTTTAAGTGAATCCAATCAATATATTTTACCAGGGCAAGAATTTTTTTTATCCTATCCAATGTAAGAAAATCGACGCTGAATTGATAAAAATTAACCAGAAAATCAAGTTGATTATCGTAATTGGAAAGCCGGATACTTAACTGTTCAGTCCGTTTTGTTTCAACAAAAGATTCGGTTTCAGGGACCTGAATCTCCCCTATTTTAGCTTCATGTTTATAGGGGTCCTCATGAATAAGTCCTTTTTTGAGAAAAAGGTTATAGAGTCCTAAATAGGCCGTATGAAAACTACGAAATTCTTCTTTTAATTTTACTAATTCCGTCTTTTCAAGCCAGTTCCGTCGGGCATCTAAGATGTCGGAAAGTTTTTTTCGATATTCTTCATGATTTTCCATTATATTGTAGTATGCCATAAACCAGCAAAATAAGCAATCTTCTCTATAAAAAAATAATTCCGGTTAATTTTGAAAAACGTTTCTATATGAGGGCGGCCAGCACCGGAATCGGTAAAAAATTATGTTTTCCCGCAAGCTATTAAAGCAAACCGTATCTTATTGCCATATAATATATATGAAATCAATTTTTTTTAGTCCCCCTTTGGGGCACTGCAGGAAGATTTACCTGCTTTTATTTACCCTCCTCCCGGGTATACTGACCTTTGGTTCCTGTGAAAACCGGATTATTCCTTCCGATTACCGGGTCGGGCTGCCCCCGCTGCCTCCGGAATGGGAAAACCTCCTGGGACCGCCGCAATGGCGGCTGGAATGGATAAATCCTGATGGAGAGATCAAAATCCTGGAAAAGGATGGATCCTCCCTTCCGGAATTGGATATCATGGTGGAATGGACCACCCCGGTTATCGCCTATCCCTTCTGGCCGGGACGGGGTATAGCGCCGGGAATATTCCGTCCGGCGGGAGCCCTGTTCCCCTTTGACGTCGAAAAGAACCGAATATCCCTCTCCTGGAGGGGGGGGGTTGACGCCTGGGTTTATCTCTGCCTGCGGGACGCGGGAGGTGTCGACGGCGCATCCGGCACGGAAAACCGGCAGCCCCATTACTTTGACTGGCCCCGATTCCGCCTCCTGATGGAAAGTTCCGATATAAACGAGGAGGTACGGCGTGATCCCTGGCTTACGGATTGGAGGGATGTGGCGGTCAGGACCATACAATCGGGGTTTGATCGGCGGCGGATAAAACCCGCCCCCCGGGAAGAACTTCCGGTTACTATACCTCAAAGCGGCTTATATCTGGGGACATCCCCCTTCCAGGAAGGTCGTTTTTTGGAAAAGGATGAAACCGCCCTGTTCCCGGTTACCGGGGAGGTGGATACCTATGTTACCGCCCAGGGTTTGCTCCGCTGTACCCAGGGGGTGTGGCTTTGGATCCCCCGGGACTAAACCGGTCAGGTTCAAGGGTGCTTCCCAAAAGAGAATAATGTGGTAAATTAGGGTATGGGATTTTTCCGGAACTATGGGTTGGCGGTATTGGTCTTATTAGCGGGACTATGGTATTATTCCTGTTCCCAGGAAACGCCCGTAAAGGCCGAATCCAGCGTCAAAGCCGGCCAATCCCCCAAGGGGATAAGCGCTTCCACCCAGTGGATGTCCCCTCTGGCGATACTCAGGCCCGGAGAAACCCCCCTGTGGTTTGAGCTTGGCCGGGAAAAACCGGAGTTGGTGGATTCCCCTGGGGACGCTTCGCTCAAGCCCTTTGAACCCTGGCCCCTAACCCGGTGGATGACGGGATTTTTAATCCAGGAAGATCGTCTGATTGGGACGGTAAACCGGAGCGGTTTTTTGGTCTTTATCCCCGCCGGCGAGGAAGATGTGGCCCTTTACCCGGTGACGGATGCCGCCGGCTGGGAAAACTATACGGTGGCTTCCCTTTTCTTATACCAAAAAACCCCGGCCGTTCTTTTATACCGGAACGATTTTTTTGAAGAGCCCTTGGCGGTTCCCCCGGAGCCTCCGGTCCGGGGATTGGCCTGGGGACTAATCCCCGGCGGTTCCAAGCCCATAGGGCTTGAGCTTCCGGCCCTGAAGAGCCTTCCTGCGGGAGAAGGATGGGAGGCGGATGCCCTCCGCCTGGGAAAGGACGGTTATTGGTACTACCGGGGGGAAAACCGGGGGAGGGATAAACCGGTATATTTCCGCAGCCCGGACCTTGCCAGTCCGGGGGAGCCTGCTTCCGCCGGGGATTTCAGAAGCGCTTCCGAACCTTCCCCCGTGAGAGAAGCCCCGGCCTTGCTGGCGCGGCTCCTGGAAGAAGCCTTCAAACTCAGCGGTCCGGGGACAATTCCGGTGGCGGCGGTCACTTTCGCTGAATCCGGGGGAACCCGCTATTTTTCAGAAACCCCTCCCCCGGCAGGGGAAACCGGGGAATTTGTCGAACTTTCAGGGTACTACCGGGGCGGCGGCGCCGGTTTTCCCGGAGATCCCCAGGGGCTGGTTTTATTCCCCGGTGGGAAAGGGGTATACGGAAAGCTTCGGGAGGGGACCATAGAAACCGGCGGATTTACCCTGCCTAGCCTTCCTGAAAAATTCAGCTATACCGGTATCGGCCTTACCGGTCCCGCCCTTATCGCCCTTTGGGAAGAGCGGGAGGACTTGAATGTAGGGGCTGCCGGGTTTATGGTTATACGATGGAAAAGCGGGCCGGCTTTTTTATAAGCTTGACCGCTTTTTCCCCGCCTGAGGATAGATGAGGGGCGGTGTTAATTTACGCAAAATGTGATAGAATAAATATAAGGAGAAATGGGATATGAAGACGGAAATACAAACCATTGCCGAAAAAAAACGCCAGGTGGATAATATCATCGATGCAATTCAAAAGAACGACTTTTTTTTGTTGCTCGGCCATAAGGACCCGGATACGGATTGTGTGGCGGCCTTGGTTGCCTTTGCCCTTTTATTAAGTAAATTACAAAAGGAAGCAACTATTTTCATTTCCGGTCCGGTCCAGGAGCAATTTAATTACCTCCTGGCTATTTGTAAATACAACAACATCTCCGTAAGTTATGGTAAAGCAGTGAATCTTCTAAATATTTCAACCCTGGTGATCCTGGACACCCCCAAACCGGATATGATAGCCATGAATGAATCCATAGCCCGGCTTATGGAAGATCCTTCTATAAGAAAAATCGAAATAGATCATCATCTTCAATTAGATACCCAATACACGGGGGATCCCGGTTATTGCCTCGTATCGGAGGCTTCCAGTACCTGCGAACTTTTGGGGTATATGGCCCTTAAACTGGCAAAAAAAATTGGGATGAAGGCGGAGGATTTTTTGTCCCGGAACATCGCTCTGGCTATTTTGACCGGCGTTGTGGGGGATTCCCAGATGGGGAAGTACCTCAAAAGTTCCCGGGAGCGCCGGTACTACCGGATTTTTACCGGGATCTTTGACCGGCTGCTTTTTGAAAAAACCGTTAAAGGTAAGGGTAATCTTTCTTCCATGGAAGCGATATTCGACGTGATCCAACGATTTTCCGTGCAGGAAAAAAAGTGTTATGACGAAATTATGGCTTTGCGACAAAAATCAAAATTGATCTATTATGTTTGTCTTGATAAAGCACGGTCCGCGGAAATGTTCAGTTTATACGGGGTAGATCTTATCGTGAACATATCCAAAGCGGCGGCGGATACCATGGCGGAAGAATGCGGTAAATTGGGGATGGTGGTGTATTATGATGACGAAGATCTTTCGGATTTTATCCAGTTCCGGTTGAGGAGGAGCGCACAGTTTTCGACCCTGGATCTCCGGGGGGTCTTATCGGTTCTGGATATCCGGAATGGAGGCGGACATCCGGGGGCAGTGGGATTTAGGGTGAAAAAAACCGAAGTGCCGGATATTACCGCCTATACCGAAGCTCTTATTGCCCGGATCGAAGAATTGGTTTGATCCTTTTCATTGACCGGTTTTTCTCTTAACTTTTTTCTCTTAACTTTAAGGAGGTTCATATGCCTGAATGGCTTAACCACGCGATTTTTTATGAAATTTATCCTCAATCCTTTTATGATACCAATGGAGACGGGATAGGCGATTTTGAAGGTATCATCCAAAAGCTTGATTATATCAAGGGCTTGGGATGTAATGCCCTATGGCTCAATCCCTGTTTTGATTCACCCTTTAAGGATGCAGGGTATGACGTGCGGGACTTTAAAAAGGCCGCCCCCCGGTATGGTACCAATGAGGATCTGGTCCGGCTTTTTACGGAAGCCCATAAAAAGGACATGCGGGTTATCCTGGACTTGGTGGCCGGCCACACCTCGGAGGAGCACCCGTGGTTTTTGGAAAGCTGCAAGACGGAGCCCAACGAATTTTCCAACCGCTTTATTTGGACCGGCCATTGTTTTGAGCGGGCGGAAGGACTCGGGTTTATCGGTGGGGAAGCTCCCCGGGACGGAACCTATATCATCAACTTTTTTAAATGCCAGCCCGCCTTGAACTACGGCTTTTACCAGCCCCGTAAACCTTGGCAGCTTCCCCTGGACCATCCCGACTGCGTCGCTACCCGGGAAGCCCTGAAGGATATCATGCGGTTTTGGCTTGATCTGGGCTGTGACGGATTCCGGGTGGATATGGCGGAATCCCTGGCAAAGTATGATGATGACAAAAAAAGCGGTACCTCGTCGATATGGCGGAATATCAGGGCCATGCTGGATAAGGAATACCCTGAAGCGATGCTGGTGGCCGAATGGAGCAACCCCGAGTTATCCCTTCCCGCGGGATTTCACGCGGACTTCCTCTTAAACCACATAGTGGGGGGGGGGTATTATTCCCTGTTTCGCCGGTACAACAACAGCCCCGGTAAAGCGGTGATAGAAGAGGACAGGAGCTTTTTTAAAAAAGATGGGGGGGGTGATATCCGCCTCTTTCTGGACGATTACCTGCCCCGGTATGAAAAAACCAAAAACTCAGGCTTTATCAGTCTTATCACCGGGAACCACGATACTATCCGTACCAGGTTTAACCTGACCCCAGAGGAATTGAAGCTGGCCTACGGGATGATCTTTACTCTGCCGGGAGTTCCTTTCCTGTATTACGGAGACGAAATCGGTATGCGGTACCTGGACCTTCCCACCAAAGAGGGGGGGTATTTCCGTACCGGTGCCCGGACCCCCATGCAGTGGAGGGCGGGAAAAAACCTGGGCTTTTCCTCCGCCCCGGAGGAAGCCCTCTACCTGCCCGTGGACAGTGCCCCCAACGCCCCTACGGTGGAGTCGGAGGAAAAAAATCCCGCTTCCCTATACCATACGGTTAAGGAAATTCTGAAATTCCGCCAAACCCATGAGGAACTTGACGGCCGGCCTAATCTGGAAATCCTCTATGCGGAAAAAGAAAAACTCCCCTTTGTGTATAAGCGGGGGTCCCTGATTCTGGCGGTAAACCCCGAGAGCCAAAGGGTAAGCGCCCCGATCAAAGTTTCAGGGGGCAGTCCCCTCTACTCCATCGGCCAAGGCCGCCTGGAAAACGGAACCTGTACCCTGGAGGGACAGAGCTTCGTTATCTTTGGGACGTAGCGGGATAAATGGGCGCCGCTTCAGTAACTCCGGTGCCCGGGCGTCGATCTTCAGGTTTTGCCTCTCCGCTTTGGTGCGGAGAGGTTACTTTCCCGGTTTGGAGCCTATAAGGGTAAAACTGAGGCTACACTGATACCGCTCGGCGCTTTCGGGGTTGGTGGCCTTTTCAGACGCATAATAACCGACCGAACCGGTGGAAAAATCCTTTGCCTGGGCGTACACCGTGGTCCAGACCTTACCTTCGCTGTCTTTTATCGTAATCTCAAGAAATCTTGGGGCTTTGGCGTCTCTTTTCGCGGGTTCCGGCATGGGAAACCTCCTTCGCATATTTTAGCGGGCATGATTAGAAAACCGAAATTTCCGAACCGTGCTATTCTAAAACTATTATACCACAAAAGCCGAAAACAGCTATAGGGTACGCCTCCTCTACCTTGGGACCCGTGCGGGAGAGAAATAGACTTGTTCGACAATCAGGAGACTCATCGAACAAGTCTTGTACTTTCTTACCCTAGGAGTTTGTTGCGCTTCGCGCGTAAAACCTCCAAAAAGCGCCTTACAGGCGATTTTTTACCTTGCAAACTCCTAAAGCACGCCGGTTAATCGGGATTTTTGCGGTACTGGTGATGCAAAAATCCACAAGTGCAACAGGCTGCTATGGCTGCGTAAACCCTATTTATACAGAGGACCCAAGGCGGCACAGGCCCGGTAGTCCGCCCCTTCCTGGTCCATGCCGAAGGCGCTCCAGTAGCTGGGACGGTAGATCCGGTTGGGATCCACATTGTGCATGCACACCGGAATCCGGAGAATACTTGCCAGGGTGATAAAGTCCGCGCCGTTATGACCATAAGAGATCGCGCCGTGGTTGGCGCCCCAGTTGGCCATCACCGAATACACGTCTTTGAAGGGTCCTTGCCCGGTGAGCCGGGGAGCAAACCAGGTAGTGGGCCAGGTCGGATCCGTGCGGAGGTCCAGCTTGTCGTGGACATGATCTGGAATGGTAACGGTAACCCCCTCGGCGATCTGCAGTACCGGACCCACCCCCTTGATCATGTTGAGCCGACACATAGTAACGGGCATATCCCCTTCGGTAAGGAAATCCGATGAATAGCCCCCTCCCCGGAAATAACCCAAGCTTCCATAGCGCCACTGGACCGCGTCGAGGCATGCCCCGGCTTCTTCCGCGGAAATTTCCCAGAAGGGCTTCATGGCGGGCTTACCATCCTTCCGCTGTTTGCCCGTCCCGTCCAGGGTAGTGGCGCCGGAATTGATCAGGTGAATAAGACCGCCCGCCGCGCCCCCTTCGGGTTTCCAGCCGCTGACCCGTTCAATCGCCGCGGGGCTCCAGTAGGTTCGCACATCGGAGAAGATCTGGGCGGTTCCGGTGAGGAGGTGGCCGAAGAGCATAGACACCCCGTTGAGGCAGTCGTTTTCGGTGGCCACGATATAGGGGGACCGAATGCCGTTCCAGTCAAAAGACGAATTAAGGATCACCTCCATAAAATCCCCGTTGGGGAAGTGGTCGGTCCACTGCCGCTGTCCCTGGAAACCCGCCGCTATGGCGTTATGTCCCAGAGATTCCTCGACGAGTCCCTTCCGCCGGAGGTCCGAATTTCCCACCATCAGGTCCCGGACAATGAGGGCCATTTTTACGCAGGTTTTCCAGACATCATCCTTATGCTTACGGCTGTGCTGCTCCTTGGGGGGGTTGTTGTCGGCCCCTTCCTTACAGTTAGCCCGGGTCCAGGCCAGAGCCCGTTTGTATTCCGCATCGGAATAGATCCGTTCCTCAAAACGGCGTATCAGTTCCGACATATCCACGTATTCGTTCCGCATCCCCAGGTATTCCTGAAAAAAGTCCGCATTGGTGATGGAACCGGCAATACCCATGGATACGGAACCGATGGAAAGATAGCTTTTACCCCGCATCCAGGCGGCAGCCAGCGCGGCCTTGGCAAAACGAAGGATCTTGTCTTTCACATCTGAGGGGATATTGCCGGTATCGGAAAGGTCCTGTACATCCCGGCCATAGATGCCGAAGGCGGGGAGCCCTTTCTGACTATGGGCGGCCAGAACCGCGGCAAGATAGACCGCGCCGGGCCGATCGGTTCCGTTAAAACCCCAAACCGCCTTGATAGTTTGCGGATCCATATCCATGGTTTCCGATCCATAACACCAGCAGGGGGTTACCGTCAGGGTGACCGCCACGTTCTCCCGGGAAAATTTGTCCTGGCACGCAGCGGCTTCCGCCACCCCTCCGATGGTAGTATCGGCGATAACACATTCGATGGGAAAGCCGTTGGGGTGTTTGAGGTTTTCGGTAATGAGTTTTGCCGCCGCCCGGGCCATGCCCATGGTCACTTCCTCAAGAGACTCCCGTACGCCGCGGCGCCTCCCGTCAATGGTGGGCCTGATTCCGATTTTCGGTAAGGCCCCCCTGAAACGGTTTACCGGGGTGCTTACCTTGAGACTTGATAGATCAGCCATAGTTTCCTCCAAAAAATAAATTTATAGACTACTTTTCCAAAATCGAAATTTTGGAATAATTTTCTTCGTTATATGACGGAACCGCCTTATCAGAAAACCTTGATTTACCACGATGACGGATAATCTTTACCGGGAGACGAATAATCTCTCCCCCAGTGGTTTCCAGGGCGGCCTCTGATCCATCAGAGTTTTTTTTCAACGCGATCCGTTCCAGGATCCGCTGAACCGCCTGTTTTCCGATACCCATGGCATCCTGGGCGGCGATATACCGGCATGCCGGCAAAAAGGGGGTATAGACAGTTTCATCAAACCCGGCAATAACCAGGGGCTCCTTTTCCCTGGATCCTTGGTTGTGGTCCAAAAGACACCGTTCCATGCCCAGATGAACTAAAAGATTCACCGCCACCAGGGCTTCGGGACGGCGGCGGAATTTTAAGATGGTATCCATCCCCCTATAGCCGTCTTCCACGCCCATACCTCCCAGACGGATCCAATCCGGTTCGGGCCGAATCCCCCCTTCCGCCAGGGCACGTCCAAATCCGGACAGCCGCTCCCGGGCGGTGGATATGGTGATGTCCCCCCCGATAAAGGCTATCCGCCGGTATCCATCGGCGAGGAGCGCCCGGGTAAGCTCAAAGGCCCCGCCCTCGTTATCCGAAAGCACCGCGTCAAGATCAGCCCCTTCCACCAGCCGATCCACCAGAACCACCGGAAGGCCCCGGCCGGCCAAGGCCTTGAGGTGATCCCCCCGGGCCCCTGCGGGAATAACCACCATCCCGTCTACCATGCGGTCCGCCAAAACAGAAAGCCGTTTTTTTTCCTCCTCCCCGGAATTGGCGGAAGACGCGATAAGCAGGGTATATCCATGGGCATCCAACTCCCCTTCAATACCCTCCGCCAGCTCCATAAAAAAATCATTGGCCAGCTCAGGGGCCACAATTCCGATGGTCCGGGTGGACCGGGTCTTGAGGCTCCTCGCAGCGTGGTTGGTACGATATCCCAGGGTTTCCACCGCGGAAAATACCAACCGGCGGGTATTTTCAGATACCCGTCCCGATTTATCCGGCGCGAGGGTTCGGGAAACCGTGGCAATGGAAACCCCCGCCGCGGCGGCAACATCCCGTATGGTCTGCCGTTTCATATACCCTCCGATGTAATCGTTTACATTCTCAAAAAACAGTCACTAACCGCACGGCAGAACACAAACCAAAGGTTCGGCACGATATGTTGTTCTCGACTGGCGGATGCACTCAGGGTTTAATACCTTCTTTAACTGCCTCAAGACTCGTACGCAGAAACGTACAGAGAGTATTAAAGCCTTCGGTACGAATCAACCAACCTCGCCGCAAGCGGACGAGGTATGGTTGGTTCGATAGGAAATTTATCGTACTGGGGGTTTTACTACCCCGCTATCATCGACAGGGGATTGAACCGCCCCAAGGGGCGGGGTATTAAACCCCCATCGAATAAAAAGCCCGAGGGCGCCTAAACCGGGATAACCCCTTTTTTCAGAATGATATTCCCGTATTTTACCGTTTCCCCAGTCATTACCACCGCATAGGCCTTTTTCGTCCGTTCGTAAAAGGCAAAACGCTCAATCAACTCCGGGGCGGGAGTTCCTGGCCAGAGCCGGTCTATCACTCCCCGGTAAGCGGCTTCCACTGCGGGATCCGCCGTATCCCCGGGCATAACCTGCATCATCATCACCGGATGGGGAACTGCATAATCCAGGTTTATCAGTTTGAGGATCCCCTCTAACAGGGCGGGAATCCGGATGCCGTCGGCCCGGATCACCCGGGAATTATTGGTATCCCCCGGAAAAAAGGCATCGGCCAACACCAATTCATCCCCATGACCCATACGGAAAAGAGCGTCCAAAAGCTCAGGACTAATTACCGGCGACACTCCAATAACCATAATAACCTCCTTATCTCCCGGGACTTTTCCACTGTCAACCCAAAACCCACCTGAATAGGGGATGATTCCTTCATAAACCCTATCTGTCTATGATCAGGCCATTCGGGCAATTTGTCAAGAGAAAAATGTAAACGATTACCCTATTTTAGGTGAAACCGGGAACTCAGGCGATTTTAGGTCTTTAATTAAGTACTATACCTCTCCACCAAAAATCCTAGAGATTTAAGACATTGGTTTTGGGAAAGATCTTATCGTCGCAAAAATAAAGGAGGCCAGATCCAATTCCAAGACAGAGGTCCAGGCGTACTGGCTCAACCGCATTGCTCACCCCTATATCCGGATCCCCCGCGGCTTCCTAGAGGGTCCCTTTTAAGGCTTCTATAGATTCCCGGCTGGGCACATCGCCCTGAATCGGCCAGACCTCTCCGCCGCTCTCCCGAATCTCCCGGACCAGACTCTCCACCCCGGCCTTGTTTTTAAGGTAATGCACAAACACCCGGGCGCCGCAGGACACCAAGGTCCGGACCATCACCCTGCAGAGCTGGCCTCCAGCACCGGTTATCAGGGCGGTTTTGTTGCTAAGATTGATCTCCATCACGCCTCCTTTTCGGTACTATATCTATACCTTTTGTTTTAACGCCCCTTTTTGCGATGCCGACCGCAATGATTTCCTTAACATGAGCGGACCAGGACTTTTCTTTTACATATTCGGCGACATTGGTACAAGGCCGTCCTGATAGGGGTCAAAGAAATGTAAACGTTTACCAACCGCCATACCACCCCTCTTGGGCGTAAGGCTCCCCATCCTCAGCCTCAACCGGAGGGGGTTGACCGGTTAAAAAGCCGAAGGGCCTGCTCCCGGACTTCTTCCACCGCGGCCTCATAATTTCCCTTGAGGGTAGCCATGCTCTGGTTATAGAAGGCCACAAATTCGGCGTCCTGGAATGGATCCAGTTCGATCCGGCGGCCAAAACGCCGGGATAGTTCCTCTTCCTTTTGGCGGAGTTTTGGGGCGTATTGACGGCGGATGGCCTCTTCGTACCGGGAGGATTCGTCCAGATATTGGGAAAGGGCCCCGATAAGCTGCTTATAAAGGGAAGAAAATCGAGAATCCCCGATGATTAGGGAGAGCCCCTTCCCCACCGCCTCAATACGTTTTATATCATCCTCCCCCCGGGGAAGGGTGATCTGAGAAAGGAGGACATCAAAAATACCCTGTTTGAGGGATTCCTGCTGTTCCGGCGGGGTCTTTTTTAATTCGTCCCCCAGGTTTACCTTAGTCCCTCCAAGAAATTCATTGGCGAGCCGTTTTCCCTGCTGTTTTGCCTCAAACTGATCAATGCTGGCCTTATCGCCCTGAACCGATTCGGTCCGTTCCAGGGCTATTTCCAACGCGCTTTTAATCCTTCCCATAATAACTCCTCTCTATACCATAATTTGAATTGGAGGGTCTTTTCAAGACATCCGCATCCGGCGTTGTCT
>JAITEG010000197.1 GCA_031282145.1 Spirochaetaceae bacterium | reverse complement strand
ATCGCATAACAGGACTGTTTGCGCTTCGCCGCCGGTAGGCGGCTCGGGGTTCCGTTCGCCTAGGTCGTTCCGCTACGCTCCACTCCCACGGCTCACTCCACCCACATTTTTGCAGCCCTAGTCTTTGCTTCGCAAAGCCCCTATTCGGGCTGCAAAAACGTCGCCAACAGCCGGAACGTTATATGACATTTGGGCTGAAATTTTGTAAAATTTTAAAGAAAAATAGTTGACACACTTATTAAGAAGAATATATACTTAAAACCATGGAATATAACATTAGAACATGGAATATGAATTTCTGGAAACAAAGAAGAGGAAATTCTGAAAAGACACTTCTTGAAAAAAATGATTGGATAAAATTGTCTAAAGAATACATACTAAATGACAACAATTTTAATTTTATAGCCTTGCAAGAAACTTCTTTGAATATGTTAAATGATGAAATTATTATATTCAAAGGTATTGAAAAAGATAATATAATAAGAATGGGTATAAGTGATAGTCAATATATTTATCACACGAATCCATATAAATACCCTGATTGGGGGTTAATGATAATATCAAAAAAATATTACTTCACAAATTGTGTTTACAATAATTCTTTGGCGTATATGTGCTATGATTTTATTATTGATAATAAAAATATGACTATTGTAAATGTTCATCTACAAAAAGATTATAAAACTTGTCTGTATCATCCATCGCTGAAAAAACTTGTTTGTGAAATTGAAACAATAAAAGAATCAAGAAATACTCATGCCATTTTGTTAGTAGGAGATTTTAATGCTAGTTCTGAATACCCTTCTACCGAAATAGATGATTTTATAATATTATTTTCAGAAATAAATAAATTTGGATTTGTTGATTGTACTAAAATGATAGATATTAATAAGCGATCAACCATGTTGGATTATCAATATCAAAATGATTATGTGTTTATTAATTCTCAATATAAAGACAATATATTGGAAATAAAAATAAGAAATGATATAAAGACAGATTTAATAGATCATTATCCAATTGATTTTAAAATAAAATTGTAAGCAGCCCAAACGTCATATACAACCTGAACATTGCGGAAAGCTCACGTTGCGTTCATGGCCGCTCTTGGCTACATACTTATCCCATAAAGAATTAGCGTCGCTGGTTCAGTACGCCCGAAACGCGGGAAAAATGGTGTTATCAGGTATGACATCAATTTCTCAAAAAATGGGGTTTTTGCCATGCATAACGACTTTACTTTGTTCACCAGGAAGGTTCCATCGGGGAAAACGGTGGTGTATTACTACGCCTATGACGACGAGGGGCGGCGTTTGGGGCCGTGGACTACGGGGGAGGCTAACAAGACGGCGGCAAGGAATTACTGCAACAAACTGAACAGGGAAGGGAGGCTGCTGCCGGGGCCTAAAGAGATGCCCACCTTCGCGGAATACTGCACGGGGTTCTGGGATTGGGAAAACTCCCCCTACCTGAAAGAACGGAAAAAGCGGAGGAAGCTGACGCAATCTTACGCCGACAAAAATCAGAGGGTTGTGGAATATACGCTGCTGCCCTACTTCGGGAAAATGAGGGTTGATAAAATCACCGCCGACGAAATAGAAAAATGGTTTGACCACATGATTAAAGAGGGGTACAAGCATACCACCATAAACGGCTATTACGGCACCTTAAAGACAATGCTGGTATGGGCGGCAAAGAAAAAACTTATTCCCGGCGATCCGCTTGCGGCGTTTGAAAGGCTTATGAATGACCGGAAGGATTTGAAAATCATTACCGTGGACGAATTCAAAGACCTTTTTGTTACCGACTGGCGCAAGGTGTGGGGCAATGATGTATTGCGCTGTACCGCCAATAAATTAGCCGCCCTGACCGGTATGCGTATGTGTGAAGTGCTGGGGCTGCGGGGGGAGTTTGTGTTTGATAAAAACCTGTTCCTCTGCGGCCAGTTTGACGGGTACGGCTACCGGGAAACCAAAACCAAGATAAAACACCATATTCCGCTGGCCGCCGAACTGGTGAGGGACTTGCGGAAACTGATTAAGGTGAACGGGGAGGGGTTTCTTTTTTCGCTGGACGGAGGGATAAAGCCGGTAACGCCGAAACATATCGGAAACGGCTTGAGGAAGGCGTTTAAGAATATCGGTTTGACGGATGACGAGATTTCCGACCGGGGTTTGAATTTCCATGCGTGGCGGCATTTCTGCAATACGGAACTGCAAAAAGCGGGGCTGACGGTTAAGAAGGTACAGGCGGTTACGGGCCATAAATCCGAAAGGATGACGGAATGGTATACGCATTTTGACCCTTCGGAGTTTGGGGAAGTACCGAAAATACAGGCCAAACTTCTGAAACCTAAAACGAAAAAAGAGCCTTCCGCTCAAACAGACAAATCTGTCCTTACGCTGGTGGAAAGGCCGGAGAACAAGAAAGCCTCCTGACCTGACAAAGTAATGAACCCTGCCCCCGCTCGCCTTGCGGGGGCTTTTTTTGTCAACACCCTGAAATTTGCGGAAAACTCACGTTTATTTCCAATCCCCGCAAGGGTACTTTATGAAGCATGAAACGGCGGGGACAGCCGTTTTTCAGATTGCGGAAGAACCGGAGAGGGCTGTGGAAACGTATTTGAGCATTGAGGGTCTGGCGGACTATTTGGATGTGGCGGAGAAAACCGTTAGGAAATGGGTGCTTAACAATGACATTCCCTACCACAAAATCATGAAGCTCGTCCGGTTCCGCCTGTCTGAAATTGAGCAGTGGGTTGAAACCAGCGGTAAATTCCCCCCGGTAAACAGGGATGAAGTCGCGGAGAACGAATTGTTTGAGGGAGGAGAAGCCGGGGAAGAAACAGATTGCGGGGAAGATGAAACGGATAGTGAAAACGCTGGAACCGGAGGGGAAGCATGACGGATTTTGACAAGGCGATTGATGAAGCCTGGCATCACGATGCCTTAGCGGCAATGCTGCCCTATGAGAGCTGGGAGCGGCTGGCAGGGGAAAGCTCCCTGGCTTTCGCCGCTTTTTGCGCTTTCCGTGATTACGGGCCTGAACGTTCCATCCGCAAAGCGGTAGAAGCTGCGGAGAAGGACGAGGACAAGCGGGACAAGCGTTACCGGGTGTGGCGTAACTGGTGTACTCAATTCCGCTGGCGTGAACGCGCCGCCGACTTTGACCGCTATACGGAAAAATTGAAACAAGAGGAGTTCCGGAAAACAATCGAG
Source organism: Spirochaetaceae bacterium (assembly GCA_031282145.1). GTDB lineage: Bacteria > Spirochaetota > Spirochaetia > Treponematales > Breznakiellaceae > JAIRMO01. Next base: position 2,293 of record JAITEG010000197.1, on the reverse strand, counting down.
GCACAGGGGGAAATGCACAGGAAAGTTACCGGGAAAATGCTTGAGGTGGTGAAGGAGAAACTTGAGCGCATGAACCCTGATGATTTATCGCAAGGCACTGTTACCGAATGGGTACAGACGGCGATTAGGGCGGAACGGGAAGCCGCCGGATTGTCTGCGGGTAACGGCAGGAATGAACCGAAACAGGGGGAACTGAATTTTACCCCTGATTTTCAAGGGCTGTAGGCGGGATTTATGGGAACTACGGTACTGTTCAAGCCGACCGCGGTACAGAGAAAAGCCCTTTCCCTTTTGAAAAGCGGGGCGAAACATATTTTGCTGTTCGGCGGTTCGCGTTCAGGAAAAACGACTGTACTTGTTATGGCGATTATCTACCGGGCCTTGCGCTTTGCCGGAAGCCGCCATTTGATTTGCCGTTACCGGGCGAAGGATGCCCGCTCCTCGGTACTGCGGGAAACGCTGCTGCCCTGGCTTGATAATACCATCGGGAAAACCGGCTATACCTATCTGGCCCATGAAAGCATGGTCACGTTTTTTAACGGCTCGGAAATTTGGATCGGCGGGTTGGGAGACCGGGAACAGGCGGACAAGATTTTAGGCCATGAGTACTACACGATTTATTTTAACGAGATTAGCCAACTGTCCTATGCCGCCGTAACAACAGCGTATTCCCGGCTGGCTATGCGGGTACCGGGCTGCCGGAACCTTTTCGTGTATGACTGCAACCCCGGTTCCCCGCTCCATTGGGCCTACAAGGTTTTCGTCTTGAAAAAGACTTTTTTGTCCGGTGAACCCTTAGAGAAACCGGAACTCTACGCCTCGATGATCTTAAACCCGGAGGATAACAAAGACAACCTGCCGGAAGACTATATCTCCGACATTCTTGACGTGCTTCCCGAAAAACAAAAGGCACGGTTTAGGGACGGGCTTTGGGTAATAGCGGAAGGCGTGATATATGACCGCTTTGACGAGAGCATGATTTTAAAAGCCGCCGGCCTTCCTGAACGCTTTGACCGCTACGCCGCCGGGCAGGATTTCGGGCTTAACATTACCTTTGTCAAAATCGGCTGGGTTGGAGAAGTGATTTACGTCATCGGTGATTACGGGGCTTTTAATATGACTACCCAAAGTTTCAATGAGGAACTGGGGGCAAGAGGGTTGCTTGCCTGTCCCGGTGATATGGGGCTGCCGGTGTACTGCGATCCCGCCGGGGGGGAACGCATACAGGAAATAACCGGCGGGACCAGGGCAAACAATTCTGTTGAAAGCGGGATAGATTTTATCAACGCCAAGATTGAACGCCGCCAGTTTTTCGTTTCCGAAAAGTGTACCGGGGTTTTATCGGAGATTTGGGATTACTGCCGGGACGAGGGCGGGGAGGTTGTCAAAGTAAACGACCATTTTTTGGACGCCCTGCGGTATGCGGTGTTTAGCGACGTGCAGCAGGGGGTTATTTTTCAATGAACCCCTTCAAATGGCTTTCGCATAACAAACAGGAAAAATCAGCGGAAAAGAATTCCGGTACAAAAAATTTTTCTCAAAATCCTTTGACTTTTGATGACAATTTTAGTAATCTATATATGAACCCCTTCAATGACATCTTTCTAGGCAACGCATGGGTTAATATCGCGGTCAGTATTTTGATCCGCAATGTTGCCCGTGCGGATTTTGTACTGGAAAAAGAAGGGGTTGAGTTAAAAAGCGGCCCCCTCTATACGCTGTTCCACAAACCAAATGAATGTCTCAGCAGATACGATTTGTGGAAGGAAACCGCCGCATGGTGGTTTATAGAGGGCGAGGCGTTTTGGTGGTTTGGCCCGGATTATTCAGGCGGGCTGCCGAAACAACTGTATATTCTTAACCCCCGCAAACTCCAACTGGAGGAGGGGTTGGATATGTGCAAACAAGGTTTGCGGGCCGAATTTATAAACAAAAAGCGGCGCTGGTTTTACAATGCCGGTTCCGAATTAGTACCTATATTTTCCGACGAAATTATCCACTTCAAGGACTGGAACCCGTGGAACCCGCTGCGGGGTGTTAATCCTCTTGTCTCTCTTACCCTCGAACTTGAACAGGACTATTACGCCAATAAAGCCAATTCCCAATTACTGAAGCATAACGCCATACCGCAAGGGATACTCAAGACCGAACAGACACTAAGGCCGGAGGAGGCGGAACAGTTAGAACGGCGCTGGGAAAGCAAGTACGGGGCGGTGAAGGCGGGGCGGAAGATTGCCGTCCTCGGCAAGGGTACGAGTTTTGAGCCCCTTTCCTTTACCCCGGAAGTGGTAAA
>JAITEG010000189.1 GCA_031282145.1 Spirochaetaceae bacterium | reverse complement strand
ACTCCCCCCAAGGGAGAATTTGAAAACCGGTAAGCCGGTTTGAACCGCCTGGCAGCCTGTTGCACTTGTGGATTTTTGCACCACCAGCACCGCAAAAATCCCGATTAACCGGCGTGCTTAGGAGTTTGCAAGGTAAAAAAGCGCCTGTAAGGCGCTTTTTGGAGGTTTTACGCGCGAAGCGTAACAAACTCCTGGCGGCGGAAAAAATTTTTTTTGAGGAAAAAATATGGGAAAAACATTAGCGGAAAAAATTTTTGACGCCCATGTACGGGACCGGCCCTTTGAGGGAACCTGGGTGTTAAACCTGGATGCGGTTTTTTGTCATGAAATAACCACCCCCATTGCGGTGAACGACCTGGCCGCTAAAAATCTGGACCGGGTTTTTGATCCCCGCAGAATCAAGGCGGTGATCGACCATGTGAGCCCCGCCAAGGACTCAAACACCGCGGAACAGGGGAAGATCCTGCGGGAATGGGTCCGCCGCCAAGGGATAGAGGACTTTTTCGACATAGGCCGCAATGGGGTCTGCCACGCCATTTTCCCGGAAAAGGGCTTTGTACGGCCGGGGTATACCATCATTATGGGGGACAGCCATACCTGTACCCACGGGGCCTTTGGGGCTTTTGCCGCGGGGGTGGGGACTACCGACCTGGAAGTGGGGATCCTCAAGGGAGTCTGCGCTTTTAAAAAACCTGAATCCCTCAGAATAAATCTGGAGGGGACCCTCAAGCCCTATGTTACGGCCAAGGACGTAATCCTCGCCGTCATCGCCCGGATAGGAGTCGCCGGGGCCACCGACAAGGTGATGGAGTTCCGGGGTCCGGCGGCCGAAGAGCTGAGCATGGAGGGCCGGATGACGATCTGTAACATGGCCGTTGAAGCCGGGGCCACCAGCGGGGTCTGTATGCCCGATAAGGTTACGATGGAATACCTGTGGCCCTTTATCGGCCCCGGAGGGGACCGCAGCTATAGTTCCAAAGAAGCGGCCCTGGCGGATTTTGAAAAATGGCGGAGCGACGACGACGCGGTTTATGGGGGAACCGTGGACCTGGACTGTTCCACCCTGGAGCCCTGCGCCACCGTAGGGTATAAGCCGGACCAGGTGAAGCCCATCCGGGAACTCGCGGGGACCCGGGTGGACCAGGTGTATATCGGTTCCTGTACCAACGGCCGCATTGAGGATCTCCGGGCGGCCGCGGCGGTCCTTAAGGGCCGGAAGATCGCGGACACGGTCAGGGCCATTGTTTCCCCCGCCACCACCGCGGTCTACGCGGAAGCCCTGAAGGAGGGGCTGATCTCGGTCTTCCTGGACGCCGGGTGCTGCGTCACCAATGCCACCTGCGGGGCCTGTTTGGGCATGTCCAACGGGGTCCTCGCCGAAGGGGAAGTATGCGCCTCCACCACCAACCGCAACTTCTACGGCCGTATGGGTAAGGGCGGCATGGTCCACCTGATGAGCCCAATTTCCGCCGCCGCCGCCGCGGTGGCGGGGTATATCGTATCCCCCGGCGGGTTTTAGTCCCTGGGGACAGGAGTAATAGGAGTATTATATGAAGCGTTTTGGCGGTTCCGTGTTGTTTTTAGACCGGAATGATATTAATACCGATGAGATCATTCCCGCGAAGTATTTGACCGAGAATTCCAAGGAGGCCCTGAAACCGTATATTCTGGAGGATTTAAAACTTCCGGGTTTTGATCCGAAACGGGATATCCCCGGCAAAGGGGCCAGTGTGACCCGGGGGAATTTCGGATGCGGCAGTTCCCGGGAGCATGCCCCCTGGGTTTTGGAGGCGAACGGCATCAACCTGGTTATTGCCGAAAGTTTTGCCCGGATTTTCCGGCAGAATATGTACAACTGCGGGATGATCGCCGCGGAATTGGACGCGGAGGCTCTGGAGGGGATCTTCAAGGAATTCGCGGGCAGGGAGACAACCCTCCGGGCGGATGTCGAAGCCGGTGTTTTGACCTTCACGTCCGCGGAATGCGAAGCGCGCTTTCCCTTTATCTTGAACGGGTTTGAGCGGGCCCTGGTGGCCTCAGGGGGCTGGGTGGAATACGCGGCCCAACAATATTAACAGGGTTTGTTCCAAAACCAGCCGGATTGAGGAACAGACCCAGAGGAGTATTTATGAACGGTTTGGTGATGCTTATTGTTTCCGCAGTGGTGCTGCTCCTGGCCTATGTTTTTTACGGCCGGTGGCTGGCGCGCAAGTGGGGGATCGATCCTCAAAAGAAAACCCCCGCTCATGAATTTCAGGATGGGGTTGACTATGTGCCCACCTCACCCAGCGTGGTGTTCGGCCATGAGTTTGCCTCTATTGCCGGGGCCGGTCCCATTAACGGGCCGATCATTGCCGCCATGTTCGGCTGGCTGCCGGTGCTGCTGTGGATCCTCATCGGCGGCATCTTCTTCGGCGCGGTCCAGGACTTTTCCGCCATCTACGCGTCGGTGAAAAACAAGGGGAAAACCATCGGTTATATTATCGAAACCTATATCGGTAAAACCGGAAAGCGGCTTTTCCTGCTCTTTGTGTGGCTCTTTTCCATTTTGGTGGTCGCCGCCTTTGCCGATATTGTGGCGGGAACCTTCGGCGGCTTCGATGCCGAAGGGGCGAAGGTGGCCGCTAACGCTTCGGTGGCAACTACCTCCTGTTTGTTCATCATGGCGGCGGTGGGCCTGGGGTTCTTCATCAGAAAGCGAAAGCCCAAGGGTTTGCAGAGCGGGATCGTCGCGGTGGCGCTCCTGGTGATCTGTATTGCCCTGGGGCTCCGTTTCCCCTTCTTTATGCAAAAAAATCTATGGCTCTACTTTGTGTTTATTTATATCTTTATTGCCTCCATAACCCCGGTATGGGCCCTGCTCCAACCCCGGGATTATCTCAATTCCTTCCTGCTAATCGCCATGATCGCGGGGGCCTTTATCGGCATTGTTTTTTCGGCGCCGGCCATATCCATCCCCGCCTTTACCGGGTTTGAGGTGAATGGGAATTACCTTTTTCCCGTCCTTTTTGTTACCGTTGCCTGTGGGGCGGTCTCGGGCTTCCACAGCCTCGTGGCGTCGGGAACCGCTTCCAAACAGATCGATAACGAGAAACACATGCTGCCGATTTCCTTCGGCGCCATGCTGGTGGAAAGCCTCCTCGCGGTGATAGCGCTGATCACCGTGGGGGCCCTCGCGGTGGGGGGAAAACTCCCCGCGGGTACGCCTCCCATGATCTTCGCCGGCGCCATTTCAGGGTTCCTCCGGAACCTCGGGCTCCCCGAAAATGCCACCTATACCCTGATCACCCTGTCGGTTTCCGCCTTCGCCCTCACCTCCCTGGACTCGGTTGCCCGGGTGGGCCGCCTCGCCTTCCAGGAGCTCTTCTCAGACGACCGCTCTGAGGGAGCCCAAGGGCTCTCCCGGGTCCTCGCAAACAAATACGTGGCCACCCTGCTCACCCTTTTTGTCGGTTATCTCCTGGCAATCCTCGGGTACCAGAACATCTGGCCCCTCTTTGGTTCGGCAAACCAACTGCTGGCGGCCCTGGCCTTAATTGCCTGCGCGGTCTTCCTGAAAAAGACCAATCGTCAGGGGGTTATGCTCTACCTGCCCATGTTCATCATGCTGGCGGTTACCTTTACCGCCCTGATATTCACTATCCAGGCCAAGGGAGGTAAGTTGTTCGACGGTACCTTTAGTGTCGCCGCCGACGGTCTGCAGCTCATCTTTGCCATCCTGCTCCTCGCCCTGGGCATTATGGTAGCGGTCTCCGGGGTTTCCAAACTCAGCGAAAAAAAAGCCGCCGCCGGCCGTTAGTCCCGGTTCGAAAACCTTTCCCGAAACCAACCGGGTTTTGGGAAAGGCTCTTTATTGCATACTTCTTGAATTGTATGCTTCTTGACAGCCCGGCAATCTCGTTCAATAATAATAAAAGTCATTCCCAAAATTCAGTTAGTTTTGGGAGTGGTTTCGTTATGCCGAGAGGAGGTGAATATGGCGATACACGAGCTGGATTTTCGGTCTTTCAATGAAAAAGATACGATCAAAGCCTGGATATATACTCCGATTAAAAAACCCCGGGCCATTGTGCAGGTGGTCCATGGGCTGGGAGAACATTCCCGGCGCTATCTGCATTTGATCCTCCGCTTGAACGAGGAGGGGTTTGTGGTGAGCGCCGATGATCATGTGGGACATGGGAAAACCGCCGCTGATTCCGATACCTGGGGGAATTTCGGCATTAAGGGCTACGAAACCACCCGGGAGGATGAAAAAACCCTCCATGACCGGGTGACCGCGGCCTATCCGGGACTCCCTTTTATCATCTTTGGGCACAGCTGGGGTTCGATGATCGTCCGGGACTATGCCGCCCATTACGGTGCCCACCTGGCGGGCTTGATTATATGCGGCACTTCGGGCAAGGGCCTCTCGGAAGCCCTGGAACCGGTGAAGCGGGAAATCAAGGCCCTGATAGACGCCGGCCGGGGAGATGAGTCGGACCCCCAGTATTTGGGAAAACTCTTTGGCGGTATGACCAGCCGTTACGAAAATCCCCAAACCCCCAACGACTGGATTTCCGGGGACCCCGACGTGGTTCGGGATCATAGCGAGGATCCCTTGAACAACATCCACCGGACCCCCACCGTGGCGTCTTTCTACGCCCTGGCGGAACTGGTCGCCTCCATTATCGGCCCCCAATGGGCGGAACGTATTCCCCGGGAACTTCCCATCTACAATATCGCCGGGGATCAGGACCCGGTAGGGGACTATGGAGAGGGAGTCTACGCGATGTCCAACTGGCTTGCCAATACGGGACACCGGCGGGTAAAAACCAAACTATATTCCGGGCACCGCCACGAAATTCATAATGACCGGGATATCCGGGAAGAAGTTGAGGATGGGATTGTCGCCTTCATCAACAGTATTTTGTAGAAAATCGGCGCGTTACTAGCGGAAATCCCCTGCGGAGCGGATCTCATCACAGTATTCACAACGGTAAGTCCGCTGCTCAGCGTTTTCCAGGTGGAAGACGTGGGGAATGTACGCCTCGGTGGAGGTAATGCACCGGGGGTTTTTGCAGAGGAGGATGTTTTCCACCCGCTCGGGGAGCTGCAATTTGATCTTGCGGGTGATCTCTTCGTTTTCTATGATATTTACCGTAATATTGGGGTCGATAAGGCCGAGGATATCAAAATTGATGGCGATGGTATTGTCGATTTTAATGATGTCCTTTTGGCCCATGTGTTCAGAACTGGCGTTCACCACAAAGGCCACCGTATAGGGGGCTTTGCTGAGCCCAAGCCAGTTGAAGATCCGTATCCCCAGCCCGGCCTTAATATGATCGATGACGATGCCGTTTTTTATTTTGGCGATATTTAACATGGAATGACTCCCAGAATCGAAGCGATAAGGGCCATGCGGACGTACATGCCGTATTTTACCTGCTTAAAATAGACCGCCCGGGGGTCCCGGTCAACGTCTACCTCGATTTCGTTTACCCGGGGCAGGGGATGGAGAACGGCGAGGGAAGGCCGGGCCAGCTTCATCTTTTCCGTATTCAGGACATAACTGTCCTTGAGGCGTATATAGTCCTCCTCGTTAAAAAAACGTTCCCGCTGTACCCTGGTCATGTAAAGTACATCCAGTTCCGGAATCACCTCTTCAAGACGGCTGGCCTCAACAAAATCAATCCCCGCTTTTTCCAGGATTCCCTGGCTTATATATTCGGGAAGGCGCAGCTCCGGGGGAGAGATAAAGATCATCCTGATATGGGGGTAACGGGCCAGGGCCTTTGCCAGGGAATGGACGGTACGGCCGAACTTGAGGTCCCCGCAGAAACCCACAGTGAGGTTTTCGATGGAGCCCCGGAGGCGTTTAATGGTCAAGAGGTCCGTCAGGGTTTGGGTGGGATGATGGTGCCCCCCGTCGCCGGCGTTAATCACCGGCGCCTCCGCGTACCGGGAGGCGAGGAGGGCGGCCCCTTCCTTGGGGTTCCGCATCACGAGGATATCGGCATAACAGGACACGGTCCGCACCGTGTCGGCGAGGCTCTCCCCTTTGGCAACGGAACTGGAACCGGGCTCCGCGAAACCCAGGCAGCTTCCCCCCAAACGCAGCATGGCCGCCTCGAAACTCAGACGAGTCCGGGTACTGGGCTCAAAAAAAAGGGTAGCTAAAACCTTGCCCCGGCAATAATCCCGAACCTCACCCGGCCGGGCTTCAATATCCTCGGCCAAGCAAAAAAGCCCCTCCAACTCGTCAAGGGTAAAATTACCCGGTTCTATAAGATGCCGGCCTACGAGCATGATCCCCCCGTAACTTAGGAGCTCTGCATAAATAAAATGCACAGCATTTTATTTTAATTGCTTACGCACTAAAGAAATAACATAACCAAAGGGTTATGTTATTTTTGCACAGGTCCTTTTCCAATTTTACCACAAAGCCCTTCACCCCACAATGCCTTTTCGGCTAGGTTTCCTTTTGAGGCATCACGTGCCCTCCATCCCCCCGGGGCGGATTAGCCCGGTTAAAGCCGGATGATCCGTGCCTTGGTAAGCACCTCCGCGCCGGCGTCCGAAAGGAGAATGTCGTTTTCCAGACGGCAGCCCCCCATGAGCGGGTCGTAAAGCCCCGGTTCCAGGGTAAAGATCATCCCCGGTTTGAGCTGCCAGGTATTATCATGACGGCTCCGTAAGGCGGGGGCCTCATGGGCTTCGAGGCCTATCCCGTGACCCAGACCATGGGGCATGGCTTTCTTTGCTTTCTCAAACAGGGCGTCTACGGAAAGGGCCACCTTCCGGGCGGAAACCCCGTCCTCTATCATGGAAAGGGCCAGCTTATAAGCCTTTTCCGTCAGGGCAAGCATCTTTTCCTGATGGCTTGACAGGGCGCCCCGCACAAAGGTAAGGGTAACATCGGTGGTGTATCCTGAGTATTTTAAGCCAAAATCAAGGATCGACATGCCCGGGGTGGCAAAGGGGCCTCCGGTATAAGGGGGATAGGCGTGGATGCCGAAACTCCGGACAGGACCCGCCGCCAGGGTCTCAAACCCCGTACCGTCGGAACCCTGCCGCCTTCCCTCGGTTTCGATAAAAAGGGCGACATCGGTTTCGGTCTTGAGTTTGCCGGAACGCAGGTCATTTTCCAGCAGGGTAATGAGGTTATTGGTAATATCCGCCGCCTTGCGGTATATGCGGATCTCCTCTTCATCCTTGATGGCCCGTAATTGCTGGGCCGCTTCCTGGATACCGCTGTTCCGGCATAATACGTCAAAATCATTGAGGGCTTCCACATACTGTAGAAAAACCGGATAGGGGGTAACGCCGGGGATTTCCACCTTGGAACCAAAGGGGATCTTAAAAATTTCCGCTGCCACTTGCAGGGCCTTGATGGGCTGCCGATCAAATTCGGCGTAGGGAATGACCATATCCGCCTGGGCATATAACGCGGCCATGTTGCTGTCCCAGGGCACGAGGAGGGATTGTTTATTCAGAGAAAGAAACAACAGGGCGTCTCCGGGCTGACCGGTAAGCCAGCGCAGAGAAGGGTCCCGGCGGCCTTCAAAATCCTCAAACATGGCAAGGGTTACCCCTTCCATGGCCATCCAGTCGTAAAGCCGGTTCCTGCGGGTCTCAAAGGCATTCATCTGCCGCTCTCCGTGAAAGCCGCTTTACAGGTTTCAAGCACCGTCTCCAGCTCCCTATCCCCTATCCCCTGGTGGGTAGCGAACCGGAACACCCCCTCCTCCTCCGGAGGATTGATCAGAATATTCCGGCCGGCGAAAAATTCCGTTATTTTCTTGGCTTCCTCAGGAAATCCCGCGGGGGGAAAGGAAAAAAACACCAGGTTGATCTCGGTTTCATCAGGGTTAAGGGAAACCCCCGGAATAGCGGCCAGGGCCTGGGCGAGTTTTTTTGCCCGGCGATGATCTTCGGCCAGGCAGCCCCGCTCCCGGAGGGCGATGAGCCCCGCGGCGGCGAGGATCCCCGCCTGACGCATGCCGCCCCCCATAATTTTTCGTTTCAACCGGGCTTCCCGGACAAAATCCCTGGGGCCCGCGAGGAGGGAACCCACCGGGGCGCAGAGCCCCTTGGAAAGGCAGAACATCACCGAATCGGTCCGGGCGGCAATCTCCCGGGCGTCCACCCCCAGGGCAAGGGCCGCATTGAAGATCCGGGCCCCGTCCAGGTGTACCGGGAGGCCCGCCCCCTCGGCAAGGCCCTTAATCGCCTCCATATCCGCCAGGGAAACCACCCTGCCCAGGGAATGGGCGTTTTCAAGGCACAAGAGGGAAGTAGCCGGGGTGTGGAGATCCCGTTTCCGCAGGTACCGGCGGACCGTATCTAAAGGCAGAACCCCCGTGGGAGCGGGAACGGGCCTGGTTTGGACCCCGGCAATGACCGATGCCGCTCCGGCTTCGTGCTGGATGATGTGGCTCTCGTTCCCCAGGATCACCTCCGTTCCCCGGGTGCACCAGGTAAACAGGGCCAACTGATTCCCAAAGGTCCCGGAAGGCACAAAAACCGCCCCTTCCTTGCCCACCAGCTCCGCCCCCAGCCGCTCAAGTTCATTGACGGTGGGATCGTCCCCATAAACGTCATCTCCCACCACCGCTTCGGCCATGGCCTTCCGCATCTCGGCGGTGGGCTGTGTTACCGTATCACTCCGCAGGTCAATCATCGTGTTCCCCCAGACTTTAATTATCCTGATTATTTCAAAAAATACAATCAGGGAATTCAGCCAAGACAAACACCTCATTCTTAATTGACATGAATGAAAACCTATGGTCCAGTAGAACAAGTATGGAAGTGGAAGTTTCGGTATTTTTGATCGTATGTCCCCTGGTGTTTCTGGCCTCCCTTATCGACTCCATTGCCGGCGGGGGCGGGCTTATCGCGTTGCCGGCCTATCTTATGGCGGGGGTGCCGGTGCATTTTGCCCTGGGCACCAATAAACTCTCCGCGGTCTGCGGCACGGCGGTGGCCTCTTTCCGGTATTACCGGAACCGGTACGTGGATATCATCCTTTGTCTCCCTTCGATAGCCGCGGCCCTTGCCGGTTCCGCCCTGGGAGGAGCCTTCGCCCTGGTGGTGGATGAAAGGGTTTTGCGGTGGATACTGCTCGCGGCCCTGCCGGTTACCGCGTTTTATGTATTAAAAAAGAAGAATTTGGACAGCGGTACCCCGTCCCTGTCCCGGGCCAAAAAGATAGCCTATTCCCTCATCATCTCTTTTTTTCTCGGCGGATACGATGGGTTTTTCGGACCCGGAACCGGGACCTTTTTGATACTCCTCTATAACGGAATTGCCAAAATTGACGGGCGAACCGCCGCCGGAAACGCAAAATTGGTGAATCTGGCCTCAAACCTATCCGCCCTGGTTCTTTTTCTCCTGCACGGGCGGGTCCTCATCCCCCTGGGGCTGTGCGCCGGCGTGTTCAGTATCCTCGGGGCCTATATCGGGTCGGGCCTCGTGATCCGGCGGGGAACGAAGATCATCCGCTACGCCCTGCTCATCGTCATGGCGCTGCTCTTTGCGAAGATCGCCTGGGATACAATCCGAGGCATGGCGATTTAATTCTACCGGTTCACCATTGCGGGAGGCTGCCGGGATACGATCCGGGGCATGGCGGTTTAATTCTACCGGTTCACCATCACGTAGCTGTGGGTATAGGGGAGGGCCATGGCGGCGAGTTTTTTCCGCTTCCGTCGATCGCTATTGAGGAGGATCGCCCCCAGGAGCGAGGCGAGGAGGCTGACCGCCACGATGCCCCAAACCGCGGTGACGGAGCCCTGGAAGGGGAGGCCCACATTCATCCCGTAGAAGCTCGTGATCAGGGTGGGGATCATCAGCACAATGGAAACGATGGTGAGGCGCTTCATCACGATATTCAGGTTATTGGAGATGACGCTGGCAAAGGCGTCCATGGTTCCGGTGAGGATCGAGGAGTAGATCTTCGCCATCTCAATGGCCTGTTTGTTTTCGGTCACCACGTCCTCCAGGAGGTCCTTTTCGTCTTCCTTAAACCGGATCAGGGGGGATTTCTGGAGTTTTTCCAGCAGAAGCTCGTTGGTGGTGATGCTGGTGGTGAAATAAACCAGGGATTTCTGGATGGAAAGGAGCTGGATGAGTTCGTTGTTCTTGATGGACTTCTGCAGTTCCCGCTCAATAATGGTGGTCCGTTTGTTGAGTTCCTTGAGGGCCCGCAGGAACGTGAAGGCGGCCCGGCCGAGGAGGTTCAGCACGAAGGTGCTTTTGTTGCCGATGTTGAAGCCCCGGATGCGGTTCCTGGCGAGATCCTCCAGGGCTTCGCTGGAACGCTGGCAGATGGTGACGATTTTATCGGAAAAGAGGATGATCCCCAGGGGCAGGGTGAAGAAGGACACCTCGTAGCGCTCGTCGTACACCGGGAGCCGCACGATCAGGGCGGTATACTCGTCTTCCTTTTCTATCCGGGCCTGCTCATCGGCATCCAT
>JAITEG010000234.1 GCA_031282145.1 Spirochaetaceae bacterium | reverse complement strand
CAACCGCGATAATCCCCAAAACAACAGCCGTCGTCCGGCCCTTTTTTATTTTCTGTTTTTCTTCGGTAAGACGTTCAATATCCCGGGCGGACCGGGCAAGCTGATCGTCTTTCTCGGTTATGATTTTCTGTAATTTGCCGGTTTCTTCAGACAGAAGTTCGCCGTCCCTTGCCTGCCCTTCCGTGGTGTTTTCAGTCCGAACGGTGGTTTCTTTTTTTTCTTCCGGCAGCACCGCTTCCAGAACATCCAACGCCTCGCCGCAGAGCGTCAGGTCCAGCCCATGTTCGTCCCGCAGCCGCCGGGCGATTGCCGCTTTGCGTTCAGTCCGCTCGGCGGCGTCCGGCGCGTCTTTGAGCGCGGTATACGCGCCCGCTTCGACACAGCGGCCAAAGGCGATGCGCAGGGGTTTTGGCTCGTCTTTGGCAAGATCGCTGAAAAAAGCCCTGAGCCGCTTGGGGTCGTTAAGAACCGCTTCTCCGTTATCCGCGATAATTTGTTTGACGATATGTACCAGATTGGTGTTCAAGGGTTACTGCTCCTTTGTCAAACCTTTCGGGGCGGATATAAACCCGCCATAACACAACGAGTCCGGCAAAGTCAAATTTCCCCCGGCGTCGTTTTGCGCGGCGGCTTCTTCGGCGGCGATCTGCTGCCGCCATAGCGGAGCGGCGCGTTTTATCCCGTCCATATCGACAAAACCCGCGATACTCGTGTCATCGCCCTTGCCTTTGGTGGCAAAGGAATGGGCCAGGTCTTGTAACTGGTTACAGGTGGAATAAAAACCATCCTCTGCGAAGGTCAGGGCAATGGTACGGTACAGCCTGAACAGGTGCTGTTCATTGGCGTCAACGGGATAGTTGTCATCAACGCCGTCGCTGCACAAAAAAACCACCACCGGCGGGGCTTTTTCAGCATGATACGAAAAATAACAGCGGGCGGTTTCTATCGCGTCGTCATCGCAGATGGAAGTGGTTACATTGAGGTAGCACCGTTCATCCCAGGGGACGGGCTGATCAAAAGTGCCGTCCGCGTAAAGCGCGGTAAAACGGCCGTCACCGATGTGGATGCCAAACCAATAGTGTTCGGTGATGGCGCAGGCTATCAGGGTCGCACCATAGGCTTTGCTGCAATCCTGGCCAGCTTCGTATTTTTTGCGGTGCTTTTCATCGGCCTTTGCAAGTTCCTCCTCCGTAAAAGGATCGGCGGTGTAGTCCTCCTCGATGTTCACCTGCCAGGAAGCGACAATGTGTTTTACAAGATCCCGCAGGGATTTTTCAAAATCCGCTTTTTCCGGTGGTTTCGGCGTCCTGATAAGGGTTCTGGCGAATTTGGGAAGGTTAATATCCGCAAAACGCAGCATACCTGCCAGGGCACATTTGGCGGCGCGTTCCGCCCCTTTCGCGCTGCGGAAGCAGTTATCATCACCGTGCCCATCGGACACCACTGCGGCGGAACAGGCGTTTTGGTCACCGTGAATGGCGTAATCCTCGCACCCTTTGCCGTGCTTGAGGTGACTGCCGCCGGTTTCGGTTACATGAAATGAACGGTAGCCATTCATTACCAGTCATCCTGATCGTTGTCCGGCGCGGCGGCGATTTCTTCTTCCTGGAATTCCTGCAGATTGACGTTTAATTCCTGCTGTTTCTGTTCGTCCCCGCCGTTTCCGGAATCGCCGATGTTGGCGCTTTTGCTGGCAACCTGGGAGGCGCGGACGCTGACGAATTTTATCATCTTCTTGAGCATCGCGGCGTTATGCACTTCCAGCACCGCTTCCATGGAGCCGGTAAACTCCTTGAGCACGTCCTTGTTCGCGTCGTCCCCGATGGCCACGGCGACTTTAACCGCCGCTTTGAACCAGTTGTTTTGCCGCAGGGTTTGCAGGGCGCTCTGCCATTCGTCGGTGGGTTCGCCGTCGGAAAGCAGAAAAATCGCCGGGGCAAAGGAGCCGGTGGCTTCCTGCATAAAGGCTTTGGTGGAAAGCTTTTCATTCAGAGCCCGGCAGGCCGCGCCAAAATCAGTAACCCCCGCGGCATCCAGGTAATTCCAGCGGAACTGATCACATTCGACCGGGCCGTTCGCGGTTATCCAGTGCGCGCCGGAGGAAAACTCAAGGGCGGCGATTTTGATCTGCGCATCGGCGTTGTCGTTGGAAACTTCCTTGATCGCGGGGATCACTTCTTCGATGGACGTATTCACCGCTCCGATTTTGCTGCCGTCCATGCTCCCCGATGTGTCGATGACGAAAAAAAGCGCCATTGTCCTGCGGGGAATTTCAATCTTGTCGGTTAAAGCCATGTCAATCTCCTTGTACTTTATATGATTTCAGCCTCGGCTCCGCCGAAACCGATGATCATTCCTTTTTTGAGCGCAACAGCGGTATTGGGAACAAGGGCCGTTGTGTTTTCATCAACCGTAATGTTCCAGTTTTTGCCGGACACGTTTTTCAGTTCAAAGCCGCCGCCCGCTGCCGACACTTCTCCGGTAAGGACTTGAAAATCGTCTGAGTCTTTTTCCGTATGACAGGCGTAGAGTTTTGTGCGTTGGTGTACGGGCAGATTGTAGCGGTACGTCTTTATGTAACACGGAAACGTATTGGTTTTACGGCACGAGGGGCAGGGAGCGGGCGTTACGGGATCGGCAAAATGCACTTCTCCGCAGGAACATTTGTATATTTCGGCCCGCATCCGGATAAACAAACGCAGCCAGTCCTGCTCGATTATCCGGTCCGCCGGATTGGTCAGCACGTCTTTGCTGAAGGCTTTGATAAACATATCCTGCGCGTAGGGCGGAAGAAACGGCCAGTTTGCAATTGCGCCCTTGTGGATGCCCTGCACGGGCCGGTTGGAATTATCATCCGGATCAAAAATAAAAACCGGATTTTCGCCGTAAATTTTCTTTTCGTGCTTCGCGTCCATACACACCGGGCAGGCCGCCTTGCCTTCCAGGGGGTGGTTTTTTGTCCAGAGCAGGAACAGCACCACCGACAGCGAAAAGCGGTCGGTCTTTATGTCGGGCTTGGTGTTTTTGGCGACGATCTCCGGCGCCATGTAACGCGCCTTTCCGGCAATGCCGGAATTTTTGCCGTATTCTGAAACATTGTCGTTGTCACAGATCAGCACATCGCCGTTTTTCGGATTGATAAAAAAGTTGCCGTCGTTCAAATCCTGGTAGCTGTAACCCTTGAGGTGCAGTTCCCGAAACCCGGCGGTTATGTGCAATGCCGCGTTGGTCATGGCCGTTATGCTGGCAAAGCCCTCCCTGCCGATGAGGAATTTTGAAAAATCCCGATACTCCGGCGGGCGCAGGTCCATAATGTACCCAAAGGCCATACCCATCTTGACCGTGATGTCCTCGGGCCAGAGGAACGCGCCGGTGGGCCTGCCCCGTTTGATGTTGTTTTCAAGGTTGGCGTAGAACTTGCCGGGGTCTTTGATTTTTTTGCCTGAATACCATTTGAGGGCCTTGGGCTTGCCGTTATAATCGACCCGGTATACCGCCCCCTGGCCGCCTTCGCCAAGTTTCTCTTCAACCACGGCTTTCATCAGGTTTTTGGTTTTTATGGAAAAACCCTTGGGTAAATCAGCCATCCTTTCCCGCTCCTTTAATCGTTTGAGGTCTACTTCACCACCCTTTAGGGCGTAAAACTGGGGGTGCGGAGGATTTATCCCCCCGCATACGCGAAGATTTCAAGGAAAAATCTTCAGATATTCCACTTTTTAGGGTGGAGAGGGTCCATTTTAGAAATAATGGGTTCTTTTATGATAATTGTCAATTAACAACCGCACCCTATACAGCCGTTGGTGACCAACGCCGACAGAGGCTAACCCCCTGGGGGGATGCGGATCATTGTTTGTAATGTTAAACTGCTGACCTAATCTCTCATTCTTTAATCGTTCCCCGGCTTGGAGGAAAGAGGAGGTTAAGGATGATCCCCACCACGGTTGCCAGGGCGACCCCGGCAAGCTCAAACTGGAGTTCCCCGGTTATGGTAAAGGCAAGCCTCCCGCCTCCGATGCCAATGACAAAGATCACCGAGGATATGGTAAGGTTCCGCTTGTCCTTGTAATCCACCCCGCTTTCCACAATGGTCCGCAGTCCGCTGGAAGCGATGATCCCAAAAAGCAGCATGGAGATTCCCCCCATTACCGCGGTGGGAATGGTCCGGATCAAGGCGCCGAATTTCTGGAACAACGAAAGGATCACCGCGATTACCGCGGCGCCGCCGATAACCCAAACCGAATACACATGGGTTATGGCCATTACCCCGATATTTTCACCGTAGGTGGTGTTGGGCGGCCCGCCCCACAGACTCGCCCAGGTGGTGGCCAAGCCGTCCCCGGTCAGGGTACGGTGGAGCCCGGGATTTTTATAAAAATCCTGACCCACCACTTTGCTCGTGACCAGGGTATCCCCCAGGTGCTCACAAATGGTTGCGAGGGACACGATAACGAAGGTGAGGATGGCGACGAGGTTGAACCGGGGCAGAGCAAACCGGGGCAGCCCAAACCAGGGGGCGTCCCGGACGCCCTGGAAGTCGATGACGGCGTAGGCCGGGAAAAAAAGCCCCATGATCAGGGTAAAGAGGTAACCTACCACGAGGCCGATAAGGATGGGGATGGTACTGAAAAAGCCCTTGAGGAAGATGTTTGCCGCCACCGTCACCCCCAGGGTCACGAGGGCGATGGAGAACATCACCAGGCTGTAGCTGCCGCCGGCGTCGTTCATGGCCATGCTCATAGCGGTGGGGGCCAGGTTGAGGCCGATCACCACGATAACCGAGCCTATCACCACCGGGGGGAGGGCCTTATCCAGCCAGCCTTTCCCCGCAAACCGGATGATAAGTCCCACCACACAGTAAAAAAGTCCCGCCACAAAAGCCCCTCCCAGGGCATAGGGCATTCCAAAAGAAGCGGATATCCCGATGAGGGCCGGGATAAAGGCAAAGGATGAACCCAAAAAGGCGGGAACCCTCGCGCCGGTCACCACGATATAGATCAAGGTCCCCGTCCCGGCGGTAAAAAGGGCGGTTGCCGGGTCTAAACCGGTCAGAAGCGGTACCAGAATCGTTGCCCCGAACATGGCAAAGACATGCTGAATACTCAAAGGTATCCAATGTCCCAAGGGGGGCCGCACCTGGGGCCCCAAAACTTCATGACGCGCCATAAAATCCTCCCGTATTACGGTTACTATATACTATTCTTACTACTAAAGGCTATATGTTCAAACCGGCGGTTATGAAAAGGCATGTATAATAATGGCGTTTTTTGTTAATATATGCTATTAATTGGTAAACTTTGTCATTTTTTAAAAAAAATAGTTGACGCAAACTCCTTTTGGGTTGATAATATTTTTATCTTTAAGGTTTATGGAGGATTTGTATAGATGAAAGCAGTAAAATATCTTCTTATGGCGGTATTAATACTGGCGGTGTGTACCGCGGCTTTTGCGGGCGGTGGCCAGGCAGGTCAAAGCAAGGCGACGGCCAAGACCGGTGGATTTAAGGTTGCGTCCCACAACGCGGTCATTGAAGGTAACGCGTACCGTGCGGTCTATGAAGACCAGATGACCGAGGCGGTCAGAAAATTGCAGGCCGATGGGATAATCGGGACTTACGCCACTTTTACTTCCAACAACGATCCCGCGGTAGAATCCCAGCAGGTCGAACAGACCGTTAATGAAGGTTACGATATCATCATCGTTAACCCGATTGCGGCCAACGGGCTTGACCCCATCATCGCCAAGGCTCTGGCTGCGGGGATCACCTATGTCAACGCGGACTGCGAATATGAATCCGGCAGGATTCTCAACGTGGTGGTGGATCAGAAAGAATGGGCCCGGATCCAGGCGGAATTTGTCATTAAAACCCTGGGCAGGGGGAAACGGGTCATCCAGTTCAACGGAATCGACGGGAACTCCGCTTCCGAAATGCGGAACGAAGTTTGGCAGCGGGAACTTAGGGGCGCGGGGCTTGAAATCGTCAGGACCGTGGCTCACAACTGGAACGATACGGATTCCAAACGGATCATGAGTGAAATCATCGCCTCCGGCCTCCAATACGATGGGATTATCAACCAGGAAGCGGCTACGGGTATCCTCGGGGCCATTGAGGAAGCGAAGGTTCCCTATCCGGGCTGCATCACCTCCTCCGAGGAAATCGCCTGGATCCGGCGGATCTCCAACCTCAACAAGGACAGGCTGGTCCTGCCCTTCATCGTTGTTGAGAATCCCCCGGGAATCGGCGCCACTTCCCTGGCTATCGCGGTAAATCTTCGCCAGGGTGGACAGCTTAAAGATGGTATCGCGTCGGCGGGACTCAAGGGAAACAGCATCTACTACGCTCCCCAGTGGATCATGACTTATGACAATATGGCGCAGCGCCTTGATTCGGTAAAGAGTTTACCGGATTCTACTTCTGTTTCTTCATATATGACGCTGGAACAGGCAAAGGCCGCTTATTTTAAATAAGCCGGCAATTCCAGGTATCCCGCGGAATGTTCGGGAAAACTTGTAAGACGGCGGAATCTCCAGGGATCGCCGTCTTATTTTTACATTGAAAAAAACTTAGCGGAGGCACAGCGGTGCTGGAAATGCAGGGTATTTCAAAAAAATTCGATGCGGTGGTGGCGTTGAAGAAGGCGTCCCTCAAAGTCCAGGCGGGGGAGATCATGGCCCTGCTGGGGACCAACGGATCGGGTAAATCAACCATGGTAAAGGTGCTGAGTGGGCTGGTAAATCCCGATGAGGGAACGGTGAACTACACCGGTAAGCAGGTCCATATCCGCTCGGCGGCCAATGCGCGGCATCTGGCCATTGCTACGGCATACCAGGATCTCAGTTTGGTCCCCGCCATGAACGTGGTGGATAATATCGTCATGGGTATGGAACCAAAGAACGCCTTTGGGATCATCAACCGGACAAAGGCCCGGGAATTTGCCCTTCATTATATGAAAAAGCTGGGGATCGAATGTAGTCCCGACGCCCTGGTCCAAAGTCTCATGCTTTCCACCCAGAGCCTTATCGAGATAGCCAAGGCCATCGCCTCAAAACCAAAACTCCTCATCCTGGACGAGGCCACCGCGTCCCTCCATTCAGACGAAGTGGACACCCTCTTTGAGGTTCTTCGGGAACTGAAACAGGAGGGTATTGGGATCATCACCGTGACCCACCGGATGAGCGAAATCTACCGTATCTGTGACAGTTGTACCATTCTGCGGGGGGGTGAAACCGTAGCCACCGGCCCCGTAAAAGATATGGATCTGGATACGGTGGTGTACCACATGACCGGCAAGAAGCCCGATCTTTCCAGCGCCGGTTATACCGGCCGGACGGTTCACGATGAGCGGGAGGCCGCCCTGTTGGAAGTCCGGGGCCTTTCCCTGACGGGTAAGCTGAAGGGTGTCGATTTTCACGCCTGGCCTGGGGAGATTGTTGGAATCGGGGGACTGGATGGTCAGGGTCAGCAGGAATTCCTCAGATCTATCCTGGGGGATATGCGATATGAGGGGGGAGAAATACTTTTCAAGGGGGCCAAAGTACGGTTCCATCAACCCGCCGACGGGGTAATGCGTAATCTGGGTTTTATCTCCGGGGATCGCAACAAGGAATCGATTTTCCCGATCCGCCCGGTGGCGGAAAATATCTACGCCGGGGCGGTGACGAAGAAAATGGCTTTTATTCCCCTGTTTCCCTCAAAGGTGTTTGATTTTGCGGAAAAGACGGTGAACCGTTACAATATCGTTATCGGAGGGCTCAAACATGCCGCCTCTTCCCTGTCGGGGGGAAACCAGCAAAAGCTGGTTATTGGCCGCTGGATGGCCCTGACGCCGGACCTGCTGTTACTGGACGATCCTACCAAAGGGGTGGATGTAAACACCAGGGCCGAAATCCACCGGATCCTCAAGGAGTGTACCGCCGCCGGAATGTGCGCCCTCTATAGTTCCAGCGACAACGAGGAACTTCTGGAAATTTCAGACCGGATCTACGTCTTCTACGAGGGCAGGATCAGCGCCTGCCTCCAGGGGGAAGCACGAAAAGAGGAACAACTGGTGGCTGCCATGCTGGGATTGACCGCCGGCCAAGAGAGGGGTGAGATACAATGAATATTCTCTTTTTCAGGGAAAAGTTTCATAAGCTGCAGCGATCTTCCGCTTTTACGGGACTGGTACTGTTTCTGATTGTGGTACTTATCAATGTCATTGTGCAGGGACCCACCCGTTTTTTCACTATCCGGAATATCGCCCTGCTCTTCGCCAAAAACACCCCCCTGATCCTGGTTACCATGGGGCAGCTTCTGCTTATGCTGCTGGGGATCATCGATATTTCCATCGGGGTCCAGATGGCTTTTGTCAATGTGGTGGCCGTCATGCTTCCCACCTATTTTCCGTGGCTGCCCTATCCCCTGGCCTGGGCGGCGGCTTTTGCCGGGGCGATCCTTATCTCGACGATTCACGGTCTTATCGTAGCCCTGCTGCGAATTCCTCCGCTCCTTACCAGCTTCTGTATGATCTACATCGTCCGGGGGATCAACCTCCTCATCATGCCCAAACCCCAGGGCAGTGTTCCGGAGATTATCTACCTTACCTATGACATGAACCTCCTGGGGTTTCTGCCGGTTTCCTTTTTGATCGTTGTTGCCGCCTACCTGATCTGGACCTATATGAGGCGGACGGCAACGATAAAGCATGTCTATGCGGTGGGAGGAAATGAGCGGAACGCCTATGCCAACGGGATCAATGTGGTGGCTGCCAAACTGAAAATGTATATTATGGAAGGAGTGTATATCAGCATTTCCGGGTTTTGCCTGAGCGCCATGACCGGCGCGGGGAACCCCATTATGGGAGAAAGTTACGGGCTGCGGAGTATCAGCGCCTGCATCCTGGGGGGCGTGTCCCTGGCGGGGGGCTGGGGAACCATGGCCTGTGCGCTTTACGGTTCGGGTTTTTTGGTGCTTATTCAGAACATTGTCTTCCAGCTCTTCAGCCTATTGCCGCGGCTCATCCCCGGTTTTAAGGCGACCTCCTATTGGCAGAATCTGGTTTCGGACAGCATCATCCTTATAGGACTGGCGGCCACGGTGTTTACCAATAAGATCCAGCGGGACGCTCTGAAAGAGGGAATTTTAAAACAGCTGGGAGGGACGGTGAAAGATGAAAATCAAAAATGAAGAAACCCTGAGGGGAATCCTAAAACGCTTTGTTACCACCAACCAGATCGGCATGGTCCTGATCTTTTCGGTACTCCTGTTCCTTACCAACGTAATCCTGGCTCCCCGCTCCCTTAATATCAACGCCTTTGGTTCTATTTTTGCCCTCACCGTGATGCTTACCATCGCCTCGGCGGGCCAGACCATCATCATTATCTCCGGCGGCGGCGGTATTGATCTGTCGGTAGGGGCGGTCATGTCCCTTACCGCCCTTCTCACGGTGGGTATCATGCGGGGCAACGAGGGCTACTTCCTGGCGACTCTCCTTATGTCCATCGGCCTGGGGGCCGCGGCGGGTCTTATGAACGGCGCGGGGGTGGCCCTTATCGGCTTGCCCCCTATGATTGTGACCATGTGCGTGGCCAATGTGGCAACCCGTCTGCAGTATGTCCTTACCGAAGGAAAACCCAGCGGGACCGCCAGTCCCTGGTTTACGAGGAGCATGACCTACCGGATAGGGGGCGTTATTCCTACCAGTATCTTCTACGGCCTCTTTATCTTTATACTGGTCATCTTTATCCTGAATCGGAGCCGCTACGGGATGCGCCTTTTTCTAACAGGTAACAACGAACGGGCCGCTTACCTTAACGGGATCCGGACCGTGCGGGTCAAGATGACCGCCTATGTGGCGGCGGGAATCCTGGCGGGGATTGCCGGTTTCCTTGGGGCGGGGTATATGAATTTTGTCCGGGGCAGTACCTTTGACACCTTTACCATGCGGACCATTATCGCCGTAGTGATAGGCGGGACCCTGCTTACCGGAGGTAAGGGTTCCTATATCGGGACCTTGATGGGGGCCTTGCTCATCACGGTGTTGACCAATTGTCTGGCGGTATTCAATATGTCCCAATCCACCACCGACATGGTAATGGGCATCGTATTGATCATTATTTTGGCCATGTATAACCGTACCGCTCCGGTGCGTCAGTAAGGGATGATATAATATATGGAAAATACCAATAAATACTACGCCGGTATTGACATCGGGGGTACGAAGATCGCCTTTGGCGTAGTGGACGAAAACCGGAAACTTCTGATCAGCCGTTCCATACCCGCCGGTGCGGGGCGTCCTTTTGAGGTGATCGTAAAGGAAATGGCGGATACGGTCAAAATAGTGGCGGCGGATGCCGGCATCGGTTCTGACCGGATCGCGGGGGTTGGCATTGGTGTTCCCAGTACGGTGGACCCGAAGACAGGGCGCGTGGTATTTGCCAATAACCTGGGCTGGCGGGATCTGGACCTGACCGGAGAATTCAGGAAACATTGGGACATTCCGGTATACCTGGAAAACGATGCGGACTGCGCGGCCTTGGCGGAGTCCATGGAAGGTCCCGCGGCGGGAAAAAATGTCCTGGTCATTACCATTGGTACGGGTTTTGGCGGCGGCCTGATCTTGAACGGCAGGATCTTCAAGGGGGGCGACAATTCAGGTTTCGAGCCGGGCCATTCGGCGTTGGTATTTGAAGGCGAACACTGTACCTGCGGCCTGCGAGGCTGTACGGAAGCCTATACCTCGGTAACCGCCCTGATCCGGCAGACCCGGGAAAAGATGGAAGTTCACCGGGACAGCCTTATGTGGCGGGAATGCGGCGGCGATTTGGAAAAAGTAGACGGCAAAACTTCCTTCTGCGCGGCAAAGAAAGGAGACGCCGCCGCCGGGGAAGTGGTGCGGGATTATATCGAATATGTCTCCGCGGGAATCGCCAACCTGGTTAGCCTTTTCAGGCCCCAGATGGTGATCATCGGCGGCGCTATAAGCGCGGAAGGAGATTATCTCCTCGAAC
Source organism: Spirochaetaceae bacterium (assembly GCA_031282145.1). GTDB lineage: Bacteria > Spirochaetota > Spirochaetia > Treponematales > Breznakiellaceae > JAIRMO01. Next base: position 2,852 of record JAITEG010000234.1, on the reverse strand, counting down.
CGCTTCGCAAATCAGCGGGAAGCCGGATCTATGCGGCGGGGATACTCCCCATGCCCCCCCTGCAGAAAGCCCGGCTGGGCAATGACGCCGGTATCATTGGCGCCGCTTTGCTGGGCGCGGTTCCGCCGTCCCCATCAGTTACACCGGCGGGTGGTGGAAGCACCGCGCCGGAAATGGGGAACGCGGGATGATCGCTTCGGAGCGAAATCTCTACATTCTTAAACAGATCAACGCCAAAGGGGTAATCAACCTAAAGGAGATTGCCCGGGAACTGGGAATATCGGAGACCACGGTCCGTCGGGATTTTGAAAAATTGGAGAGGACCGGAAGGCTCAAACGGGTGCAGGGAGGGGCTGCCCTGCATGACGCCCTGGAAAACGCCCAGCTTGCGATGCGGGAGAAAAAAACCATCAGTGTCGGCGAGAAACAGCATGTGGCCCACCGCGCCTCCCTGATGGTAAAAGACGGCGACAGCGTGTTTTTGGACTGCGGGACCAGTCTGGTGCCGTTGGCGGAGATTCTCTTTTCGCGGCCCGTCAAGATTGTCACCACCAATACCCTGCTGGTCAATCTGCCCGGCAGCGCGGTGGCAACGGTTTTCTTAATCGGCGGTCAGTACCATTCCCATTACAACATGACCTACGGCCCGCTGGCCAAGGAGATTCTTGAGCGCTTTAGTTTCGACCATACATTCATCGGCTGTTTCGGGGTTTCTCTGGAACAGAACAGGGCTTTTACCCTGGAGGTAGACAGTATGCAGATGAAATTGGCGGCTATGCAAAATGCCAGGCAGAAACATCTGCTGCTGGACCATAGTAAACTGTTCCGGGGCGGCTTTTATGCCTTTGCGGAACTCTCCCTCTTTGATACGGTATTCTGTGATTCCTTTCCCCCGGAACAGCCGGCTCCTCCCAATCTGCGGCTGCCGGATTTTGCTTCCGATGTTTAAATTTGTTTGAAAATGCACGAATTTGATTGAAAATGGAAAAAGACTGTGATACTATTGAGGTATATTAGAGAAGGCGGTACATTTTTATGAAAAACAGGACAATTTTGGACAAGTTGAAGCATGGATTGATTGTTTCCTGCCAGGTCCAGAAGGATGATCCCATTTATTCCAGCGACATAGTGGTAAAAATGGCCCAGGCCGCCAAATGGGCCGGGGCCGCGGGAATTCGGGCCAATATACCCGAACAGATCGCCGCGATCCGGGAGAAGGTGGACCTGCCTATCATCGGACTCTGGAAAATCTGGCATGATGATACGGATGTGTTCATCACCCCTACTTTGGAGGCGGCCCGGAAGGTTTGGGAGGCGGGGGCGGATATTATTGCCCTGGACTGTACGGATCAAATAACCCACGAAGGCCGTCCGGCCTGGGAGCTTTTACCGGTTTTACAGAAGGAAATTCCCGACGCCTTGTTTTTTGCCGACGTATCCAACTATGATGAGGCCGCCCGGGCGGTCTCCCTGGGAGCGGATATCGTGGGGCCCACTCTCTATGGATATACTAAAGCCACTGCCCATATCGAATACCCGGATCTCCGGGAATTTGCCCGGATGTGCCGGGATTTCAGTGAAAAATGCTGTGTCATTATGGAAGGTCATATTTATACCCCGGAGGACGCGATTAAGTGCTTGTACCTGGGGGCCTATGCGGTGGTGGTGGGGAGCGCCATTACCCGTCCTCACTTGACAGCCAAGCGTTTTACGGACCTTATATCGGGATACCAGAATAACTGGCGGGAATCGGAGCGCAGTAAGCATTAAGGGAACCTCCGGAACCCCGGTTGGGTTTCCGGGCTTCCTCGCGGGAAGGAGCGGAATATGGCGCATTTTAATGTGGAGACTCCCCAAAATGTGGAGATAAGCCAGAAAATTCCCTGTGAGAAACCCCTTCTGACCCAGCTTGAGATTATGGAGGAATATACCGCCGCCCACCGGAACGCGGCGGGAAAGTCCCGTTCCGGCCGGGAGATCGAGTGTCTCCAGGTCCTTTATCCCCGGCTTTTCCGCGGTATTGAGCCCCGGGATCGCATCGCCGGGCGGCTGGATTTCTTACCCATCGGCTTTGGCTGCGTCACCTCCGTGGGGGGGGTCGGGCACTACTGCGTGTTCGCCAAACTCCGGGCCTTTCAAAAGCAGCTTCCCGAGACGGAACAAGGCCGGGTAGATGCCCTCTACGATTATTGGCTTGAACACGACCTTAAAACTCTCTACTGCAGGGAAGCCCTTCGGGAGCCGGAGGTGGGTCCCTTCGTGGACTGCGAATACCCGCTGATTGTCACCGCCCGGCTTTCCGGTATGATGCTGGATTATCAGAAACTGCTGGAAAACGGCATCGGCGGACTCCGGGCAGAAATAGCAAAAACTTTGAACGCCATTGGCGCCACCGCTGGCGGTGGGGAAGGTACGGCGGACAAAGCGGCGGTGGGTCCAGCGGAAAGTATGACCAGGGATAGCCCGACCGCCCCGGACCTTGATTTTTACCGGGCCGGTCTGGCGTGCCTGGACCTCTTTGAGACCTGCGCCCTATACCTGGCGGATCAAATACAAGAAGAGATACGGGCCGGCGGCGGGGCCCCTCGGCGGATGAAGGAACTGGAAACTATCCGTGACGCCCTGCTTCATATTAAAGACGGCCGTCCCCGGACCTTCCTTGAAGCGTTGCAGCTTTTCTGGCTCTACGCCCTGCTGGCGGGGGTGATAAACTACGGCCGCCTGGACGACTGTCTGGGACCCTATCTGGCCCGGGACCTGGCGGCGGGGACCCTTACGGAAGATGATGCCTTCGATATACTCAAATCCCTGTGGACCATGATCGAAAACCGCCGGACCACGGTGAACGGCCG
>JAITEG010000182.1 GCA_031282145.1 Spirochaetaceae bacterium | reverse complement strand
TATGTGATTTCTCAACAGATTTACCCCTCATCTTTTACAAGCTACAAATTAAATACGCTTCGAGCGTAACATATCACGCAATACTTAGTAAACCCCCGGATGTTTTTAGACCATTTTTTTAAAAAGAGTAACTGTTCACGGTTCTATTGCACAAAAAGGGGAAATCTAGTAAAAACGAGGCATGGGGGGGAAAGTTTACAGGAAATAGTTGAACGACAAGCGGAAGCAATCAAAAAGTTTGAAACGAGAATAGCGGAACTTGAAGGTCAAGTAGTAGAACTGAAGGTAACTATTGCCCACCTGCAAAAAGATTCCTCCAAGTCCCCCCTCATCAGATAGGACAAATCGGTCATAAGAAACATGCGTGTACGCCTTTCCCTCCGGAACAGGAGGTGATGCGGTTGATAGCGAAGCGGTTGAGGGCGTGGGAAGGGATTATTTCCAAACCTCATAAATATAGCCGAATGACCGTGAAGAGTTACTTTATCAGGAGTATCTTTTATGCGAACCTTTGTCGCCCTGGAACTTCCCCTTGAATTTATCGCCCCCCTCCATCAAGTGCTGATACGGTTACAGGATCGTTATCCTGATTTCCGTTGGAGCAGGGAAGAAAATCACCACATAACCCTGGCTTTTCTTGGTGAACTGGATGAAAAAGGGGTAACCCTTCTGAAAGAGGCCATAAAAGAAACTCTACAAGATCTGGAACCTTTTAGCATACACGCGGGAAAAATTATCACCCTGCCCCCGGGGAGGGCCGTAAAGGTTCTCGCTTTGGATATTGAAAAGGGAAAAAAAGAAATGCGCAGTTTAGCCGCCTGCTTTGAAAAAAAACTTGCCGCCCGGGGAACGCAGGAAGGGTATTCCTTTAGGAAACCGGAAATCCGGCCCTATACTCCCCATATAACTTTGGCCCGGCAAGGCCGGACATTCATAACTTTATCCGAGGATGATCGAAATTGCGCTATCTGCGCCCAAGGGGTGATTCGGAACGTTACGGTATTTAGGTCGGATCTGTACCGGGAGGGTCCCCGCTACACCCCCCTAGCCATGTTTACCCTCGGAACCTCAAAAAGGAGCTCTCTGCCACCCCTTGTTTGACCTTTGGGGCTGTTCCAACAGGGCGTTATAGGAACACGCTCAGGTAAAACAACCGGCCCCCCCCTATATTTTTATCGATATTTATAATAACTTCTTAACATGGTAGAACAATTAAAACAGGCTGTTTGTGAGGCTAATTTGATGCTCCCCCGGTACGCTTTGGTTACCTTTACCTGGGGTAATGTTTCCGGCATTGACCGCGGACGGGGGCTGGTGGTGATAAAACCTTCGGGGGTGGAGTACGATAAACTCAACGCCGACGCTATGGTGGTCCTGGACTTGGATGGCCGAAAACTTGAGGGGACACTGAACCCTTCTTCCGATACCGATACCCATCTGGAGTTATACCGGGCCTTTCCGAATATCGGTGGAGTGGTACATACCCATAGTCGTTGGGCGACCATCTTTGCCCAGGCGGGAATTGGCGTGCCCCCCTATGGTACAACCCATGGGGATTATTTCTATGGGGAAATCCCCTGTACCCGGAAGATGAACGGAGAAGAGATTCGGGGAGAATATGAGTGGGAAACGGGCAGAGTCATCGTGGAGACCTTTAAAAACAGGGATTACGATGCCGTTCCCGCCGTATTGGTCCATAGCCATGGCCCTTTCGCATGGGGAAAAAATCCTGCGGAAGCGGTCCATAACGCCGTGGTTTTGGAAGAAGTAGCCATGATGGCGTGGCATACCCGCCTGTTAAATCCCGGTCTCAAGCCCATGCAGGGGGAATTGTTGGATAAACATTACCTCCGTAAACACGGCGCCGGGGCATATTACGGTCAACCGGAAAGAACCTAATCGTTTCTCCCTAAAACCAGCGGTTTCAGAACAACTCCCGTTTTAAAGAAGCTCCTCTGGAGTGCCTATGTTCATACTCATGGTGATATTTCCAAGGCCGGTTCGGGATCGTATGGTATAGACCGGCGCCGGACCGACGGATATTATCAACGGGCCACTGTTTTCCCTGCGGTACTGCCCGTCCGGTGAATCAAGTCGTATATCTCCGCTTCCGGTCAGGGCATCGAAATTAAAGGAAAGAGCCTCCGGAAGGGCCAAGGCGATGGTCCCCATTCCGGTCTCGAATGAAAGATCCCCGGTTACATATTCCAGCCCCATGGTTATCCTTCCCAAGGAGGTCCGGAACGTCCCCGCTCCCCGGGCGGATTGAACCAGGATGGACCCGCGCAAGGCATCCAGCCGCATATTGCCTTCCGCGTGATCTATGCTGATATTTCCACTCGCGGACTTGATGTATATGTTTTCGGCGAAAACCCGCCCCAGGCTTATGGAACCGTTGGAAAGCTCAATCGCCAAATCCTTTAACGTAAGTTCCGCTTCGGAGCTAAGGGTACCTGAATTAATAAAGATGGTACAATTTCTCCGGTAAGATCGGGGAATATGGACCTCAATTTGGGCCTTTGTCAGATTTGATGACAACCTTTGGCCCTCAATAATAGAAAGGACAGAGCCATCTAAGAAGATATGCCCCAAATCTGCAGGGGTATTCCCATTCCCATATTCCTTTAATATCAGTTTATCGTTATCACTTTCCAACAGGGTAAGGTTAGCCGTGGTATACGAAATAATAATGGACGTAATGCCCCTCAGGTCGATGGATTTGCTATGGTTTTCAGGGGTATTTTCCGAAGAAAAACTCTGAACCGCCATACCCAGGGTCATAAGTATGACCATAACTTTAGTAATTGCCTGAGTTTTTAAAACCATAGATTTAAAATCTCCTTTCAATATAGTATACTCTAATAAGGCTTTACCCCGCAACCTCATGAGGGGGAATTCCTTTTTCCGCCAATTAAGGAGAAGAGATTTATGGGGATCGATTTTTTTCAATCAGCGCTCCTGATAATTGACGTCCAAAATGATTTTTGTCCGGCCTATATCGCAAAGGATGGCAAACAACGTCCCCCAGGCGCTCTGGCGGTCAATCAGGGGGACCGGGTTATCGGCCCCCTCAACCGGGCGGCGGAAAAATTTGCCGAAAAAAAGGGAGAAATCATCGCCACCCAGGATTGGCATCCCCCGGGGCATGTTTCCTTTGCCGCGTCCCATCCGGGAAAACACCCGAACGATACCATCACCCTGCCGGTTTCGGAAGCGGTTATCCGGCGGTACCGGGAACGGTTCCCCGGCTTGGATTATCCTATTAATACGGAAATAGCCCAGATCCTCTGGCCGGTTCATTGCGTCCAGGATCATGAAGGTGCCTGCTTTCATGATGAACTCCGGGGGGATCTTGTTACCCGGCTTCTCCGCAAAGGATTCCGGGAGAACTTGGATTCCTACTCCGCTTTTTTTGAAAATGACCGGTGTACCCCCACGGAACTCCATGACTACCTCACGGCCCGGTCTATCAAAACTATCTTGATAGGGGGACTCGCCACGGATTATTGTGTATTTTATAGTGTGATGGACGGAATCAGGCTTGGCTATCGGGTTATGGTCTTGGAGGACGCGGTGGCAGGGGTGGGATTTCCCCCGGGCTCGGTGGCTCGGGCCATGCAAACTATGAAGGAAGGGGGGGCGATCTTTATTGCTTCCCGGGATATAGGATGAATCATATTTCAGCGTTATTCACGGATTTTTATTCCCTTACCATGGCCCAGGGCTACTGGAAAAAGGGGCTTAACCCCTTTGCGGTATTTGAGATGTTTTTCCGCCGCCAGCCCTTTTCCGGGGGATTTTCCGTATTCGCGGGCCTCGGGACCTTGTTGGAGGCGCTCAAAACCTTTTCCTATTCCCCCGAGGATATGGCCTATCTGGAAAGCGTCGGCATTTTTGAAAAGGCCTTTCTTGACTACCTTAAAGATTTCCGGTTTTCAGGAGACCTCTGGGCCATGGACGAAGGGACCGTCGTATTTCCCCAGGAACCCCTCATCAGGACCCAGGGGGATCTTATCCAGTGCCAGATAATCGAGGGGCTGCTCCTCAACATCATTAACTTTCAGAGCCTCATCGCCACCAAAACCGCTCGGATCTGGCTTGCCTCGGACAAGGGCTCGCTTATGGAATTCGGCCTCCGCCGGGCCCAGGGTTATGACGGGGCCATGTCGGCTTCCCGGGCGGCTTTTATCGGCGGCGCCGTGGGCACCTCCAACGTCCTCGCCGGTAAGGAGTTCGGCATCCCCGTCATGGGAACCATGGCCCATTCCTGGGTTATGGCCCACCAAAGTGAAGAAGCGGCTTTTGAGGCCTATGCGGATATGTACCCGGACCGGACCATTTTTCTTATCGATACCTACGATACCCTTAAAAGCGGGGCCTTAAACGCGATAAAGGTGGGGAAAAAGCTTATCGCCCAGGGGAAAAATTTCGGGGTCCGCCTTGATTCCGGGGATATCCATTACCTTTCGGTGGAAGTCCGGCGGCTCTTCGATGCCGCGGGTCTCACGACGGCAACCATTGCGGTTTCCAACGACCTCGACGAAACCATTATCCAGACCCTCACCAATGGGGGGGCTCCCATTGATTCCTGGGGGGTGGGGACCAATATGGTGACCGGGGGCAATGAGGCGGCCTTTACCGGGGTGTATAAACTCGCCGCCCGGGATGACGGGACGGGGAACCTGACGCCGGTTATGAAATTCTCCGACAATCCCGAAAAAACCACCAACCCCGCGGTAAAGCAGGTCTGGCGTATCAAGGATTCTCAGGGGATGACCGTCGCGGATGTCCTCAGCCGGGAGGACGGGCCCGAAGGGCCTGAGAAGCTGGCGGCCGGGGAGAACTACGTCTTGTGGCACCCCTCGGCGGATTACCGGCATTTTCATCATACCGTGGAAGGCGCCGTAGAACCGCTCCTCAAAATACGGATTGTCCAGGGGCAAGCCGCTACGGCGTTCCCTTCCCTTAAGGAAATTCAACGGAAGGTTCAAATCGGCCTGGAATCCTTTGATACCAGTTATAAACGGCTCCTCAACCCTCATATTTACAAGGTTTCCATTACCCAAAGGCTGCGGAACCTAAAATTAGACCTCATCAAGAATTATCTTGGAGATCTGTAGACAGGTTTCCGCGATCCCAAGATCTATAGATTGAGGGTATTCCACAATTCAGGTATATAAGGAGCATATCCGTGAACGAAATACAGCTACATTTTCCCGATGGTTCTGCCGTGGCCTGTCCCTTGGGGACCCAGGTAAATGCCTTTTTAGACCATTTTGGTATGGTGGACGGAGGAGTGGCGGCGGTACGGGTAAACAACGAAATTTTGCCCCTCTCCGCGAGGCTCGAAGTTAATGCCGTTTTGGAACCCATATCCCTGGAATCCCCCGACGGGGTTATGATCTACCGCCGGTCCTTGGCCTTTCTTCTGGCTGTGGCCGCCCGGAACCTGTTTCCCCACCGAAGCCTCTATGTGGGGCACTCCCTGGGAAACAGCTATTATTATACCTTTGCGGATGAAAAAAAGCCCCTCCCCCAGGAAATTGAGGATCTTACCCGGGAAATGAACGCCCTGGTTACGGAAGACCATCCCATCTCTTTTGGATATATGGCCTATGGGGAGGCCCTGGATTTATTTGAAAAAAACAAACAAACCGATACCCGTCTCCTTTTGGAGCAGCGGAGCGAATCCAAGATCAAGGTCAACCGGTGCCGGGATTTTGTGGACCTCTACATTGCCCCCCTCGTGAACCGGACAGGGATCCTGCGCTCTTTTAGCCTTTTGCCCTACGAGGACGGGTTTCTCCTCTGTTTTCCCGGAATCGGCAGGGGTACGGTCATCGATCCCCTGGAGGACAGCCCCAAGATTTTTTCCGTTTATCAGGAATATAAAAAATGGGGCCGTATCGTGGGGGTTCACGCCGTGGGACACCTCAACCGGCTGGTATCGGAACGGACCGTTAAGGAGTATATCAGGATTGCCGAGGCTTTCCAGGTTAATAAGATAGCCGAAATCGCCGCGAAAATATATGAAAAGCGGGACGCCGTTAAGATGGTCCTCATTGCCGGTCCCTCCAGTTCCGGAAAAACCACCACCGCAAAGCGGCTCTCCATCCAGCTTAAGGTTATGGGCATAGACCCGGTGGCGATAAGCCTGGACGATTATTATGTTAATACCGACAGGACCCCTCGGGATGAACAGGGGGAACCGGATTACGAATGTCTTGAAGCTCTGGACGTACCCTACCTTAACCAGCAACTTGTAGCCCTCCTCGCGGGTGAGGAGGTGGAAATTCCCCTGTACGATTTCAAGATAGGGAGGCGTAAAGAAGGAGGGGGCAGACGGATCCGCATGACCAGACGGACCGTCCTTATTGTGGAAGGTATCCACGGCCTCAATGACGCCCTGACGGTCCAGATAGACCGAGATAAAAAATTCAAACTCTATGTGTCAGCCCTCACCCAGCTTAACCTGGACGACCATAACCGGATCCCCACCAGCGACAACCGGCTTTTGCGGCGGATCGTCCGGGATTATCAATTCCGGGGAAACAGCGCGGCGGGGACCATCAAGATGTGGCCCAGCGTGCAGCGGGGTGAGCGGAAACACATATTTCCATTTCAGAACGCGGCGGATATCGCCTTTAATTCCGCCTTGGATTATGAGCTGGCGGTCCTGAAATTTTACGCCGACCCCCTGCTCCGTTTGGTCAAGCCGGACGAGAGCGAGTATTCCGAAGCGGTGCGGCTCCTCTCCTTCCTGGAAAGTTTCGCTCCCATCCCCCCCCAATTTGTCCCGGGCCAGAGTATCCTCCGGGAGTTCATCGGCGAGAGCGAATTCAAATACTGAGCCGCCAGCGGCCTTTAGTCCCCGGAATGGGGGGAGGGTAAGGCGGGCTGCTCCTTGTTCCGCCCCCTGTCGGGGTATGTCGAAAAAAGCGGAAATTTCATTATGTTCCGATCCTGTAACCACCAATTCTGAATTAGTAACTACGAATTTGGAATTAGTAACTACGGATTCAAAAGAGGAACTTCGGCCCCACGGTGGGGGCCAGGGGGAAACCCCCTCCTAAGGATTCCTCCCCAGCCGGGGAGGGGTCCTTAGCTGCCGGGGCCCCGTTCCCTTCCGTTGACTTAACCGGGGCTTTTTTTTATGCTGTTAGATGAGGCTTTTTAAATAACCGGTTTTGAAAAGCTTACGGCGCGTGAACCGGGAAGGAGTGAGTATGCTGTTATCCGAATTAGGGGGGCCTATTTCCGAATTAAAGGCCCGCATCTACGCTACCTGGAGGCGTCTTTGAGGAAGCTTCCTTTGGGGAGCGGATAAGCGCCCTGGAAGCGCTGGCAGGGGAGGGCGGTTTCTGGAATGATTCGGCCCGGGCGGAAAAAACCATGGGGGAGCTTAAGGCCCTTAAAAACCGGTATGAACCCTGGAAGAGCCTGGCCGCGGAAATAGACGACTTGGCCGTCCTTCATGAACTGGCCGAAGAAGCCCGTGACGAATCCCAGGCCGCGGAAATTGAGGCCGCGTTAAAGCAGATTTCCGCCCGGTATGAAGAACGGAATATTTTCGAACTCATGCCCGGGGAGGTGGACGGGAACGGTTGTTTCCTTACCATACATTCCGGCGCCGGGGGAACCGAAGCCTGCGACTGGGCGGGGATGCTTTACCGGATGTACCTGCGCTGGGCGGAACGGAAGGGCTTTGCCATAGAAGAGGTGGATCGTCTGGAGGCCGAGGGGGGGATCAAGTCCGCCACCGCCCGTATTGAGGGGGCTTATGCCTACGGATACCTCAAGGGAGAATCCGGGGTGCACCGCCTGGTAAGGATATCCCCCTTTGATGCCAACGCCCGGCGGCATACTTCCTTTGCGTCGGCCTATGTGTTTCCGGTTATCGACGATTCTATCGAAGTGGATATCCGAAGTGAGGATCTCCGGGTGGATACGTACCGTTCTGGGGGTGCCGGGGGGCAGCATGTAAACAAAACCGACAGCGCCGTCCGGTTTACCCACCTCCCCACAGGGATAGTGGTGGCCTGTCAGAACGAGCGGAGCCAGATAAAAAACCGGGCCATTGCCATGAGTATGCTTAAAGCCCGGCTTTATGAGTATTACCGACAGGAAAAAGAAAAGGAGAATGAAAAGTTTGCCCAGGAAAAAAAGGATATTTCCTGGGGAAATCAAATCAGGTCCTATGTATTCCAGCCCTATACCATGGTCAAGGATTATCGAACTAAAGCCGAAATTGGTAATATCCAGGCGGTAATGGATGGGGACATAGATCTTTTTATAGAGGAGTATTTGCGTTTTGCTTGGAATAACTCCCAGACTTAAAAAAACAAAGGATAAGCCGGGGGAGTATCCCCCGGGTGGTCTCCGGACGGCCTGGGTCGCCCAGGCGGCCGTATGCTTCCTCGTGTTTTTTATGGCAGTTCCGGCGGTGTTCTGCCGGGGAAAAAAAGAGGAGCCGCCCAAAGAGCCCCTCAATACGGAGTGGACCCTCTGTATCAGCGCCCTGGACATTACGAAACTGCCCCCGGGCCGGCAGTTTATCGGGGATATTTTGGCGAGGGACCTGGTTTACGCCTTCAGGCATGTGGAACGCCGGGAACGGTCCGCCCCGGAATACGCCTATTATGAAGGGGCCGCCTGGTCCAAGACCAGGACCGAAGCGGCGAAAAGCCTTGTAGCAAAACGGAATGAGCGGGATCTCCTGCTCTTCAAGGGTGAGCCGGATTGGAGATACCGGACACGGCTCGAAACTATCGAAGGGGAAATAAAAAAACTTGAAGAGGCGTTGAAAAAGGCGGAAGGCGAAAAGCCTCCCATTGTGGTTAAACCGGCTTTTATCCTGACCGAAGCCAACCGTAACGGTTCTTTTCCCCCTCCACCCCAGGAGGGAGGGGAGTATTCCTTCTGCGTAAATCAAAACGCCGACGCCGTGCTTTTTGGAGAAGTATTGGAATACTTTGGGCGGATAAATTTGAGTCTTAAGCTGTATGCCCTATACGCCCGATCCTTTATCTATGAGGATACCATTATCTTTTCTCCCGAAGATATAAACTCCGCCATGACTGAATTGGCAAACCGTTTGGCCGGGGAACTTTCGGGAACGATTCCTGCCATGGTGACGGTTAAAACCTATCCTGAGGATGCGCTCATCATGATTGGAAACTCCTTTGCGGGCCTGGGAAAGACGGATGTTTTAGAATACCCTCCGGGGGAAGTAACCGTAGAGGCCTTTGCGGAAAACTATGATCTGATTTCCACCCCCCTGGAGCTTAATTCCGGGGAACTTACGGAGCTGATCCTTACCTTACCCCCCACCCCGCAGGAGCGGTTTGAGATTAGTGTTCCCGATACCTCCCCCGGAGGGGCGCTCTACCGGGGGGCCCTCTTTATCGGGGAACCTCCTCTGACCATGATAGTAGGCCAAAACCAATACGAATATATCTGGATTGAAACTCCCGGGGGGAATACCGATTCGGTAGTTTTCAGCGCCTCCCCGAACCGGTCGGGAAATCTTATCACTTTAAAACCGTCCATGCCCTATCCTTCCGGGGAAAACCGGGTTGAAATGGCGAGACGGAAATTTTATGGAGCCTGGGGACGGTTCTGGATAGCCCTTCCCTTGACCTTCCTGATCCAGGGAATATCCAATGCCTATGCGCCCACTACCTATGGGCAAAATTCGGGCTTGTATATTACTCCAAATATTTCTTATATCTCCCTGGGGGCTATCGCGGTAACCGGGATTTTTACGGTCGAATGGTTATTCAGGACCTTCCGTTATGTTTCTACCGCCAGCGAAGATGCGGTTCCTATGGCAAAATAAGGAGGATGTTTTTTATGGAAGCCACTAGTTTTGCCGGCCGTATAAAAAGTTTTTTTGGACTAAAAAAAAATATAAACGATGAATTATATGAAGATCTGGCCGACCTTTTGGTTGAGGGGGATTTCGGCGCTGCCGAAGCTTTTAAAACCGTTGATAAGCTCAAGGAATATTGTAGAAAAGAAAAAATAAACGATGGGGAAGCGGTACGCCGCGCGTTGGCGGAAATTTTGACCCAGGAGCTTTTACAGCCGCTCTTACCGGAAGCCGCTGATTCTATCTATGACTTTTTTAGATCCCCCGCAAAACCGGGATCACGGCCTCAAAAACTGGGGATAATCCTTCTTTTAGGGGTAAACGGAGTGGGAAAAACCACTACCGCCGCAAAATTGGCCCATCGGGTCTTGTCCCTGAACCGGAGGCCGCTCCTCGCGGCGGCGGATACCTTTCGGGCGGCGGCAATAGATCAGCTTATGATTCACGGAGAACGGCTGGGGTGCCGCCTTATTGCCCACAAAAGCGGGGGAGATCCCGCGGCGGTGGTTTATGATGCCGTGGAAGCCGCCCAGGCGGGGGCCGGGGAGGTGATCATCGCCGATACCGCCGGCCGGATGCATACCAAAACCGCCCTGGTGGAGGAACTAAAAAAGATAGACCGGGTGGTGGAATCCAAGGCGGCAGGGGGATTTTATGTGAAGTGGCTGGTATTGGATGCTACCACCGGAAGGAACGCCTTGGCTCAGGCTGAGATTTTTCATGGGGCGGTTAATCTGGATGGGATCATCCTCACCAAATACGATTCCGGCGCTAAAGGAGGGGTGGTTTATTCTTTAGCCGCGGAACTTCACCTTCCGGTGATCTTTGTCTGCAACGGTGAACAATACGGGGACCTGCATTTTTTTGATCCCCAGGAATACACGAATAATTTTGTGGGCCTGGGAAGCGGCGAACCTTCAAAGGGGGGCGGTCATTAAGGGATGGACGCTTTTCCCAAAACTAATCGGATTTTGGGAAAAGCTCAGGTTCCCGCTTTTCCTTTTTATGGCGGCGGAGATTGCCGGTGCGGCGGACTGGTATATTTCTAATGCTGCGGGCATGGCCCTGGAGCCGGCATTCTCCCGGCTCGCGCTGCGGGAAAAATATGCCCTTTCCGTTGAAACGGTTCAGGCTTCGGAATTACCCCCCCAGATACGCGGGTATTATAATGCTGCCTTCCGGATTGAACGGCGGATTCTTTATGAAAACGGTACGGAATCCCGTCGGCAATGGATATTCCGGGATGGCGGGGGAAGGACCAGGCTAAACGCGGTACTTATCCCCCCTGCCGAAACCGTCGCCGGGGAAGCGACCCTTGATTCCGGGGAAGAAGCGGGTGATGAAGCGGATGATACCTCTCTGGGACCTCCGGGGTTTATTGAAATTTATAATGGGGATAATCTTATGGTGGAAGAACATCGTTTATACCATGATGGTTCCGATGAAATAATCACCTATATATATAACCATAGGATCCTCATCAGAACCGAAGCCAGGCTTAAAATTCCCCCTTCCGATGAGGAGGAAGAAGTTACCGAGGCATTATGGACCGATTATTACCGGTACAGCCGCTTCTCTTCCCTCCGGGGGATAAACCGGGTATACCACAGCGATGTTCCCACAACCAGACTCCAGTTCCCCCACATGGTCCTTGATGTGGGCAGGCCGGGGAATTTCATCCGGCCCAACGATGCCTATAGCTCGATTTTTTTACAGGATGTTTTTATAAACCGGGGAGACCGGGTCGTATATACCACCGATAGCCGGGGAAGGATCCTCACTGAAACCAGACGGGATGAAGCGGGCGAGATCATAGGTGAAATCAAAAATACCTGGTCCGAGACAAACAATAAAATAGAGTCGGTCCATTGGACCGCCGGAGAAGATGATCGGCTTATTGAATATGCATACAATGATGAAGGGGACCGTATAGAGGAACGGAATTATAACAAGGGCGTTTTGGAACGGACGGTCCGCCTTGAAGGTTCCCGGGAAGTGGAGACCTTATATATGCAGGGACGGCCTGTCCTCAGGGCGATCTGGGAAGAGGGCCGCAAAATATCCGAAGAACCGATCCGTTCCCGGCCGGAGACCGCAAACTGATGGGCAGCTTCCAGTGGATAGGTTTTGTGGCGGCCCGGTATATTTCAAAAAAACGGAAGGAAAAGTCCAATTCATCCATGATCCTCTCGGCCCTGGGGATTTTTATCGGTGTTTTGGCATTGACGGTGATCCTGGCGGTAATGAACGGATTCCAGTTAGGGTTTATCGAAAGCATCTTGGAAATATCTTCTTTTCATATACGGCTGGAATCTTTTCCCGTAGGTGAAACGAACCGGCTCATGGGAGCCGCTGCTATTCCGGGGATTACCGTGATCCTTCCTTTTCTGGAGCTTACCGGTATCATCCGGGGGAATTGGGGAGGACAACAGGTGGCAGCGGTTCGGGGGTTGCCCCCGGATGCCCTGGAACGGGACGCCGGGATGGCAAGAAAAATAGATTTGGTTCGGGGGAGTTTTGATATAACCGGATCCGATTCCATACTTTTAGGGATAGAACTGGCCCGGCGGCTTGACGTGGACGTGGGGGATGAACTCTCCCTCCTTTCCGTTTCCGGGATCTTTCCCGAGGATGCTTCCCCGGAAGATTCTGTTTTTACGGTGGAGGGAATTTTCAGAACCGAGTTTTATGAATACGATCTGGGCTGGGCTTTTATCAACCTGGATAAAGCCGTGGCGCTTGCGGGAAAAGATACCCTTTCCCTGGGGATAAAGCTTAAAAACCGCTGGCAGGATCAGCGGATAAGCGGACGGCTCCGGGAGCTTCCCGAAATAAAGGATGCGGGGTATACGATCAAATCCTGGCGGGACTACAACCGGGCCTTTTTTGGTGCCCTCCGGACGGAAAAGCTCCTGATGTTTGTCTTGGTGGGGCTTATCTTTATCGTGGTAGGCCTCAATATTTTCCAAGCCCAACGGAAGGCGGTACTGGAACGCCGGGAGGAGATCGGACTGCTCCGGGCGGTGGGGGGGAGTGACCGAGCGGTCCGGCTTATCTTTGTCTGGGACGGTTTTTTTATCGGCCTCACCGGGGCAGGCCTGGGAACCCTTCTGGGATTACTGTTAGCCGGTAACATCGGCATTTTTTTTACCGTCCTTGAGACCGTGGTCAACGGGGTGATACGCTTGTTTAATGGTATCGCTTCTTTATTCGGTTCCGGTATCCCGGGGGATGAGGGGTTTGCGTTTTTTTCTCCGAAAATTTTTTATATTAAAGAAATTCCCTCCCGAATCATCCCCCAGGAGGTATTGCTGATTTTCATGTTTGGTTTTTTGTCCGCGGTTTTGGCGGCCTGGTTTGCCTCAAGAAAGATTTCCCTGACCCGGCCGGCGGAGGTGCTGCGTTATGAATGAAATTACCGGAAACCCTATGCTGGTACGGGTGAGGAACATCATTAAGGATTATAAATCCGGCGCGGAAATTTTACATATCCTCAAGGGTATCACCTTTGATATACCCGAGGGGAGTTCCGTAGCCGTCAGTGGTCATAGCGGCAGCGGAAAAAGCACCCTCCTTAATATCTTGGGCGGTCTTGATCGTTCTGATTCCGGGTCTATTGCAGTGGGGGGAATGGAAATTACGGGGCTTTCGGAAAGAGACTTGAGTTCCTACCGAAGCCATAAGGTGGGGTTTATTTTTCAGTTTCATTATTTATTAAAGGATTTTACTGCCCTGGAAAACGTCATGCTTCCCGCATATATGGCGGGGATGCGGAAGAAGGATGCTCTGGAAAGGGCCCGTCTCCTTCTGGGGGATGTTAAGATGGATGAACGGCTCCACCATTTCCCTTCCGAGCTCTCCGGGGGAGAACGTCAGCGGGTAGCGGTCGCCCGGGCTATGGTTAATGATCCCGATATAATTCTCGCCGATGAGCCCACCGGTAACCTGGACCCGGTAAACAGTTCGGTGGTGGCGGAACTTTTATATGCCGGGGCGGAGAAATGGGGCAAAACCCTGATCGTGGTTACCCATGAGGAACGGGTAGCGGAGCGGGCCCGGGTCCGCTATACCCTGGAAGCGGGGATCCTCCGGGAAACGAAACCAAGCGGGGATGGGCGGTGAAATTTAGTTCCAGTTTTTTTGTTGCCCTCCGGTACCTTCTCGGCAGGGCCCATGAGGGAGGCCGGTACCTCAGAGGCGCGGCGGCGGGGATAGCCCTCAGCCTCATTCCCATCATCGTTACCCTGATTGTAGCGGATGGTATGATCCGGGGAATTACCGACCGGTACCTTGAATTGGGGACCGGTCATCTGCAGGTATATAATTTTAGGGCTCCCGGGGATATTGAGGACCTTATCCCCCTCATTTCTCGAATCGGGGGAATCCGGGGAGTTTGGCCTGAACAGCAGGGCCTCGGGGTTTTGGTAGGTAAAACGGGAAAGACCGGAGCCACTATCCGGGCGGTGGATTCCACTTTTTGGGATTATAATGAACGGGGTAATTACCTCGTTACCCTTTCGGGAACCACAAAGATCGAATCCCCCCGGGAAGTTCTTTTGGGAGAGGAACTGGCCCGATCCGCGGGGGTTGAGGTGGGGGATACCATCCGGATCATGACCATCCGGGTAACCGAAGAGGGCGGAAATATACCCCGGCTTCTCCCCTTTACGGTCCGGGGTATTGTTTCTTCCGGGTACCGAGAATTGGATTCCCTCTGGTGTATTATGAATTATGAGGGGGGCAAACAGTTTTTGGCGCCGGAATTATCTTATACCCATCTACTCGTAAAAATAGCCGATCCCTATAAAGAGGCTGATGCCGCCGCCGCATCCCTCTATCACACCCTGGGACCCGGTTTTGGAATATATACCTGGAAAGAACTCCAGCATTCCCAATATCAATCCTATGAATCTACCCGACAGCTTCTCCTCTTTATTATGGCCCTCATCGTCATAGTGGCGGCGGTCAATGTATCCTCCGCCACGTCGATGTTGGTCATTGAACGCAGCCGGGATATCGCGGTCCTCAAGGCCTTTGGGACGAATCCCCGGGAAATCAGCCGTATTTTCCTCTGCGGTTCTTTTTTAACCGGTCTTTTGGGGGCAATTATGGGTATTGCCCTGGGCCTTATCATAGGGAATTACATCAATTCCCTTATCCATGGCCTGGAAATCGTCCTCACGTTTTTTTCATCCCTTTTTAACCGGGAAGGAACGGTTAGGATCCTCGATCCCGGATTTTACCTTGAAATCATTCCCATTATCATTGATTGGACCATGGTTTTTTTTATCGGTCTTTTTACGCTCCTCTGTTCCATGCTGGCCTCCTGGATTCCCGCCCACCGGGCAGGAAAAATACCCCCCATGGAACTGCTGCGAAAATATTAAACGGGTTTAGGAACTATAAATTTAAGGAACCTAAAAAAACATCGAAATTGTTTTTGGCGTCCCGGAGGTTTTTCTCGGCCCCGGTTATGGAGGTATTGAGGGTATCGATCTCAGCGTCCATGAGGGCCATACGCCGAAGGTACTCCTGACCCTGGGTGCTTTGGTTTCCCGCGGCTTCCAGGTTCCGCCGGATCCGGTCCTGTTCTGCGATAAGCCGGGTCCGCTGGGCATCCAGCGCAACTATGGTGTTATTGGCTTCCGCGATTTGTTGTTGAAGTTCCACCCCCTGCCTTAAGGAGGTCCGTACCGCAGGGGGAATTTCCTCATTGGATGCGTAGGAAACAAGGGAATCAAGCCCAAGCTGGGCCAGGGTAATCCGTTCCTCGAGGGGTCTCTCCTCTTTTACGGTAAAAGAACGCTCAGCCCCGGCATCAAGGGTCAGGACAAAGCGGTAAAGCGAATCGGTCCGTTCATAAAAAGAAGCGGGTTCTGCGAGGGTTGTGTTTTGGGTAAGGGGATGTTCCAGGATAAGCCGTTTTTCTTCCTGGGCATTATTTTTAAAGATATACCCCTTTTCGTAAATCAGTTTCCGGGAAATGGTCATAATTCCCCGGCTTACCGTGACGGCGCTTACCCTCCGGGATGTGGAACTGCTTACACTACCGTTAACCGAAAGCTCGTCCCCGTAGGAAATGAGCCTTTTCTCCCCTTCCGGAAAAAAATTTAGGAGGGCGTCCCCGGCATAGGTTCCACCATCGAAAACCGTGATAGGCCCCGCGGGAAGCCGCATACCGGTAGTATTAGTCAACTCCGCACTGATGGCGGGGTGGATGATACCCCGGCTTACCGCATTTGCCCCGGAAAAAACAAGAACCTTTTCCACCCGGAGTTCCCCTTCGACCAGGGGCAGCATGGCGCTTTGCTGCCGGGCAAGGTTTACCGGATGCCGAAGGGTAAATTCAAACTGATCCCCCGCCGTCGAAGACCGGGCGGTTTCCATAACTCCTCTGACTACATTGGGTGCCGCCGCCATGGGCGCCGGTACCGGAACCTCTTGGCTATAGAAGCTCTCAGCGTATTCCGCCGCCTCCGGGGCGGACCGGACTTTAGCCGCGCCGCCGCTCGCTTGATTCAGAGAATACCCCGAATCATACGAGCGGGCTTTGGCGGTACCGGCGATTGCCAGGGGCAGTACCGGCCGGTCAACGTAGTAGGGCGGATAAAGAGGCTGAATAAAAGAGACCGGTCTCCCGGTCACCAGAGAGAGTTTTACCCCCTCCCAGTCCACGTCGCCTGAGTTATCCACAATAGCCCAGCCTTGGAGGAAGGGTTTATCCTGGGACAGATCCAGCCGGTAAGAAACTTTCCACACCGGGGCGGGGATCACATAGCTTATGGATATGTTTCGACGGGATGAACCGGGGAGTTCTACCCGCAGGTTGCGGGTATCCGAAACCCGGGAATCCCTGATAAGGTCCAGGGCCCGGTTCAAATCGGCGTTGATTCCCGGATCTTTAAAAACAAAACGGTTTATTTCCCGGAGCCCTACCGCCCGTATGCCCTGGGGGGTAACGAGGGAAAGCCAGGCTTCCAACGCGGGGACGCGGGAGGACTGCTCCTCTCCGCTAGCGGGCTCCGGCCGGTATTCGATCCCCAGGATCCGTCCCTCAATGAGGCTGGAGGTATACACCTCAATCTCCGTACCGGTAAGACCCTGTAGCAGCTCCGCGATATCGGGGCTGCCTGAAAGATCTATCCGGAGACTCTTGAGGGTCCGGTACAGGGTTTCTTCCGAGGGATACGTCACCGATGGGGAAGGGGAGTGGGGATCGTTAATAACCAGGGATTTAAGGACATCATTAACCGCCCCTATCTTAACGGGGAGGTCTATCCTCACGGAACCTGAAACATCCCCTTGGTGTTCAAAATAAGCAACCCCGGAGGAAAAGAGGGCTATCCGTCTCAGGGGAACCGGGTTTTCCCGGATAAGATTTTCAGCGGCCCCCGGAATATCCATTCCGGATTGGGCCGCCCCGTTGAGCGCGATGAGAACGCTTAAAAAACACGCAACCACTTCTCTTCTTCTCATCACCGTTCCTCCTCTAGCTTAACCCCGGTGTTCCAACCGCAGGGTTTTGGTCGGCTCGTCGCAGACCTCCGGGGGACCAAAATATTGGATGGCCCCAGGGAAAACAAAACTGGTTTTCACCGCCCAGGTTTCCCGGGCCGCGGCAAGGGCTTTAAAGGGAGAGCCCTCCAGATCCACCAGGGCCTTTTTGATCACCGGTTTTTGAGAGCCCTTCCGGCGCTCCAGGTTCATCATCATGGAGAGGGGTACTCCTCCGGCTATCCACTGTTCCGCCGGAGCGGTGAGGTTCCGTACACTGGCAAGGTAGCCCGTAAGCCCTGAAGCGATGAGCACAAAGGCGCTGAATCCCAGGGCATAGCAATAATTGGCGTCAAAGTTTGAGGGAAAGGCACAGCGGCCCTCGTACCCGAAAAAATGTCCCAGGGCGCTGAAGCTGCCCGGATAGGTTCCGGCCGCTTTGAGTTCCGAAAGTTTTTTTTCTACCATACTGATGAGGAGCTTTTCCGTTTCAATCCGGGAAACCTGCACATTCCCGTGGGGGTCCCGGTCCATAAGAAGCTGTTTGGCGATCTCCCCCGGAAGGCTTTGAAAAAGAGCGCGGGAACCGGGAGAAAGGATCCCCGCAAACCAGGCGCTCTGGGCTTCAAACCCCTCAAGGCGTCCAAAGGTTTCGGCGTTGACGGCTATTACCTCATTCAACTCGGCGATAAGTTGTTTCATTTCCGGGATAAATTCCACGACCCCTTCGGGGATCAGAACCACCCCGAAATTTTCCTTGTTTTCCGCCCGTTTCACCACGGAATCGCAGATCTGATCCACAATCCTGCCCAGGGAAAAACGGTTCGCCTCCACTTCCTCAGAAATAAGGCAGATATTCGGCTGGGTTTGCAGGGCACATTCCAGGGCGATGTGGCTTGCGGAACGGCCCATGAGCCTCACGAAATGCCAATACTTTTTGGCGCTCGCGGCATCCCGTTCTATGTTTCCGATGAGTTCGCTGTAGGTTTTTACCGCCGTATCAAAACCAAAGGACGCTTCGACGTAACGATTTTTCAGGTCCCCGTCTATGGTTTTGGGGCATCCGATCACCTGAACCGCCGAGCCCCGGCTGAGGAAATATTCCGCGAGGAGTGCCGCGTTGGTATTGGAATCGTCCCCCCCGATGATAACCACCGCATCCAGGTTAAGCTTTTTGGCGGTTTCCAAGGCCGCGGCAAATTGTTCCGGCCTTTCAATTTTAGTTCTCCCCGAACCTATCATATCAAAGCCGCCGGTATTGCGGTATTGATCGAGAAAATCCGCGGTAATTTCCCGGGCCTTATTGTCCGTAAGCCCGCTCGGGCCGCCAAGAAATCCATATAGTTTTGAATCGGCGTTCCCCTTTTTAAGACCGTCAAAAAGCCCGGCGATGACGTTATGTCCTCCCGGTGCCTGGCCCCCGGAAAGGATCACCCCCACGGTTAATTTCTTTTGTATTTGGTCGTTTTTCCCTGGGACAAACGTTACCAGGGGTTTACCATAGGTATATTTAAAAAGTTCCCGCAATTCCCCCTGATCCGACACGGATTCGGTAGGGGCGCCTGATTCAAGGGCTATTTCCGTAATCCCCCGGGACAACCCCACGGGGAGTTTTGGTTTATAAGCATACCGAAATTTTTGCAGAGCGGATATTTCCATCATCTTCTCCTTGTGGTGTTTTACCGTCCCTCATGATAACCAAAACACCCGGTCTAAAGCAAGGCCGGGGCTGCCCCACTGGAGGGACGAGTCCCCCCGGACCACCCGGACCCCCGGAAATTGCCGCTTGCGTTTAGGGCCGGGGGGTGTTACACTGGTAATAATCGCGTTGCGGTCCGCGGGACCGCCCGGACGGCGGCGACGCCGTTATATCTGATAAAGGAGTTGCGTATGAAAAAAG
>JAITEG010000178.1 GCA_031282145.1 Spirochaetaceae bacterium | reverse complement strand
AAAACATAGGCCGGTTCCTTTCCCGGTTCAAGTTTCACAAAAGCGAGGGTAGAATTTTCTCCGGAACGGATGATCCAATCGGTCCCTACGGCGTTTTCGGAAAGCCGGCGGACCAGCATTTCCCCAAAAAAATCCGTGGAAAGCCTGCCCAGAAACCGTACCGGCGTCCCGAGCCTCCCGATGGCTACCGCGGTATTGTAGGGGCTTCCCCCGGGACGGGGAATAAACCCATCCTCTCCCCCGGAAGAAACGGGAATCATATCGATCAGGGCTTCGCCGCAGCATAAAATCATAGAAAACTCCTTTTGAAAGATCCCTTTATTCGGTGGGGGTTTAATACCCTCTGTACGCTCCCGCGTGCGAACCTTGCGACGGGGTTGATTAATTATACCATCAAGCGCAAAAAAAATGAAGACGGGTAAAATTCCCCCACGAGGCACGGGCAAGCGCCGATAGAGAGATTTTAGATGCGCCGGCCTTGCCTCTTCGATAAAATTGACAGAGTCACCCCTTCAGGTTATGGTAATACCATGAAACAAAAGGTGGTTATTATTGACGGTATGGGAGGCGGTATTGGCGCCCAGCTCATCGCCCGGATTCGGGAACTGAACCATGAGGACCTGGAAATTATCGCCCTGGGTACCAACGCGGTGGCAACGGAGCGGATGATCAAGGCCGGAGCCCACCGGGGCGCCGCCGGTGAAAACGCCATCAAGGTATCCGTTTCTTTGGGGGACTTCATCCTGGGCCCCATCGGCATTGTCATCGCCAACAGCCTCATGGGAGAAATAAGCCCGGTCATGGTCGAGGCGATCCTTGCCGCCGGGGGGGAGAAGATCCTCCTGCCCCTCCAGCAGGACCATTTCCGCCTGGTAGGAATGGAATCCCTGCCCTTCACCAAAATAATCGATAAGGCCATAGACCTCCTCAAGGAACGGCTTGGGCCATAGGCCCCTTCCCCCGGAGAGGGGCGGAATTCCGCGTCCGGCGATGCCATATCGGCCCGTTGCGCCTAACCCAGGCCCACATCCAGGGCCATCATCAAGGCGAAACCCAGAAAAAGTCCCGCGGTGGAGATGTGTTCGTTTCCCTCTTTTTGGGATTCGGGGATTACCTCTTCGGCCACCACAAAGATCATGGCCCCGGCGGCAAAGGCCAGGGCATAGGGCAAAATGGGCTTGATATAGAACACCGTCGCCGCCCCGAGGACCCCGGCGAAGGGTTCCACGAGGCCCGAAAGCTGGCCGTACCAAAAGGCCCGGGACCGGCTCATCCCGTCCCGGCGCAGGGGGATGGAAACCGCGGCCCCTTCGGGAAAATTCTGGAGGCCGATCCCCAGGGCTAGGGCAATAGCCCCGGCGAGCCCCGCCCCGGGGATACCCGCCGCGGCCGCGCCGAATCCGACCCCCACGGCAAGACCCTCGGGGATATTGTGGATGGTGATGGCCAGGACCAGCAGTGCCGAGCGGCCCCAATTGGTTTTTGGCCCCTCGGCGTCCTGCAGCTTATATTCGATGTGCAGATGGGGAAGGAGCCGGTCCACGAGGCGGAGGAAAAAGCCCCCCGCGAGGAACCCCGCCGCCGCGGGGAGCCATGCCGGACCGCCGGAGGCTTCGGCCATGAGGATCGCCGGTTCCAGGAGGGACCAGAAACTCGCCGCGATCATCACCCCCCCGGCAAATCCCAACATACCGTCCAAAATTTTACGGTTGATATTTTTAAAGAAAAAAACCGTTCCCGCCCCCAGGGCCGTTACCCCATAGGTAAAGAGGGTGGCCAGCAGGGCCTGGATAATCACACTGCTCTTGATAAACCATTCCATAATAGGGTAATACTATTACAAATTGTGCCGAAAAGGGAATATGAAGATTGTAATAAGTGACGACCGGTTCGGATGGTCCGATGAAGAACGGTTCGTTTTACGTGGATTGGAAGCGGAGTTGTGTATCGCCGGGGGGCATACCGAGGATGAACTTATAGAAGCCTGTGCCGATGCCGACGGCATACTCCTCAATCAGGCGCCCATGAACGCCCGGGTTATCGGGGCCTTAAAAAAATGCCGGGTCATTTCCCGGTACGGCATCGGATACGACAATGTGGACATCCTCGCCGCGGAAGAGCGGGGGATATGGGTAACCAACGTCCCCGGTTATTGTACCGAAGAGGTGGCGGAACACGCCCTGGGGCTGCTCCTCGCCGCCGTCCGGTGGATCCCCCAGAAGGACCGGGGGGTCAGGGCGGGGGGATGGAACCTGAACCGGCCCATCCGGCGTATGTCCGCTTCGGTCCTGGGTATCGTGGGTTTCGGCGCCACCGGACGGGCTTTCTGGGAAAAAGTTCAGGGCTTTGGGTTCAGCCGCATCCTCATCGCCGATCCCCATATTGAGGCGAAACTCCATCCGGGTATGGCGGGGGAAGCCGCTTCCTTTACTACGGTCATTGAGGAATCGGATTTTATTTCCCTCCATGTGCCCCTGAACGAGCGCACCCGGCATTGTATCAATGCCCGGACCCTGGCGCGGATGAAGGACGGCGCCGTCCTCATCAATGTTTCCCGGGGTCCGGTTATTGACGAGGCCGCCCTGGTGGAGGCCCTGCGGTCCGGCAAACTCGGCGCCGCGGGCCTGGACGTGTTTGAAAAGGAACCCCTCCCCCCGGATCACCCCTTCCTCTCCCTGGATAACGCGATCCTCACCGATCACAGCGCCTATTACAGCCGGGAATCGGTTTCGATCCTCAAAACCCGGGCCGCCATGAATGTCCGGGAGGTTTTGGAAGGGCGGATCCCCCGCTTCGCCGTAAACCGGCCGGTAATCCGGAAGGCCGATTTTGATCCGGACATGGAATATATCGCCTAAGAAGCAACAATTCCCCGGTTCCCCCTTGCGGGTAAATGCCCGGAAGAGTATCGTTTCGATATGGATGAAAAAATCGAACGCCCCAATCTGAACGTAATTCCGGGCAGTCCTATTTATGTGGGGGAACGGGACCCCACGGAAACCGCCTTTTCCCTCATCGGATACGATTCCTCCCGGGCGTGGCTCAAGTCCGCGGATACGGTTGAGGAACTCCTGGCCGCCAAAAATTCCCCACTCGGAGATTTAAATCCCCCGGGAGGGCTTAAGCCCCCGATTGTCTGGATCAACGTCAACGGCCTCAAGGATTCCGCCGCCATTACCCGCCTCGCGGAACACTACGGGATCCATCCCCTGACGGTGGAGGATATCCTCGACACGGGCCAGCGGCCCAAGGTGGAGGAATTCGACAATTACCTCTTTTTCATCCTCAAGGACCTCCATAGCCGGGAAGGGCCCGAACTCGTCTCGGAGCAGATAAGCCTCGTCCTCCTGGAAAACACCGTGATCACCTTTCAGGAGGCCGCCGGGGACCCCTTCGACGGCATCCGGCGGCGGATCCTCAACAACGGGGGCCGGGTACGGAAGATGGGGGCGGATTACCTGGCCTACGGCCTCGTAGATTCGGTGGTGGACGCCTATTTTCTGGTGCTGGACGATATGGGGGCAAAAATCGAGGATTTCGAGAACCGGGCCATGGACGAAAAGGACGGCGCCTTTATGCCGGACATTCAAAAGGTAAAGCAGGCCCTCCTCAGGATCCGCCGGGTGGTCTGGCCCCTCCGGGAAAGCCTTTCCCTGCTGCCCCAGCTCAATCCCGCCTTTATCCACGAGGACCTCGGGCCCTTCATCAAGGACCTCCACGACAACGTGATCCAGGTGGTGGAAACCGTGGAAACCTACCGGGAACTCATCGCCGGGGTGATGGAGGTGAACCTCTCGGCGGTCTCGAACCGCCTGAACCAGGTGATGAAGGTCCTCGCCATCATCTCCACCCTCTTTATTCCCCTGACCTTTATCGTGGGGGTTTACGGAATGAACTTCACCCACATGCCCGAGTTGGATTACCCCTACGCCTATCCTCTGACCTGGGCCGCAATGATCCTCATCGCGGGGGGGATGGTGCTTTTCTTTAAGCACCGGCGCTGGTTCTAGGGGAGGGCCGGGATGCGCCTCCTTTCGGTTTCCGACGCCGACATCGCCCTCGCGGCGGAAGCCCTCGCCTCGGGGCTCCTCGTGGCCTTTCCCACGGAAAC
>JAITEG010000176.1 GCA_031282145.1 Spirochaetaceae bacterium | reverse complement strand
ACGTTCGAAATTGCCGATACCGCCAGCTTTGCCAACGACACCGCCCAGCCGATCTTGGCGCGCTCAAAAAATTCCTTTGCCGCGACCGCGCCACGATAAAGCATGATCCCTATTCTCATTGCCCCTCCCTAGAAGCCATGCGCCGCCGACCACACCCGCTTGTACTCTGCTTTGGCGGCCCGATAGTCCGCCGCGCCGATCTCCTCACCGTTCCTGTAGAAACGAGTGATAAGGTCCTGCGCAGGGGGCGTTACCTTGAAGTGTATCTCCACATAGTAAACGCCCTGCATTTCAAACTGTTCATGTATCGTAGCCATGCCAAACTCCAATAAAAAAGCCACGCCATTATCCTAGCCTCGCCGGTGTAGTGGCACCGATTCAGCGTTGGAAACTAGCGCGGCTTTTCAGCCACAGATTAATCGCCCCTTCCACTACGGGGTATCAGGAGAAAGAGCATGATAATCTGAATTTTTTGGAGAAAATGGAGGGCCTTTGTCCCAAAAAAGACCCCAATTCTCATAATTCCTTGTATTACAAGGAATTACAAAAACCTAACGTTCCGGTTGTAGCGACGTTTTGCCAGCCCGAATAAGGGCACTGCGAAGCAGTGACCAGGGCTGGCAAAATGTGGGTGGAGTGAGGCGTGGGAACGCAGTGACCTAGCCGAACGGAACCCTGGAGGCGCTTTAGCGCCGGAACGTATACAGACCTGTTATGCGACGTTTGTGCATTTCCACATATGCCTTTTTTATGATATTTTGATCTTTTTCCATTTGCGTATTTTACTACGAAATGATTTAAATGGCGCAACTGTATTTATATGCACCCATTTCCAAATAGGCCAATTCGACGGTGTAGAAGATGCCCATTTTCTTCCTCCTGCCTGAAAAATTTCTTTTTCACTAAATTTCTGAAACCACTGAATAAACTCATCCACTGCTTCTACAAACATTTTACATAATTTCTTCAAAGAATGTTTCCGGTATTTGTCATAAAATGTTTGATACAATTCACCCATTTGATTCCATTTTAATCCGGGGGCAGGCATGACAAGTTCTTTACCCGCCAATTCATCTTTATCCCATTTTTGTATCAGTTCCATCCAGCCCAACTGATATGCTATCATTTCCCCTGGAGTACGATCAACACCGTCAAAACGTAAATCCTTTTCATTTTCCTGAACATCATCAAATTCTTTAATAAATGCCTCTGCGGAATTTTTAATTTCATTTACCAACGTATTTTTATCCGAATATTCCTGCATATTTTGCTCCTTCATAAATATTTTGTGTTAATTTTATTCTTCTTAAATGATTTTGTCAACTATTTTTTAAATTTTTTCCAAAAAATTTTGCACAAATGTCGCATAACTTCTTATATACGAACTTCAGTGTAACTCCTCCCTTCAACTGATTAGAAATACTGTGCATAATCAATCCACAGGAATGATGAATGCGTAGTATCGTTAACAGTGAATAGTGAGGAAATAACTAGCTGTTCGGTCTTCTAATGCCTGTTTCATGCCGGTACCGAAGGAGCATATTCACAAAATCCCGGTTCCCCATGGGGGGCTCTTTGAAATAGAAAAGATGGCTCCCGCAGCCGCAATCGGAGGAACCGAAATTCGCTATGGGCTTTCCCCCCAGCTTCTCCAGATCCCGGGCCAGATCGCATTCCAGGTTCCGGTAGGAAAAGATGGGCAGGGCTTTCATCTTTCCTACCCCCTGGGACGCAAAGGGAGTGATGTAGTCCAGATGCCAGTGTTTCTGTTTCCGCTGCCGGCGCAGGTGGCGGTTGATGCGCTGAGACAGGTTCTTCCGGGCAGATCCGGCATAGACGTACCAGCCCGCCTTAAACCGGATAACCCCCAGGGCGCCCACCGCGATATCCCGGCTTTCAGGCAATTCCAGGACTATCAGGTAGTTCCCGCTGTTGCTTTCCGCCAGCTTCCCCTGGGAAAGATCCACCGGCAGAGCCGGATCTGCCAGTACCGTCTGTCCCGCCGAATCGCAGCGGAGCAGGGCGGCGTGGATGGTTACGGCACCGGTCTTTTTTCGAGCGCCCTTCCTTGCATCCCCCTCGGGCAGTACCGCCGCATGGCCGAGCCTGCTCAGGGCAGCGGCAAATTCCGGGTCGGTGTGGAGGTTGGGGATGAACACCGAAGGTTCACTGTGGGTGATGACGAAAAGTACATGACACTGATACCCCTGCCGGCTTAGTTCCGCCAATTCCTCCAGGTGCTTCAAGGCCCGGTCACTGGGGGCGTCGGGAAACATGGCTACCCCATACTCGACGAGGGAACATGCTTTGACCTCCACCAGGTGCTTCCGCTTTTTGGCGTCGATACAGAGGAAGTCAAAACGGGAGGGTCCCAGGGTATATTCGGGGGTAATTTCTTTAAGGCCCGGGATTATTTCTTTGAGGATGAGTTTTTCCGCAGCCTCGTTTGCCCGGGAGGAAAAGAGGGGGACCACCGTATCCCGATAATAAAGCCCCACTACGGTCCAGCCGGTTTTGGCCTTACTATCCCCTTTGTCCCGTTTTTCCAAAATAAGCCGGGTCCCGGGGAAAACAAACTCAATGAGCCGTCCCGGATTGGGGCAGTGGCAGGCTAATTCTTTTTTTCCCCTCCCCCCCTCAGGGGCTGCGATGATAAGAAAGCGGTTTGGGCGGCGGACGAAAAGAGCCTCCCCATGGTTGGTAAAAAAGGAAAAACCTTCAGCCACGGGTTGTACCGGTAAAGCCCCGGAAGATCACATCCCACTGGGTAGCGAGCATGCCGCAGAGCATCAGAATAAAACCCAGGAGGGTCCAGTACCCCAGCGGTTCGGAAAGAATGAGAACCCCGCCGATGGCGGCAAAGACCCCCTCAAGACAGAGTATGATCGAGGCGTGGGCCGGAGGGGCGTCCTTCTGGGCTACTACCTGGAGGGTATAGGCGACTCCCACGGAAGCGAGCCCCCCGTAGAGGATGGGGACGAGCCCCCCCACAAGGGCGGCGGCGGAAAGGGGTTCCATCCGTACCAAAGCAACAACGCAAGATAGGATACCGCAGGAGGCAAACTGCCCGGAGGAAAGCATCAGGGGATCTACCGTTCTTACCAGGGTGTCGATCATCAGTACATGGATGGTCCAAAAAATTGCGCTCACCGCAGTAATAATATCGCCGGGGTTAATAGAGCCAAGATTCCCGGCGGCGCTGAGGAAGAAGAGCCCCGTCAGGGTGAACACCGCCCCGATCCAGGTGGGCACTCCGGTCTTCCGCCCCAGGAAAATACCGAATATGGGGACCAGTACCACATAAAGCCCGGTAATGAATCCCGAATGTCCCGCGGTGGTGTAGATAATCCCCACCTGCTGCAGGGATGCGGCAATAAAAAGGCAGATTCCCGCCGCTAAGGAGGAGAGAACGAGCCGTTTTGGGGAAAACTCCGGCTGCCCTTCCCCTGCCACCCCGACAGCCGCCCTATGCCGCAGAAAGAGAATCAGGGGAAGCAGGGAAAGGCTGCCCAGAAGAAACCGTATACCGTTGTACGTAAAAGGTCCGAAATAATCCATCCCGGTACGCTGAGCCACAAAGGCAAATCCCCATATACAGGAGGTTAACAAGAGAAGAATATCCGCACGCAATGCCCGTTTGTTCATGGATGACATGATAATACAAAAGGGCAGGTTTTGGAACGGGGGAACATTATTCCCAGACATTTTATTGAAACCCAGACCTGAATGTGTTCCTCAGTGACTCCGCCGGATATCCGTTGTGGCGGGTGCAATGAAAGTTTTCAATATCTCCTTGTTGGTCCGGTATTTTCTTTTTTGCTCAACAATCAAATCCAGTTTTTGTATAAGGGCAATATCCCTCGATAGGGTCAGGCCCGAAAGCTGCTTATATTCCCTGATAATGTTTGGATGGATTATTCTGATTTCGGATAGGCTGTAATATTTATCCGAGGGAATATAATAGGCGAGCTGCCGGATCCGTCTTAAAATTTTTTCACTCTTGTTCTGTTCTTCCCCCGACTCCCCTATCCTGTCATGGACATAGTTACGCCAGGTCATCTCTATTTGGCTGTCATGAATTATACCCAACACTCCCTCAAGGCCGTCCCGGAACCCTACCAGGGCATAGTTAATAAATGGGGTTAAATCCCTTGTTTCCACAGTCTGCTGGAGCTGCCGGTAATATTCATTGCGGGTCTCGTTATAATGATTAGAAAGAATATGGGATGCAATGATCGGTACTCCCGCCCGGAGCAGCAAGTAAAATTCCAATAGCCGGGCGGTTCTCCCGTTGCTATCCCCAAAGGGATGTATCCAGGCGATATAGATATGGGTAACAATGGCCTGGATAACCGTTTCATCAAAATTTTGTCCCGCGCTATAATGGAACTGTTGTTCGAGCCAGGCGCAGAGTTTTTTGACCAGGCCCTCCACTCTTTCAAAAGATGGGGGCCGGTATTGCCCGACTGTGACATTGTTCCGCCGGAAGCACCCGGGGGATGCGTTAAAGGCTTCCCCGATATCCTTACCCACCATGGCGTGAAATCGTTTTATGAGATCCGGAGATATAAGGGGGTATATATGGTCCTTTATCAATTCGTCCTTAATGGTATTAAAGGCGGCCAGAATGTTCTCTACCTCCTTTTGTAAATAACCCTTACTGGGGGGCAGCTTTTTGCCCCCCTGTATGGCCCGAATTTCATCATCCGATAGGGTGTTTCCCTCGATTGCCGTTGTCGCCTGGGCGCCCTTGTTTAAGGCAAGGCTTAACAATTCCTGCCAATAATCCGGCCGGATAGGGGTTTTAACTATGGCCTGAATATAGGCGTAACATTGACCCAATAGATTGGCAATAGCCTCATTTTTTTCCCAGGCGAGCGCAAAAGTTATATGTTCGTAGGTGTTCTTCATATCATATAGTATTACAAAATTCACCCAAAATTGCAACGAAATTTTTTTCAAAAAATATTCAAATTGCATATAATTTTTTATATTATAATGAATTATAATATTCAAAATAATTTCAAAAATGAGGTCAAAATTGACTCGTTTTTTCTAATCCCCGCCGCTTATTTACCCCCGCCCTCCCTCATCCC
>JAITEG010000084.1 GCA_031282145.1 Spirochaetaceae bacterium | reverse complement strand
ACCCTCCCTTCCCGGAGGAGCCGCCGATTCTCTTCGGAGGAAATAATGAGGAGGGCGTCTTCCCGGTCGATGATCGGGTCCGTGGGGCGGATCCCAAAGACCCCCCGGGCAATGATCCGCAGCGGCCTCGGGCCCACGAGCTCCAGGAGGCCCTCGTCCAGGCCGGAAGGGGTGGGGCGGAATATGGCTTCCCCGGATACGTAGCGGACCATCCCGCCCGCTTTTCCGGTTCCGCTTTCCAGCATGTTCCGTTCAAAGATCAGGTTCATTTCGGTGTCCCATATCTTGGGGAAGAAACAGGGCAGGGGAAGGGCCCGGAGGTTTCTCCCGTGGACCGGCAGTTCCGTATCGGCGATGATGACGATCCCCGTATAGGCCGCCGTGGGGACGGGGGTAAGGGTCCGGATCATTTCCGCGGGACGTCGGTGGCGGATCAGGGCCGCGCCCAGAGTATGCATGCTTAGGGTGTATCGGGAGGACATGGCGGTGAAATCCGGCGACAGGGCGGGAGGAACCTGCCGGGAGGAGCGGATAAAGTCGCTTATCATCGAAAGGGGCAGATCCCCCCGGTTTACCGCGTCCTCCATGGTTTGCGAGGAATCCAGGGGGAGGGAGAGGAGATAGGGCCGGATTAACCGGGGGTATGCGGCGTTGACGAGTTCCTCGGCCCGGGCCCTTTCCATGGGGAGCCGGACGCCCGCGGAGGGGAGGTCCAGGGTCACCGTGACGTTTATTTCCATCCGGTCCCAGGCGACGGAACCCCGGATATCCTCGGCGCTCCCCCCAAGGGCCGTTAAAAAGAAAAAAGCCCAAAGGATATTTTTTCCCATACCCTATCTTATCGGCGTTTTCAGGGTCCTTCCTTCACGAAGAATATCCGTTAAGGACATGCCGTTGGCCGCCGCCAGGGTTTCCGGGTCCACGTTATAGGCCAGGGCGAGGGACCAAAGGGTTTCCCCCCGTTTTACCAGGTGGCTCCCCGAAAAATCCGGGGAAGAAGCCGCCGGTTTTCGGTAGGGCTGGATATCCTTAAACGCGGGGATAAGCAATTTTGCCCCTATCTTGAGGAACCGGGCTTGGAGGCCGGGATTGAAGGAGAGGATTTGATCCACCGTTACGCCGTAATGCTGGGCCAGCGCCGAAAGGGTATCGCCGGATTTGATACTATACACATAGTGGTCGATCAGGGTGAGATCCTTCCGCGCCAAGGTTTCGGCAATTGCCCCGGCATAGGAAGCGGGAACCTTAAGTTCGTACTGAGGATCCGGGGGGGTTATCCGGTAGAGGAGTTCCCTATTGGCCCACTTAAGCTCCTCGGGGTCGAGGCCAGCCTCCGCCGCCAATAAGTCCAGATCCACGGTTCTGCCTACCGTAACTTTGGTCCATTGGGGATCCTCCACCCAGAGGGGCTCCAGGCCAAAACGCCGGGGATTGGAGAGGATATACGAAACGGCGAGTAATTTGGGGACATACTGGATGGTTTCGCTCTTAAGCTGTTTCCGTTCGGCCAGAATCCAATAATCGGTAATCCCCGTCTGGGTAAGGATTCGGCGTATGGCCCCCGACCCCGCGTTATAGGCTGCCAGGGCCAGGGCCCAGTCTTTAAAATACCCGTAATTTTCTTCCAGTTTACGGAGGGCGCCGACGGTGGATTTCCAAAAATCCATTCGCTCGTCCAATAAATCGGTTATCCGCATATCAAAGGGGGCCATACTGTTCTGCATAAATTGCCAAAGTCCCGCGGCACCGGCCCTGCTTCTTGCCGAAGCTAGATAGGCGGATTCAATGACCGGAAGGTAGAGGAGTTCCGGGGGAAGTCCCCGCCGCGCTATCTCCTCACGGATGAAGGCCAAATACGGCCCCCCCCGGGTCATGGCCGCCTTGAGCCATTCGAGACCCCCGGGGCTGGTGTACTGACGGATATACCTTTGGGTTAGTTCCCGTTCCAATCCCGGTATGGAGGGAAGAACCTCTCTCCCCCCGGAGGAGATAAATCGATCCGGCCGGTAGCTCGGGTATTGGCGCAGGGGCCGCCCTGAGCCCGCCTGTCCGGCTCCGTTTCCCCCGGGGAAAAACTCCTCAACAGCAGCCGATACCTCCCGGACCGATTCCGCCCCGAGGGGCGCCAAGGATGCCCCCAGGAGCATGAGAGCAATGCCCGGGCGGCGGAAAAAACGAAAGAAAGGATGGAGGTTCATCAAAATTTTTCTCCATAATATACCCCTGCCCATTCCCAGCGGCCATGAATATCAGGATCCAGGGGAAAATAGATTTTTCGAAAATACAGGTACCAGGTAGAAATACCCTGGGACCATCCCCAGGTCCGTAAGTATGCCTCATTGGCATTGGAAGCGGCATCCAGTTCCGCGGCATAGAAAATCCGGGTATCCCGCATGAAGCTGGAGATGCTGAATTCCGCCATCCCCGCGTCATCGGTAGCCTCCTGGGACCAGGACCGGGCAAAAAAATTCACCTTGGCCCGGTAACTCCATAATCGCGAACTGCTTCCCGAATCCAGGGCGCTTTCAATGGCCGTAATCAGGGAGGGGAGGTTTTCAAAGGTCCAATCTTTGGGGGAGTTATAAAAATCCACGATTTGCTTCGCGTAGGTATAGGCATCGGCAAAACCGCTCACGATAGTTCCGTTGTAGGGCAAAAAATTGGTATAGGTCTTTATAGCCCGGTTCCAATCGCCGATCCGCTCATAGGCCTGGGCCAGCTGAAAATAAGCCACCCCCAGATCGATTTTATCGGAAAAACGGGAAATAAGTTCCTCATAATACCAAACCCGCTGCTCGGGATCATCCACCAGATTGATCAGCTGGCTGAGACATGCCAGATGTATGGATCCCTCTCGGATGGTAAGGTCGGGATAATTCTTTATAATCCGGTTAAAATACAGGGCCGCCACGGCATGGGCATCCTGCTGCATATAACCATAGGCAATTAAAAGTACATAATAGGCGTTATAGACGTCATCGGGATGAGCATCGGTCCAGAAGTTCAAAAAATTTATCAATTTGCCGTATTCCTTAAGCCGGATGTATTCGGAGGCAATCTCCCGAACAACCGAAAACTGTTCCTCCCCGGGCTTTGTTTCCTTTGCCAGCAAATTAAAAAGGGTTTTGAACATTTCCTGATTGTTTTTGAGACCGCTGACATAATACCCCGTAAGAGCGGGGGTTTCCCCGGTATTGATATTATTACAACTTAAAAAAACACCGTTTCCCATACACCACAGAACCCCTATAAGCACGGTGTTTTGCAAACGTTTTTTTAATCCAACCAAATTTTGAAAAAAGCTCCCATAACAACCATTTTTCACAAATCAATCCTACCATAAAAAGTATAATTAAACAAGGGAATTAGCCCATTGGCAAAAACGGCAATCTCTTGCTATATTAGATCTATGGTTTCAAGGGTTATCCGTCGGATCATCGCCCGCTTTGTCTTTTTCAGCGGCCTCTTACTTATGGTTTTCGGAAGCGCTTATCTCTTGGGGACTTTCCCCGGCTCCTTCCGAGTTTCCGTGGTATTTGCCTTCCTATCGGTTATTATCGGTGTTCTCTGCGCCATGCTGGCGTTAAAATTGAATAAACGTTCCCTCTATCTTTTTTTTGCGGCCTTTTTTATCCTGCTGGGATTTTTTCTGTTTTTCTTTACCCTCAAGATTATCCCCATGAACTTTTCCCAGGCCTGGCCCTTTTTGTCGGTTTTTACCGGCCTCGCCCTGTTTCCCGCAGGCTGGCATCGGTATGGAAAAATAAAAATAGGGTATACGGTATCCTCTATGGCCTTTATTGCTCTGGGCTGTTTGCTACTCATCTTTTCCTTTGATGTGGTTCAATTTACTTTCAAAAAATTTATCCTCCAATGGTGGCCCCTGATCCTGATTTTAGCGGGGGTTATGCTGGTTCTGGTATCCCTGGGAACAAAAAGTAAGCCAGAGGATGCGAAATGATTGTTTTTTTTGCCTCCTGGAGGCAAAAAATTTTTTCAGGAATAATACCGATTGTTTTAGTCATATTTTTTTTTGCCTGCCAGGGAGATGCCCAAACCGTGGGTATTACTCCCTTACCGATGGGACCGCCCCCGATCTATACCGAGGGATCGGTACCGGCCAAGGTTTACTCCGGAGGCGTTGCCGGGGAAATCCGTTCTTTGGTGGAATTGGGCTCTCCCCTATACTTGCTCAAGGCCCTCGATCTGATCCGTACCCGGGACTTGGGGAACACCGAATTCGGCAGGGTCATGATCATGGTGATTGTAAACATGATTCAAAAAATATACCCTGATGTGCAGATAAAACTTCCCCTGTCGGATCCGCCCCAAACCCATGAATATACCCGGATATTTCGGGATGCGGC
This sequence comes from Spirochaetaceae bacterium, assembly GCA_031282145.1. Classification (GTDB taxonomy): domain Bacteria; phylum Spirochaetota; class Spirochaetia; order Treponematales; family Breznakiellaceae; genus JAIRMO01. Next base: position 10,133 of record JAITEG010000084.1, on the reverse strand, counting down.
TCAGGGGAAATACACCCGCCCGGTGCCGGAATCTACGGATTATCTTGAACACGTCCTCCCTTTTTTTGCCCTGCTTTCGGCAACTAAGGAAGAAGACTTCCTCCAGGCTATACCGGTTCTCCAAAAGGCAAAACAGATAAACCCCGATTCAGCGCTGGCCCCCTATTTTCTTGGCATAGCCTATGAACATTCCGGCCGTCTTCACGAAGCCGGGGCAGAATATTCCCTGGCCTATGAATTATCCTCCGATTGTTATCCGGCAATCCTGAGCTTGACTCGGATTATGAATGTCTCGGGAAACCGGGAGGAGGCACTCATCCTGCTTTCGGATCTGGTTATCCGTTATCCCGATAACATCGCCATAAAACGGGAAATAGCCCTAGCCTATTACCATAACCAGGACTGGTCCCGAGCGGAACCCGCCATAGCGGAAATACTGCAACGGAATAACCGGGATAGTGAATTCGTCCTCATGCAGGCCCGTGTTTTGGTGGAACAAGGGCAGTTTCTCCAGGCCCAGGTGCCCCTGGACCTCTACGCCTCGGTAGACGCCAATAACCGGTTATACCTCTTCCTCCGGGCCCGGATTCAGGCTGAAGGGTACCGGAACCGGGACGCGGCATTGAACTACCTCAGGTCCATTCTCAGAAACTATCCTGAGGATGATGAAGTGGCGGTTTACACAACCCGGCTCCTTATGGAATCCCCGAGGAAGGAAGATCAAGCCGAGGGACGGGAATTGCTCCAAAGGCTTTTAAAGAAGGAATCCCAGTCCTTAATCGTATTAAGCCTGGAGGTAGAGGATGCTATCCGCCGGGGCGCCTGGAAGGAAGCGGAATCCTATTTGGAAAAACTGCTCCGGGAACGGCGTTCTTCCCGGACGCTGCTTTTCGCCTACCAGGTACAACGGGGGCTGGGACGCAGCGATGAAGCCCTGGCCTATGCCTGGGAACTTTACGAACAGGATCCGGCCAATGAAGAGGGGGCTCTGGCCTATGTATCCGCTCTTGTCGATATGGGCAGGCAAAATGAGGCGAGTCAAATGATAGAAAGCCGGCTCGGTTCTCTTCCCGGGGGGGCGTTGAAAAGCAGGTATTATTACCAGAGAAGCCGCCTGCGAAAAAATGAGGAATTAATGCTGAACGATCTCCGGTCCAGTCTTTTTGAGGAGCCCCGGAATCTTTCCGCCCTCATCGCCATGTTTGAAATTTACCATCGTCGTAAGGATGAACGCCGGGCGGTATATTATCTGAAACAAGCCAGAGCCTTGGCCCCTGAAAATCCCCAAGTGCGGCGTTATGAGGCCGAATATAGCGCCCTTTTAGGCATCACCAACTAAGATTGCTATAATCGGAGCAATACACCCCTGGCATTTTTAGGGTAAAGGATATATACTCTCAACTAAAGGAATTATTATGCAAAAATATATTTGTGATGTGTGCGGTTATGTATATGATCCCGCCGAGGGAGATAATGCCGGGGAGATCAAACCCGGTACCCCCTTTGAGAGTCTGCCTCAGGATTGGCTCTGTCCCCTGTGCGGTGTGGGGAAAGATAATTTTTCTCCCATCGATTAACCGGAAAAGGCCGGGGTATGTTATCAAGAGCGGATTTTGTTTTTACCATTGGTTATGATGGTCCCGCGGCGGTAGTGGACGGTCAGGCCAAAAAAAAGTATGGTGCCCTTTCGACCAGGGAATTAGCCGAAAAGGGCCTTTTTCGGGCGGCTTATTCATCGGCGGTTTTTTCCAAAAATCCCGGGGAAATTGAAATTGTAGCGGAACTCTACAACAAGGCCGCCGGAACCTCCTACCGGGCCGATGCGTCCCTGGACCGTCTTTTTGGGGTTTTCCCGGTCGAAGTAAAACGGGTGCTTATTTTATAAAGGGGCCATAGGAGCCCCGATAATCGGGATTTTTGCGGTGCTGGTGGTGCAAAAATCCACAAGCGCAACAGGCTCATAGGCCCTTTGCTAGGGCTCGCGCCCCCCCCTAGCTTCCGCCCCTTACATGGGTTAAAAGGGCGAAATTTCCCTTGAGGGGAACTTTTGGTCCCCCCTTGATATTATCTTCTTCCCGTGGTACCGTATCTAACAATTCATTTTTTAAGGAAGTTACTATATGAATACCTTTGTTTTTTCTCTGCTGATGGGTGGTACCGGCGGGACCGGGAATTCCGGTGATATTTTTACCACCCTCATCCCCTTTGCGCTGATTATCGGGATTTTTTATTTTCTTATAATCCGGCCTCAAAATAAAAAGCAAAAAGAAACCCAGCGGATGCTGTCGGCCCTCAAAAAGGGCGACAAAATCGTAACCATCGGCGGTATTCATGGGGTAATTCAAAGTGTAAAGGAGTCCTCGGTGGTGGTGAAGGTGGATGAAAACACCAAGGTAGAATTCAGCCGCAGTGCCATCTCCTCGGTCGTAACCACCGCTAAGGCTGATAAAGAAAAAATAGAGGATAAAAAAAACGACTCATCCGGGGATGAGTCAGATACGGAAGATGAGACTGGGGAAACCCCGGAAAAAAATGGGAATCGCTAAAAACTTCACTTTTGGGAAGGGTTCATTTGAGATATAAAACCGGAGTATAAAGCCCGGGTTCATAAAAACGTTAATTGGAGTAGAGGCATGAGTAAACGGTATCGGTTCTTCATCATCCTTATAACGGTGGTGGTGTGTTTTGCTTTTTTATTTCCAACCATCCGTTGGTATTTTCTGGAGAAAAAGGAAGATCAGACCTTAGCGTTGGGTTCCCGGGAGCAAATTAAGCTGTATGCCTCCCAAACAGCCCGGGCGGATTTACAGGAACTGGTTAACGCGGCCCGTTCTGGGGAAGCAGTACCGGAACGTTTGAAATTTTTAGAAACCGAGGCAAAAAAGATCCGTAAGGATACTAAAACCCCGCTTCCCCCTCAATGGGATGCCCAGACGGTGCTTTCTTCTTTTTCGGGAAGGCAGGAAGCCCTGGACGCCATCGAAACCTATTACCGGGAAAAGTATTTTGATCTCAAGGATCTTCAAAAAAATGCCGTTCAACTGGGGTTGGATCTTTCCGGAGGGATGAGTATCGTTTTGCAAGCCGATTTGACTGGCCGGGAGGAGCGGCTTGGCCGCCCGTTAACCGAAGCGGACCGGACCGAGGCGATAGATCAGGCCCTGGAGGTGCTTAACAGCAGAATAGACCGGTTCGGTCTTACCGAGCCGGTTATCCGCCGTCAGGGGACGGACCAGATATACGTAGAAATCCCCGGCTCCGCGGACCCGGAGCGGATCAATTCCATTATCATGGGTAAGGGGAATTTGGCCTTTCATCTGGTGGATCGGGACGCTACCACCGCCTTTAACACCTATTATAATTCCCATCCTACCACTACCTTTGATACCGAAGGGAACCTGCTGGATCCGACCATCATCCCTTCCGATGTGGTTATCCGGGGGGTCTACGGAAAAGACCGGTATGGTTTGGATGAATTTATCGGGTATACGGCGATTAAAAAAGAAGTGGGCCTGGATGGGAACCATATCCAAAGCGCCATCGTAGAGCGGAATTCCTTGGACGGCAAGCCGGAAGTTACTTTTATGTTAGATACGGCGGGGGGTGAGATTTTTTACCAGCTTACTTCAGCCCATGTGCAGGAACCTCTGGCCATTGTCCTCGATGATCGGGTTAAATCCCAGGCTACCATTACCACCGCTATCCGTGAGGCGGTACGCCTCACCGGATTCGGCCTGGATGAAGCCAATAATATAGCTCTTACCCTCAGAACTGCCGCCCTCCCGGTGGAATTGGAAGTGGTAAACCAGCAGGCCATCGGTTCTTCCATGGGGGAGGATACGGTTCGTCAGGGACTTTACGCCCTTGTCGGGGGCCTCGTGGCGGTGATGCTCTTCATGCTTTTTTATTACAAAACCGCCGGGATTAACGCGGTAATTGCCCAGATCCTCAATATTTACCTGATGTTTAGCGTGCTTTCGGCTTTCAACTTTACCTTGACCCTGCCGAGTATAGCCGGATTTATTTTAACCATCGGTATGGCGGTGGACGCCAACGTGATTATCTTTGAGCGGATGAAGGAGGAACTCCTCCTGGGAAAAAGCCGGAAAGTGGCGGTAGACGCGGGGTTTGATAAGGCATTTTGGGCTATCATGGATTCCAATATCACCACCTTTATCGCGGCGCTGTTCCTTTCCCAGCTTGGTTCCGGGCCTATCCAGGGTTTTGCGGTGAGTCTTGCCATCGGGGTGTTTTCCTCGGTTTTTACCGCCCTTTTTGTATCCCGGCTTATATTTGACTTTGGTACGGATGTACTGGGAAGTAAGAAGATCAACGTTAGCTGGAGGATCAAGGGATGAAGCGTATTATACATTTTTCCAGGGGGTTTTTCCCTACCGCCATTATATCGACGGTTTTGATAATCGCGGGGATTGCCGGTTATGTTATGCTGGACGGGTTTAATCTGGGGGTTGATTTCCAGGCCGGGCTCATCCAGGAAGTACAGTTTGCCCCCACCGCGTTTAGTTTAACCTATACGGGGCTGGGAAATGCGTCCGTTTCCATGGACCGTTCCGCCTTGTATATCGTTATCTCCGGTTCCGGGGTTGAGGGGATAACCCATTCATTCCCCTATGCCGATTATAGAACCATCGGCTCCCTCCTGGGGGGAATCCGGGGTAAAAACGTGGAGGGCCTTGCGGTTTCCGGTGAATCCTCCCTGGGCAGCGTTCCTTCCCAATCCCTCATCCAAAGCGCCCAAGGAAACCCCCAGCTCAGTTCCGTTCCCTATGGGATTCATTATCTTCCCCCGAACGCCCCGCCCATCGGCATAGAGGAGGTCAGGATGGCCCTCCTTCCCCTGGGTACGGTATCCGTTCAGGTATTGGGAACCCGGGATGAACGGCGCTTCATGATCCGGATGGAGGATAGCGAAGTCGACGGCAAACAGGGGGTCCCCGCGGAGAAGATAATCAGCACCCTGGAAGCTAATTTCGGCGCCGGGGAGGTGGCGGTTACCCGGTCCGATTATGTGGGTTCCCGGTTTTCCAAGCAGCTGACCGATCAGGCGGGGCTTCTCCTGGGCCTGACCCTCCTCCTGATCCTTATCTATTCGTCGATCCGCTTTAAACCCCAATTTGCCATCGGGGCGGTCCTTGCCATAGCTCACGACGCCCTCATCATGGTGGCCTTTGTCACCTGGACCAGGATGGAATTCAATACCACTACCATCGCCGCCATTCTGACGATCCTGGGCTATTCCATAAACGACACCATCGTTATTTTCGACCGGATCCGCGAGATCCAGCGGATTTATCCGGAAGACAGCTTTGTCAATATCCTGGACCGGTCCCTCTCGGAAACCCTGGGCAGGACCGTTATTACTACGGCAACCACCATGCTGGCGGTCCTTTCCCTCTACCTGTTTACCACCGGGTCAATGCGGGATTTTGCCCTCACCCTGCTCGTGGGAATGGTTTCCGGGGTCTACTCAACCATATTTATCGCCTCGGGGTTCACGAACTTTTGGGAAAACGCTGTCCTTAAACGGCGGGCCAAAAAACTGAACGCCGGGACTCTGCCGGTACCGTCAAAGGCATAAAGGGGAGCTTCTTGTTCCAAAACGAGGTTGGAACAAGCCCACGGGACCGGTGAAGGTAATCAGAGCCCGAACCCTGGGTTTTTGCATGGGGGTGCGACGGGCGGTGGCCCTGGCCCTGGATGAGGCGGCCGGCGGCGGCGGGGCGTATACCCTGGGTCCCCTCATCCATAATCCCCAGGTCCTCTCGGCCTTGAAGGAAAAGGGGATAGGGCTCCTGCGTGAAACCGATGATTTTGGGGATCTCACGGGAAAAACGGTCCTTATCCGGGCCCACGGGGTAAATCCGCAAACAGAAGAACGGCTCCTCGCCGCCGGAGCGCGGCTCCGGGATGCTACCTGTCCCCGGGTCAAGGACAGCCAAATGAAGGCCCGTTCTTTGACCCGGGCGGGGTATTGCCTTTTTTTGGCCGGTGAAAAAGATCACGGGGAAATAATCGGTATCCAGGGATATGCGCTGGGTTGTGTGGTAACGGCCAATCGGGAAGAGGCGGAAGCCGCGGCGGAAAAACGCTGCCGCGAGGACCCCCGGGCAAAGACCGCTCTTTTGGGACAGACCACCTTGTCCGCCGACGAATACGAGGCCATAGGAGACGGGATTCGAAAATGGTTTCCGGAACTTAAAATCGTCAATACCCTCTGCCGGGCGACGGAGGACCGGCAAAACGCCCTGAAGGAACTCTGCACCCGGGTGGATGCGGTGATCGTCGTCGGGGGAAAAACTTCCGCCAATACCCGGCGGCTGCTTTCCATCGCCCAATCTCTGGATAAACCCGCCTGGCTGGTTGAAAACGAAGGGGAAATCCTCCCGGAAATCAGTGCCTATGCCGTGGTCGGACTTTGCGCCGGGGCTTCAACCCCGGACACTGTCATCGACGCTGTTGAACGGGCCCTGCGCGCCCTTTAAAATTGCTTCAGTCTTTTGAAGGCTTTTTGATCATCTGCAGGGCAATAGCCAAGAGGAGGATGATCCCCTTGACGGTATTGTTGATCTCCGTGCTTAACTCAAAGGCGTCAATTATCCTGCTTACCAGGGTAAAGGAAATGGTACCAAAGATGATGCCCGCTACTTTACCTTTACCGCCGGACATGCTGATTCCCCCCAGAACAATACCCGCGATAGCGTACATTTCAAAACTCACCCCGGTAGTGGCGGGGGAAACGCTCCGGTTCATAGCGACATTGATAAAGGAAGCAAAACCGACCAAAAGGCCGCAGATAACAAAGAGGGAAACCTTGAGCCATTCGGTATTTATACCGGCAAGTTTTGCCGCCTTGGCATTACTGCCCAGGGCATAGATTTTTTTACCGTATTTGGTTGAGGTACACATATAGATACAGGCAAAAGCCACCAGGAGGAATACCAAGCCCACGATGGGTATGGACAAGAACGGTGAATTACCAAACTGATAATGGAACAAACTAAAGGATGCCTGGGAAGGATCAAGCTCATAGAGCCTTGAATGGCTTATATAAAGGGCCATGGACCGGAAGATCAGCATGGTGGCCAGGGTTACGATAAAGGGCGGCATTTTGGCGAGCCCCACCAGGATGCCGTTAAAAAAACCCGCCGCGATGCCAAGCCCCAAAGCGGCGAGGAGGGCAATAAAAATACTGCCCGTGGCGTTAAAAACCATAACCGTAAGCCCCGAGATCAGCACCAGGCCGGATCCGATGGAGAGGTCTATATCGCCGACCAGAATGACCAGCGCCATGCCGAAACCCATGATCCCGATAACCGCGCTCTGCCTGAGCATCAGCATAACACTGCCCCAGGTAAGATTTTTGGCTACCACCACATAGGCAATAAGAATGGCGATAAAAATAACCACATAGTTGTATTGTTCCCAAAGACTGAGAATTCGGTTCCCCAGATGCTCTCGTTTGGAGGCAATAATTACTTGATCGGTGTCGGCATTACTCATCCCTTACTCCATATGGATATGTTCATCGGCCACACCCGCAGGCGGTACCGCGCCGGTGGCATGCAGCATTACGGTAGTTTCGTCAATTCGGTTTCTGTCCAATATCGCATGGATCCTGCCGTGGTAAAATACCACGCATTGATCCGCTACCTTTTCAATTTCAGGAATTTCCAGGGTATTCACTACGATAGTTTTTCCCTGTTCGGACAGATTGAGGATCAATTTATAAATTTCACCCTTGGCGCCCACATCAATGCCTTGGGTGGGATTATCCATTAAAAAAATATCCGCGTTGGTATTAAGCAGCCGGGCCAAAATGATCTTCTGCTGATTGCCCCCGGACATACTCGTGATCAACGCCCGGTAAGAACGGGCCTTGATATTCAGCATTTCTTTATAATGATGGTATTTTGCCGCTTCCTGTTTTATAAAAATATGTTGTATCCGGCTGGATAGGGTATGCTCCGATATATATTCGTTTTCCAATATTTGCATAAAGGGCAGGATCGAATTTTCCTTGCGGTTGGAGGGTACCATGCCGATCCGGGCGACCTTCATGGCCTGGTGGATGCCGTAAGTTCGGGCTTCTTTTCCGAATACGGTAAAACTCCCGCCGCTGAAGGGGATGACCCCGAACATAGCTTGAATCAAATTACTGGCCCCGGAACCGGCAAGGCCGGTGAGACCGATGATCTCCCCCTGGCGTACCTCAAAGGATATGTCGTGAAACCCGGGACCGGAAGCCTTATCCAGTTTCAATATCACCTCTCCCGGAGCGCGGCGGGCGTATATTTCCTTATCCGAAACCTCCCGCCCCACCATGGAGACCGTAAGCTCCTGGGGGGTGGTATCGCTGATCCTGCCCGTTTTGACAAAAAAACCGTTCCGCAATACCGTATAACGATCCGCAATGGTAAACACCTCGGGCATCTTATGGGAAATAAAAATAAAGGTGATCTTTTTTTTCTGTAAATTTCTAATAATAGAAAAAAGGTGCTCGATTTCCGAAGTGTTCAACGCGGTGGTCGGCTCGTCCAGAATGATAAGCCGGGCATTGGCATCCAGGGCCTTGGCGATTTCCAGGAGCTGTTTTTGGCTGGTTTCCAGATCCGCCACCAGGGATTTGGGGTTAATCTTTACCCCCAGGTCGTCAAACAATTCCCGGGAACGGGCTATCATGGCCCGTTTGTTTAAGGTCCGGGTCTTATAGAGAATTTCCTTGCCTAAAAAAAGGTTTTCAAAAACCAGGAGGTCGTTAAAAAGGTTTAGTTCCTGATGGACGAAGGCGACCCCCGCCTTTTCCGACTCCGTTACCGAAGCGTTTTCCAGGTTTACCCCGTTTACCTCCACCGTCCCCGAATCTTTGGTGTACACCCCCCCCAGAATGTTCATCAGGGTGGATTTCCCCGCCCCGTTTTCCCCGAGCAGGGCATGGACCTCCCCTTCCTCAACCTCAAAACTCACGTCACTGAGGACCGGCACCCCAAAGAAAGATTTAGAAATATGTTTCATTGAAAGAACGACCATATAGTCCTTTCTCTATCCTTTATCGCTATTTATATGGTTTGTTTTAAACCGGTCTTTCACACAACCCGGTTGGGCCGGTGAAAGACCCTCGACCCTCAAAATACACAAAGCGGCTCGTTTACCACAAGCCGCTTGTGCCGTTAATCAAACCCGCGCCAACTGGGGTTGTTTTTGTTCGCCGCCCAGCTCGCCGTATCCACGAGGTGCGGTGGTTCATGGAACCTCTTCGTAGCCTTATCGGTGTAATGGACCGAAATATCCTTGCCGTTCAGGGCGTCTTCCATTATCTGGATGGCGTCAACAAAAAAGCCGGGACGGCAGGTGGGGCTCATGATAGCCACGCCATCGGGCTGATAGAGCTGATTTCCTGCGGTGGCTTTAGTCCTGCCCATGACGTCGTAGAGGGCGAGGAGTCCGCCGCAGCCGGTGATAACCTTGACGGTGGACTCAAACACCTCCCGTTCCGCGGCTTTTGCCGGGGTCTGGAGCAGTTCCAAAATTCCCATGACAAACTCGTCGTCCATGGTCCAAAGCCACTTTGCCATGGTCTGGGGGGTCTTGCCGGCTATGTAGGACTCAAAGTAGGTCTTGGCGTTGTCCCGGGACCAGTTGGCCACCTGGGAAGAGATAATCGCGCTTTGGACTTGGGCGTCGGTCCACCGTTTGTTAGCCGCGATGGTATGGGCCTGTCCCTGGTCGTCATTAAAGGGACGTTTCCCCGTGAGGAACTCCCGGAAGCCGGTCCCCCGCTCAACGCTTACCGCGGAATTGTCCCCGGGAAGCTCCCAAATCGCCTCACCGGGGGTAAGGCCCTTTTCCACCATGTAGTACGCAGCCCCCGCCCCGATGGCGTAGTTGTCGGCGCTCATGGCGATGAGCATCTTTTCCCTGATGAGGGGGCTGGTCCCGTCAAGCAACCGGTCGAAAAGCACCAGGGGGATGTTCGCCTGGGCGATCCGTTCCACCGCCGCCTGGACCATATTGTCGCTGGCCTGGATAACCACGCCGGCAGGCTTCCGGCTTTCCGCCAGCATCGCTTCGATCTGCTGGATCTGGGCATCCGGGGAACCCGCCGCCCGGAACAC
>JAITEG010000044.1 GCA_031282145.1 Spirochaetaceae bacterium | reverse complement strand
GGTTCATTGCCCAATTCTTTGCCGTAAAAGGCCGCGTCCACTTTAAAGACAACGAGGTCAAGCCCGATTCCCACCGTGGGGAGCATTTCATTCATCCCCGCCCGGAAGGCAATGTGTTTAAACAGGATGAGTTCGGTGCCGAGGCTGAGGTTAAGCCATCCGTTCCGCGACCCATATACCCGCTGCCGGAACAGGTTATAGAGGTCCCGGTAATCCGCCATTACCGCCCAGGTGAAAAGGGAGTTGTCGATCAGTTTATAGGAAAGGCCGATGTTAACGGTGGGCCGTATATTGTCCGGATACGGGGAACTGGTTACCGTGCCGTTCAGATCCACCGGAATGACCACCCCCAGGGAGAAAAAGTCCTGTACGACGAGGCCCGCGGTAAAATTATGGGCCAGCCGGTATTGCAGGCCGAGGTCCATTCCAGCCCCCAGGGTAACCGGGGCGGGCGTGAACCGGGACCTCAGGGTTTCCTTGCCGGCGATAAGCTCCGCGAGGGGAACACTTCCCGAATCAAAGGTCTTGCGGCCGTATACCTTCCCCATCACCCCGAGGTCCAGGGTATGAACGCCTATGTTCACCGCCCTGAAGGCATATCCCAGGTTAAACATCAAATCCAGGTTGGCCCGGATCCGCAGGTCCCTGCCGGTTGCCAGCGCCCCCCCGTAAAAACGGTTAAACACCCCCCAGCCCCAGCCGTTTTTTATGTTTCCTAGGGCAATGGGGCCCCGCACGTCAAACCCCATGGGGATAGCTCCGTTGGAATTCGTTACAAAGCTGCCGAGGGCGTCGGCCAGGGCGTCGGTATCCCCCATGGCTTTCATAATGCGCAGGAGGCCCCGGGAATCCCCGTAGACCCCCGCGGAGAGTTCCGTGGCGCTGAAGGTACTCGTGGTCCTGAGGGCCGCGGGATTGATGAACAGGCTGTTTATGTCGTCGGTATAGGCTGCATGGGAGCCCCCCATGCCGGCGTTCCGGGCGGAAGGAACCGAAAAGGGCGGGAGGCTCGTGCCGCAGGCGTAGGTCCCCGCGGCAAAGAGGGCTTTTCCCCCAAAGAAGAGGGGCAGGAAGAAGATGATAAGGTACAGGAAACGTTTCATGGCGCGCTAAAACAGATGAAGGTTCCCGAGGAGATCCGTAAGGGGCCCGCCGTTCTGTACCACCGCGGAGGCCAAAACCAGGGCTTTACGCTGCTTATCGGTTAAAAGACCGGAGTTCTGCTTTTTCTGTTCGAAGTCCCGGAGATAGTCCTCCTGCTCACCGGGACTCATCTTTCCCAGGGATTGGGCGTCCGCGAGGAGGAGGGTAAGCGCCGCCAAAGCCAAATCATCCTGGGCAAGCCCCTGCAAATCACCGGCGCTTTTTACCTGACCGGCGTCAAGCAGACCGGAAATAAGGGCGGCGCTGGCCTGGACATCCCCGGCGCCCCCGATTTTCCCGAGGATCGACGCCGGGGTCTCCGCGGGGTCGCGAAGGGTATTAAGATTAGCCAGCACAACCATGACCAAGTCCGAGGTGTTACCGGCGGCGATTAAGCCCGCCTTTAAGAGCGTGTTCCGTTCGGCGGGATTATTGGTCTTTTCCAGGGCGCCGCGAATCTTTTCCGCCACCACCTTGGCCTTTTTTTTATCCCCGGCAGTATCGGCGGCAAGTTCCAGGGCGTTCCCCGCGTTTACCTTGGGAAGAAGCCGCTCCTCGTCCCGGGCAAGACCCGTGCCCCAGGAGGTGGAAAAGAAAGTACCGGCCGCCTCGCAAGAGGCCAGGGCGGCCATCAAAAGCAAGCCCGTTCCGAGTAAAACGGAGGCGGGCACTCGTCTCAAAATACCGGATGTTGAAACATCCGCCGTAAAATGTTCTTTTTTTGCGAAATTCATATCAAACCCTCAGGTAATTCCCTCACCGCCTCTCTATTGAGTATACTAAAAATCATGGCCTGGGGCCAAATCTTTTACGAAGCAGGGATGAAAATGAAAACCGTATTGATGTATGGGGTTTTACTGGGGGCCGCGGCCGCGTCGGGACTCACCGCGGAGGAGGGTATTTTTTCCTACCCCGTGGGCCGGTTTGAGGTTTTTATGCTGGTGGAGAATCAGGGCCAGGGGCGAAGCTCCCTCCTCATCGGGGCCGATGCCCGGGACATTGAGCGGTATGTGCCGGGGGGAACCTATCAATCCGAAACCAACACCTTCCTTATCCGCACCGGGGAGAAGAATATCCTGGTGGATACCGGCTTTGGGGGAGCGGTGTTTGACCATCTCAAGGCCCTGGGGGTGGACCCGGCCCAGGTTGACGCGGTTCTCCTGACCCACCTGCATGGGGACCATATCGGCGGGCTTCAGAAGGGGGGAAAACCCCTCTTTCCCCGGGCCACGGTCTATCTTGCCCAGGAAGAGCGGGAAGCCTGGGCATCTTCCGCCAATACCGTCGCCGCCCTGGCCCCCTATGGCGACCGGGTGGTGACCTTCCGGCCCGGAGAGTTGGGCGCCGCCGCAGTGGAACTTCTTCCGGGGATTACCCCCATTGCCGCCTTTGGTCATACCCCGGGGCATACCCTGTACCTGGTGCAATCCGGGACTGAGCGGCTCCTGATCTGGGGGGATCTGATGCATGTCCAGGGGATCCAGTTCCCCCGGCCCGGGGTATCCGTTACCTACGACACGGATCCGGCGGCCGCGGCGGCGATCCGTACCAGGGTCCTGGAATACGCCGCCCGGAATCGAATCCCCATCGGGGGGATGCACCTGGTTTACCCGGCTATCGGGACGGTTACCCCCCAGGACGGCGGTTACCGGCTGATCCCCCCCAGCCCGTTACGGGACAACGGTCCGGGGAGGGACTGAGCTTCTTAAGATCGGTTTCCGGGCTGCCGCGGTTTCGTCCAAGCGCCCGACCGGCGTGTCATGGGGCGCTCCATGGAGCAGCTCCGGCGCGGTCGCGGCCTCCACGACAATGGCCCGCAGGGCGGCGATAAAGGCGTCCAGGGTTTCCTTGGATTCGGTTTCCGTGGGTTCCACCATCAGGGCCTCCTTGACAATCAGGGGGAAGTAGACGGTAGGGGGATGGAAACCGTAGTCGATGAGCCGTTTGGCTATGTCCAAGGTGGAAATACCGTTCCCCAGATTTGGGGAGGCGGCAAATTCGTGCATACAGGGCCGCTCCGCCCCAAAGGGAAGGGGGTAGCGGTCCTTGATCTGGGCCTTGACGTAATTCGCGTTGAGTACCGCCTGCTCCCCTACCCGGCGTATCCCTTCCCGGCCGAGGAGCCGGATGTAGGCATAGGCCCGGACCAAAACCCCGAAATTGCCGTAAAACGCCTTGAGCCTGCCTATGGAACGGGGGGGCGTTACCGGGCCGTAGGTTTCCCCGGTTTTTGACGCCACCGGGCCGGGGAGATAATCCGCCAGAAGATGACCCGCCCCCACGGCGCCGGCTCCGGGACCACCCCCGCCGTGGGGAGTGGAAAAGGTCTTGTGCAAATTGAGGTGCATCACGTCAAAGCCCAGGTCCGCGGGCTTGAGGACCCCCAGGAGGGCGTTCATGTTGGCCCCGTCGCCGTAGACCAGCCCTCCGGCGTTGTGGACAAGGGCGATGATCTCCCGGATCCGGGGCTCAAAAAGGCCCAGGGTGTTGGGGTTGGTGATCATGATCCCCGCCAGGGTGAGGGCCTTTTCCCCGGCGCAAGCGTTTTTCAGGGCTTCCAGGTCCAGTTCCCCCGTAGGGGTGGAGGGGATGGTTTCGGTAGTGAAGCCCGCCATGGTACAGGTGGCGGGGTTGGTGCCGTGGGCGGAGTCGGGGATCAGCATCCGCCGCCGCCCGTGGTCCCCCCGGTCCCGGTGATAGGCGCGGATCATCAGGACTCCCGCGAACTCCCCCTGGGCCCCCGCGGCGCCTTGGAGGGAAAAGGCGGTAAATCCCGTGATTTTTTTAAGACACTCCTCGAGTTTCCAGATAAGGGCCAGGGCGCCCTGACTTTCCATCGGTCCCAGCAGGGGATGGGCCCGCCGAAACCCCGGAAGCCCCGCGGCCTCCTCGTTCATCCGGGGATTGTACTTCATGGTACAGGACCCCAGGGGGTAAAATTGGCCGTCAATGGAAAAATTTAGCCGGGAGAGCCGGGTAAAATGGCGGACCACCGTGAGTTCATCCGTTTCGGGGAGGGTCAAGTCGTCCCGGAGCAGTTCCGCCGGCAAGGGGCTGGGGGGAACATCCGGTTCAGGCAGGGTAACTCCCCGGCGGCCGGGGACGCTTTCTTCATATATGAGGGGAATGGGGCCTTCTTTCATGGGTAGAGTTCCTTTAAGCTTTGGACCAGGATTTCAATATCCTCCCGGGAATTTTTTTCCGTGACGCAGACCAGGAGTTCCTTTTCCCGCTCCGGAAAATACCGGGAAAGGGGAAGGCCGGGGATGATCTTTTTTCCCCGGAGCTTTTCCGCCGCGGCTTCGGCGTTCCCCGGCAGGGTGAGGAGGAATTCCTTGAAAAAGGGACCGGGCCCCAGAGAAAAGCCCCGGAGGGAGGAAAGAAGCCCCGCGGCGTAGTGGCTTTTGTGCCAGCAGAGTTCGGCCGCCTTCCGGAGTCCCTGTTTTCCCATCAGGGCGAGGTATATACAGGCGCGGAGGGCGCAGAGACCCTGGTTGGAACAGATATTGGACAGGGCCTTCTCCCGGCGTATGTGCTGCTCCCGGGCCGCCAGGGTCAGGACAAAGCCCCGCCGCCCCTGGGGGTCTTGGGCTTCCCCCACAATGCGGCCGGGGATACGCCGCATCAGGGCCGCCGAAACCGCCATGATCCCCAGGAAGGGTCCCCCATAGTTGAGGTCGTTCCCCAGACTCTGGCCCTCGGCGGTCACGATATCCGCGCCGTAACTGCCAGGACTCCTGAAAAGCCCCAGCATGATGGGATCGGCCTGGACGATAAAAAGCCCGCCCCGGTCATGGACGGCTTGGGCCGCCCCCTCCAGAGAGGGGATACGGCCGAAAAAGTCGGGGTAAGCGGCGACCAGGCAGGCCAGGTCTTCCCCGGCGGGCTCTCCGGCGGCGGCTTGGGCCGGTTCCCCGGTATAGGTTTCGATCCGGGCCTCAAAGGGGCTGAGGTAAGTCTCCAGCACCTCCCGGTATTCCGGGTGCAAAGCTTCGGGGAGCAGTACCCGGCGGCGTCCCGGGCCGTCCCCGCCTTTCCGCAGGGCCAAGAGGACCCCCTCGGCCAGGGCGGTGGCGCCGTCGTAGTGGCCGGCGTTTACCACCTCCATGCCGGTGAGGTCCGCGATCATGCTCTGGTATTCAAAGATCGCCTGGAGGGTCCCCTGGCTTACCTCGCTCTGATAGGGGGTATAGGCGGTGAGGAATTCCCCCCGGGAGGCCAGAGCCCCCACCGCGGCGGGGATAAAGTGATCGTAGGCCCCGGCCCCTAAAAACCAGCGGTAATCATCGGCAACGGCATTGGTCTTGGCCAGGGCGCCGAGTTCCGCCATTACCTCCAGTTCGCTCAACCCCCGGTCCAGATCCAGGGGGGGAAAACGCAGATCCTCGGGGATTTCAGAAAACAGGGCTTCCAGGGAGGGAACGCCGATCCGCTCAAGCATTTCTTTCCGCTGGGACTCGGTAACCGGGATATAGGGCACGGTTATTTTTCCTCTTCCGCTTGGACGGTTTTTTCATATTCCCCCGGGGAGAGGAGGGTCTCCCATTCCCCGGGATTATCCGGCAGGAGGCGGACCAGCCACCCTTCCCCGTAACAGTCCTGGTTGATAAGGCCGGGTTCACCGGCAAGCCGGTCGTTTACCGCGGTGATCTTCCCCCCCACGGGGAGGTAGACATCGCTGGCGGCCTTGACCGATTCCACCACCCCAAAGACAGCATGGCCGGCAAAGACCGTTCCCACCTTGGGGAGATCCACATAGACAATATCCCCCAGGCTATGCTGGGCGTGATCGGAAATTCCCACGATCAATTCATCCCCCCCCTTCCTGGCCCATTCATGGGTCGGGGCAAACCGGGCTTGGGCATCGGTTTTCATATTTCACTCCTCGTAAAAAACAACGGCTTCAGTGTTGCTGACGTTAATCGGACAGTAACCCGAAGGGTTACTGCTTACTTCTATAAACCGGTATATAGAGGGGCCGTTTTACCACCACCCCTTCCTTGGGTTTTTCCCGAATCAAAACCAAGACTCTGGCGCCAATACCCGCGTATTCCGGGGGAAGGAGGGCATTGGCCGAATAGGTTCCCGTGGAGGGACAGAACATCCCCGATACACAGCGGCCTATCTCCGTACCCTCGTCGTTTAATACGGGATACCCTTCCCGGGGAACTCCCCCGGTCACATTGATGGTCGAGAGCTTCCGTTTAAGGCCCGCGGCTTTTTGGGCGAGGAGGGCGTTTTTCCCCACAAAGTCCTTTCCAAAATCACAGGCCCAGGAGAGCCCCCCCTCCAGGGGGCTTATGGAAGGGGAAATTTCATGGCCGTGGAGGGGCATCCCCGCCTCAAACCGGAGGGAATCCCGGGCGGCAAGCCCCACGGCGCCCGCCTCGATCCCCGCCTCCGCGGCCTGGACGAAAAGATATTCCCAAAGTTCCCGGGCTTTGGCGGCGTCATAAAAAAGTTCTACCCCGTCTTCGCCGGTATACCCGGTCCTGCCTATCCGCAGGGAAATCCCCGCGATCTCCCCCCATCTCATGCTGAACCGGGGCATGGGGGATACGAGGCCTCCGCTCACCCGGTCCATCAGTTCCACCGCCCGCTTCCCCTGGAGGGATATCATATAGGTCTCTTCCGAAATATCCCGGAGCGTTACCCCCGGGGGAAGGCGGCTCCCCAGGTATTCGACGTCGGTTTCCCGGTTGCCCGCGTTGACCACTACAAACCAGGCGTCTTCCCCCTCCTCCCGGTAGATAAACAGGTCGTCGATGACCCCCCCGGCTTCGTTGAGGAGCAGGGCATACCGGGCCTCCCAAGGCTTCATATCCAAAATACGGCTGGAAACCAGGCCGGAGAGGGCTTCCCCCGCCCCCTTGCCGGAAACGGAAACCTGCCCCATGTGGTCGATATCGAAAAAACCCAGGGAACGGCGGGTCAGCCGGTGTTCTTCCACCGCCCCCAGGGGGTACTGGATGGGCATATCAAACCCCGCAAAGGCCGCGAACCGGGCCCCCGCCGCTTCATGCCATGCATGCAATAAGGTTGTCTTCACCGTACCTCCCCCAAAACTACCGGATTCCGGTATTCCATCCATGGACCGAGTTTTGCATAAATATACAAAAATGTCCATTGGCCGGCGGGAATACCGGGCCTTTTTACCTAAAAAATAAGCCCCCATAATTATCCTGCGGGGACTAGTTGAACCGGTATTTTAAGCATATACTGAAATAGTTCAGAATACAACGTGGGCGTTTTTATGTCCCGGGAAATTAGGCGCTGCCATGAACAACGTGCAGGGCATTCTATTTCCGCGCGGGCCCTTAAAAACGGTTCAGGTTATCCGGATAAGTTTATTCCGGAATCTTTTTATTATATGGAACGGTGCATGTTAAAAAAGACTTTTTTTACCGTAATTATGGTAACCCTTGCGTTTCTTTCCTGCGGCGCCGGTGGACAAAGCTCCGGCAAAAATAACGACCCGGACCCCGCCCCTGAGACGGCCGGGGTAGCCGGGGGGGATGCCGATACCAGCTATGCCTTTGGGGTGGTATTGGGATCGGACCTTAAACAATTCGGGATCCAGTTTGACTACGACGCCATGGTCCAGGGGATTAGGGAGTCGGTTGAGGGGAAAGAGCCCCGGATCTCCATGGAAGAGGCCATCGAATTGGTACAAACCGCCTATATGGCCACCATCACCCGGCAGGCTGAGGAGAGCCGCAAAAAAAACGATCAGTTCCTGGCGGAAAACAGTAAAAAGCCCGGGGTGGTCATCACCACCAGCGGACTGCAGTACGAGGTCATTACCCAGGGGCAGGGCAAGAAACCGTCCTCCACCGATGTGGTCACCGTTAATTATGAGGGAACCCTCATTGACGGGACGGTGTTTGACAGTTCCTATACCCGGGGAGAACCCGCGGAATTCGCCCTGGATCAAGTTATCCCCGGCTGGGCCGAGGGGATCCAACTGATGACCGTGGGGAGCACCTACCGCCTGTATATCCCTTCGCCCTTGGCCTATGGGGAACAAGGCGCCGGTTCGATGATCCCCCCCAACTCGGCCCTGATTTTTCAGGTGGAACTGCTTTCCATTGAGTAGGCTGGAGCCTGCGGGACTTTGGTAAATTTTTTGCATATTCATGCAAAAATTCCGGTATCCAAGGTTCCGTCGGCAATAGTTCCAGCGCAACAGGCTCCTAGCGCCTGAGGGAAAGATAGGATTTGATTATTTCCACCAGGGAATTTTCGTTTATCCTGACTATTTTCATTTCCCGTTCCACACTTCCCCGGGAATCCGAGGCATGGGCGGTATTAACCATCACGTTGCTGCCGAATTCCCGGCGTATGGTGCCCCCCGGGGCTTTAAGGGGATCCGTGGGGCCCAGAACTTCCCGGATTTTTTCGACCGCCTTTTCCCCCTCGTAGATGATGATCATACATTTGACACTGCCGGGGTTGTTTACATCCTCCGGGGGGCACTTTTCCGGCCGGGTTCCAGACATAAATTCGATGATCTGGGCAAATTGATCCCGGGCGCAGGCTATCCCAATGCTATCGGCCAGGCTTTTTTCCATTTCTTCATTGAGGGTTACCTCGAATTCTTTTTCCAGAAGTTCCCGGGCCTTTTGTCCAAAGCGGGGGGCGAGTTTTTCTTTGAGCGCCCCCTCCACGGGTCCGTAAAATTCCAGGGCCTCGGCCAGGGAGAAACGGTGAACCTTGATCCCCACAATCCGCAGTCCGGTCCGGGAAAACATATCGATGATGGTTCCCGGCTTTGAGGAAGCGTATTGCCAGTTGTCGGGTTTGAGGATCACCAGGGTCTGTTCTATTTTGGAAGGGTCCGGGTATTGGATGTTTTTTATGATGTTTTCTTTACCCGGTAAAAAGCGGGCAAACAAGGCCAGGTCTTTATCCGCCCACTCCTGGGTCCGGGGGGTCATCACCGCCGGTTCAAAATAGGTAACCACCTGGGGATCCTCCGGGGATACAATAAGATCCGCATAGGTATCCCGGATAGTTTCTCCGGAGAGGGAATCGTCATTTTGATGTTCCGGATAGAGGTGTCCGCAGATGGCGGCGAGTTTGCTGCAGGGATTCTCCCCCCGAAAGAGCAGCAGGAGGGTACGGTGTTTTCTTCCCCCCGAGGGGGCCAGATGCCGCTCAACATAATCCGCCAGGAGGCTCACCGTATTGGCGGCGTTCTCCTCCCGCAGGGCCGCGGCATATTCTTTACTAAAGGTCTCGTCGGGAGCTATCATTTGGGCTCCCACCAATTCCAAATCCAGCTGGGATAACAACCGGGCCAGAACTCCACCGGTTCTGCTTTTTGCAACGGTATAGGGGGTTACGAGGACATAAGAAATCGCTTGTTCCATATTACAACACTCCAAATTATGACCAGTTTACCTTATAACCCGAAAAAAAGAAAGTAAAATCCAGCCGGTCCCCGGAGCCCTTTAACCAAGGGGCGCAAATACCGGTTCTGTCCGCCATGCCGGATAATGATCCGCTTTTTTGGTTTCCGCATTGACAAATACGGATACATCTCTACAATAAAGTAATGAAAGAAAAAATAATTCGTTCCCCCAGAGGAAAATCTCTCCTTTCGGTACTTTGGTTGGTTGCTACCTTAAGTTTTTGTGTGATTTTTGTACTCGCTTCGGTGCCCAACGCGGAAGCTCAAGGCCGGGATCAGGATGCCCGCCGTTATACTTCGCTTATCCAGAATGTTTTTGATTTTATCCAGCAGCATTATGTGGAGGAGGTGGACCCCAAAACGCTTTTTGAAGGGGCCATGTCCGGTATGTTTAATTCGCTGGGGGACCCCTATTCCTCTTTTCTTCCGGAGAAGGAAATGGCCGGCCTTAATGAGACCACCGAGGGAAGTTTCGGCGGGGTGGGGCTCTACATATCCAAACCCATCGGGGAACAAGTCGGGGGCAAACCTCCCTATGTGGAAGTGGCTTCTCCCATTGAGGACACCCCGGGCTGGCGGGCCGGAATAAATCCCGGGGACCTGATCATCAAGATCAACGATGAATTTACGGATGTATTGACCATGGATGAGGTTTTGGCCCGACTCAAGGGTACTCCGGGGGTAGCGGTCAACCTCATCATCCGCCGGGGGGAGAAACTTGAATTCCCCGTAACCCTTATCCGGGCGATTATTGAGGTGCCTACGGTAAAATACGACATGATTGGGGATATCGGCTATGTACGGATCCTCACCTTTACCCCCATGACCGTGGAGCGGACCCGGGCGGCCCTGGATCATTTCAAGGCGGAAAATGCCCGGAGCCTGGTTATCGACCTCAGAAACAACTATGGAGGGCTGCTCCAGTCCGCAGTGGGGGTCTGCGATCTCTTTCTGGACGGCGGGGTGGTGGTATCCACCCGGTCCCGGATCCCCGGGGAAAATGCCGTGTTCAACGCCCGGAGGACTACGGCGGTGCCTACCACCATGCCCATCGTCTCCCTGATCAACCGGGGTTCCGCTTCCGCGGCGGAAATTGTAGCCGGGGCCCTAAAAGATCGGGGCCGGGCATACCTCGTCGGGGAAAAATCCTTTGGAAAGGGCTCGGTTCAGCAGGTATATCCCCTGGATAAGGCGGGATTTAAGATAACCACCGCCCGGTATTATACCCCCAGTGAAGTGAATATCGATCAAATCGGCATACCCCCGGACCGGGAGGTACTGTTTCCGGAATTTTCCGATGCCGATGCGGAAAAACTCAACACCCTTATCACGGACAACCGGATCCCCACCTTCGTGGAGGCCAATCCCCAGGCGTCTCCCGCAATGCTGGATACCTTTGTCCGCCAATTACACCAGGAATATCAGCTGGATACGGTCCTGCTCCGCCGGCTGGTGAGGAACGAGCAAAATCGGACGGTTATCGCGCCGGTCTACGATCTGGAATATGACGTGCAGCTTCAGGAAGCGGTCAATATTTTGCGGAACGGAGATTATGGCCGGCTGATGCAGACCACTAAAACCTTAAAGGACCTGCAAAATGAGGCGGTTGTGGAGGATGCCCAGGCTTCATAATTCCGGTGTTTTTTCGGTATGAAACAATTTATGCTGCCCGTTCCGCCGGATAAGGGAGGGAGGGTGTGTTTATCCGGGGATGATTACCATTACCTCGTGAACGTCCGGCGGCTTGTCCCCGGGGATGTTTTTAATGCCCGTCTCCCCTCGGGGGAAGGGGTCCTGGTACGGGTTTGTTCCGTGGAAAAGGGCCGCCTCGCCGGGGTGTGCCTTCCCTTGCCGGGGGAGCGTGAAGCGGCGGACCTTCCGGGAAAGGCCCCGGTCCCGCCCATCCTCCTTTTTCAAGCCCTGCCCAAGGGGTCCAAGATGGATCTCATCGTCCGGCAGGCTGCCGAAGGGGGGGTGCGGGAGGTGGTGCCCTTTTATTCGGAATTCACCCTTCCCCGCATAGGGGAAGGGGGAGAGGCAAAGCGGGAACGCTGGCAGCGGATCGTTAAAGAGGCCCTGCAGCAGAGTAATTCCCCGGTTTCTACGTCGGTTCGGACCCCCGGTACCAAAGATGCCCTGGGCCGGTATTGGCAAAATCTCCGGGAACAACACCCCCAGGCCCTGGGCTTGCTGTTCCATCAGGATCCCCTTGCCAAGGAAACCCTGCACGACTATCTTAGTAAGGAACCTGAATTGGTGGTGTTGACGGTAGGTCCTGAAGGGGGTTTTTCCCCCGGTGAGGCCGCCTGGTTTCTTGCTCTTGGATTTAAGCCCGTGGTTATTGGAAACACTATTTTTAGGGTTGAGACCGCGGCCCTATACGCCGCCGCGGCGGTACGTACCATTCTTTTGGAGAGAACCTCGTGGATAACAAGAAGTCCCCGCTTATAGAACGGATCAACCTGCTGAAGGTCCCCCTGGATATCGTTCCCGAGGACCGGATAGCGGATGTAATATATGACCTTATAAAATCCGGCCAGGGGGGCAACATCGTATTGCTTTCCCTGTGGGATTTGCTCCGGGCCCGGAGGAGCGGAGAATACCGTTCCTTTGTGCTGGGGGCGGCCCTGGTTATTCCCATCTCAAAAAGCCTTATCGGGGGCGCCCGCTTTTTGACCGGCAGGAAAGTGGTACGGTATATGCCCTTCGACTTTGTTATCCTCCTCTTAACCGCCTTGGAGGCCCGCCAGTATTCCCTGTACCTTTTGGGCGGAAAACCGCGGGTCCTCAAAACCAGTGAGAAACATATCCGGCAGACCTTTCCCCAGTTGCGGGTGGTCGGCCGCTATCGGGGTTCATTTAAACGGAACGAGGAAGGAATGTTGCTGCAGGCCATACGAAAGGCATCCCCTTCCCTGCTCCTGGTGGGCAAGGGGGTTCACGGCGGGGAACGCTGGATCGCCCGGAATAACGCCATGCTCACTTCCGGCCTGCGCTTATGGTGCAGTGATCTTTTTGAGGTTTTTGCCGAACGGAAAAAACGTCCCTCCCGGACGGTTTTTGACCGGGGCCTTGAGTCCATCGGCTATTGCTTTCAAAACCCCCTGCGCTTTTTCAGAATTTTTCCCTATTTTTATTATAAACTGCTTCTCTTGGTGTATCGTTTATTCAGGCGGTAACCGCTACAACCTCTCAATCTCTTTTACACTTAACCCCGTATCTTCGGCTATTTGCTCCGCCGCTGCGCCTCGTTTTTTCATCCTTTGGGCTATTTCCTGTCTGCTTTTCTGTGATCCTTTCTCCAGCCCAATCCGTTCGCCTTTTTCCAGCCCCATCCGTTCACCTTCCCGGTGCGCCTCTACCATATCGCTCTGCCGGTCCAGTTTGTACTTGAACTCGCTCTCCCGCCAGGCGCGCCACCGTTCGCTTAGGCTGACCTTTATGAGCTCTTC
>JAITEG010000033.1 GCA_031282145.1 Spirochaetaceae bacterium | reverse complement strand
CCCTGCGTATTGGTATCGAAAAAGTATTCCTGAATATTCTTGCGCGGCGGCTTATGGTGATACTGGTTTGCGGCAAGGTTTACCACTGTGTCTTTAGCGGAAAGAGGAATATCTTTAAAATCGCCGGGTTTCCGTATGTCGCATGGTATAAAACGCGCCTGTTCATGAGATCGAGAATCCACCGTATCGCATATGATGATCTCCTCGCCCTTTTGCAGCAAGGCTTTTACCAGCCAATGCCCAACAAATCCGCTGCCGCCGAAAATGACAACTCCCATTTCTAGCTCCTTGCAATCAAGAGAACGCCGACACAAATAACCGTGATACCGGCAATGCGTACCGGGGCAAGGGACTCGCCAAGGAAAAAGTAACCAACCACTGCGGATACTACGTAGCCGATACTTAAAAAGGGATAGGCAAAACTCACTTCTACGCGGGAAAGAACCACCATCCATGTGATAATACTCACGCCATAACATCCGATGGAAAGCCACAAGAAGCCATTGCACGCCATTGCCGGCAACGCTTTGAATAACGCTTGGGCGCTGATGCCTACTTCGCCGACCTTTAACATACCGGCACGCATAAGAACTTGAGCGGCGGCATTCAAGGAAACGCTGGCCAAAATTAAAAGAATGTTACTCAATTTACAACTCCACCTTATTAATTGTTTTTCTTTTTACCAAAAAAGCCTGTTCTGCTATCCGCATGAGCGGCATATCGGCATAATCATCACTATAAAACGCATCTATCTTTTCTTCCTCATAGCGTTCCCTAAAGCGCTTCACCTTCTCTTCACCGCGGCAGTTCTTCCCCCGGTACGCGCCGGTTTGCGGGTCAACCGGCGAGGCCAAAATGCCGCAATGCAGATAGTCCCGTACGAAGGGTTCCAACAGAAACCCAGGGGAGGCGGAGATGATGAGATCGTCCTCGCGCCTTTGCTCCAGATACCAGGGTTGTATCTTATGCGCCTTGCTTTTCCAAAATTCCTGTACCATACGCTCCAGGGGAATATGGGGGACAAAGGAGAAAAAAGCTCCTTTCATCCGTTCCTTGCTCCAAAAGCCAAGCAGGTACGCGAGGATTCCCCAAAGCTGAAAGGGTAATAAGAGCACAAGAATAGGATGCCGAACTAAGGCGAAAAGATAGAAATCTATAGACGTATCCCCGTCATAAATGGTTCCATCAAAATCATAGACATTCATAGGATACTCCGGTTGAAGTAAATAATACAGAACGCCCAGACCAGGTACACGGCGCATAACATCAGCAACAGCTTGTCATGCAACACAATCGACGTGGGGTCTCCATCAGAAGCGGTTTCGATGTTGAGACTGTATTTGAGTACTATGATCAGAAAAAGTGGTATGGTATACACAAAGGCGTTTGTATGTAGTCTTTGTACGGTTGCCGTATCTATGCTCCACAAGGCGTAAAATACCACGCAGAGAGCCTGGCACATATACATGTTTTTATCAAGAAAATTATGGGAATAAAAGCGTATGACCGCCCGCGTTTCACCCTCTTTTCCCGTAGTGGTGATTTCATTCCTCCGTTTCCCCAAGCCCAGATAATAGGCGCCCACCGTAATCATCAAATACAGCCAGACAGAAATAGCGCTCCCGATAATCAGGGCGCCGAACAGAACCCGAATCACATAGCCCGAAGCGAGGATGCTAATATCCACGAGGGGAATATTTTTTAAGCCATAACTATAACCGACGTTAAGAGCCAGATAGACTGCTAAAAGTCCCACCCCAAGCCAGGTAGTCAACCGGTTTTCTAGGATACCCAACAGTGATACTAGAATTATCAGCACCGCGGTTAATACCCAAAGAATAACACGAGCACGGGACACCGGGATCTTCCCTGCCGCGAGAGGCCTCAGGCGTTTGGTGGGGTGCAGCCGGTCTTTTTCTCTATCTTGTATATCATTAAGCACATACACGATGGAAGAGAGTACCGAAAAAATCACAAACCCCGTTGCGGAGACGGCCAAAGCACGGATATTAAAAAAACCGAAACTGAAAAAGAGGGGGATAAATATGAGTAAGTTTTTGATGTAATGGTGGAAGCGCAGGAGTCCGGCGTAGTCCTTAAGCGTACTCACCGGGGACCTCCTTGAACAGGAGGTAAATATTTATGGCAAAACGGGGGGGGGGGGGGGGGCAATAACGATTTACAAACGATATAAAAAAAAATTTTTTAAATAATTTCATTGATAAAAAAAATATTTATGCCGATTTGCCATTGGCTGCATCCAGTTTTCACAATATACCTCATACCTCCTTAATATTGCTGTTATTAACAGCAATTAGATAAAATAAATATGAATACGGAGCGTTTATGTTGCCTCCTTATAAATTAAGACTTTCCCGGGGGAGCGACTGTGGGGAAATCTTCGGCCTTTCAGGTTACTGTCCGTTTCTTCTGAATCTTACTGGAAAATTGTATCACATCTGGAAATTCTTTGTCAAGCGTTCCCATGAGCAGAATTCGGGATTTCTCAGTAATTCCGAATTAAACCACGGATTTTGCTTACTTGCTTTTTAAGTTCCCCAATGGAAAGAAAACGTATCCGCAAAATGCCGCACGGGAAGGGTGCGCTGACGCGGGCGAACCTGCGGTTTGCGGGTGAACCTATTATGGTTCACCCCGGAGTTTGCGCGTCAACAGTATTGCGCAAACTCCATGGTAATTATGCGGGGGCGTTACGGGGGCGGAGCCCCCGTAGTGGGGGTAGGCCAAGACTTGCCGCCTTCGGCGTCAAGTCTTTTAGGAGTTTTGCCACGCAAAACTCCACGGATTGATGCGGCAAGGCTGGGCCGCAGGGGGCGGCTGCCCCCTAAAATATGTTGCTTCCCCGCCGCGGCATTCACTGACGGCACTTTTCCAGTTCCCGCAGCCGCGCGGCATCAGCCTTTATGCGCAGGTTTTTTTCCTGGGTGGGAATAACCAGCCCCTTGGGGCCGTTCTTTGCCCGGCGGAGGAATTTAACCTGGGTGTAGAAAAGGTCCGCCTCGCCGTTGTTGCGGGCTTTCGAGTAAAAGAGGGCGAGGTTTCCGGCGTCAAGGAGTATGTCCAGCGGCACGGTCTTCCCGGCGCGCTGCTTGACGAACACATACGAACCGGCGTAATCCCGCACGTGGAGCCAGAGGTCCCGGCCCTTTACGTGTCTCCTGAGCAGGGCGTCGTTTTCCGCCGCGTCCCTGCCGACTATGATAAGCCAGTCCCCGCGCCTGAACGAAAGCCCCGGCCGTTTCCGGCCGACGGCGAGGGCGGGCCTTTCCCCCCTGTTTTTCAGACGCTTGTGGAGGACGAGCGGGTTCTCCTCCCGTAAAAGCGATTCCAGGGTCTCCCGCAGGCGCACAAGTTCCGCTTCCCCGGCGGCAATCTCTCCCCGCAGTTCGTCAAGGCCACTCTTTGCCTTGCGGTACT
>JAITEG010000015.1 GCA_031282145.1 Spirochaetaceae bacterium | reverse complement strand
GTTACCGGACAGACGCTTATCAACGCGACCATCAACGAAGCCATGATAAAAGACAATATGCTGCTGATTCCGCTGGTCGTTATTCTGGTATTGGCGGTGCTGTTCTTTTCGTTCAGGCGTTTTACCTTCGTGGCGCTTCCCCTCATTACGGTCATTGCCGCGGTCATCTGGACCATTGGGGCGATGACCCTGTTCGGCATAAAACTTTCGATTATCACCACGCTATTACCGGTTATTCTTGTGGCGGTCGGAAGCGCCTACGGCATCCATGTAATAACCCACTATATAGAAGATACGCGGAACCGTACTTTAACGGCCGAACGGCACCGCGAATTGATCTTCGCGTTGATGGGAAGATTGATAAAACCGGTCGCCCTTGCCGCCCTTACCACACTTGCTGGTTTTGTCTCGTTTTGCTTTACCCCGATTGTGCCGATGCGGGAATTCGGCTATTGTTCCAGTTTTGGCGTAGCCGCCTGTTTTATTATCGCGGTAACACTAATTCCGTCGCTGCTGCTCATACGGGGACCGCGCAGGCTGAAACCGCGCAAAAATGAAGCCGCCGGTGATCCGGCGGGCCGAATAATAGGCGGCGGTTTTCTCGCAATGACAAACAAAAAAATAACGGTACTGGTGTGCACCGCGCTTGTCGTGGCGGTATCTTTATACGGCCTCTCCAAAATTACCGTTGATAACGTATTGATAGAATTTTTTCAGAACGAAACCGACATAAGCCGTTCCGACCGCTTTATCCGGGAATATTTCGGCGGCTCAAAAGAACTGACGCTGGTCGTGGAGGCGGACACCACGGAGGAACTTCTTGATCCGGCGGTGTTAAGCGCGGTGGACAATCTTTCCGCGTATCTGATGGAACGCCTTCCCCTCGTCGGCAAGGCGGCGGGCTTTACGGACCTGGTCAAACGTATCAACCAGGTGTTTAACGCCGACGAAAGTCCCGGGGGCCTGATTGCCCGGAACGATGTCCGGGCGGCGGACGGCGATCCCGGCGGCGCGTCTGACACCTCACCCGACGGTGCGCCAATCGGAGACTTTGGTTTCGGCAGCATGGACGGGGATTTTGGGTTTGGGAATTTCGGGGAGGATGCCTGGGGGACGGACACCGGGGAAGAGCCGCCGGATGCCGCCGCGAAAAGTGTTTACAGCCTTGACCAATACAGCGCCGCCGATCTTATCGCCTTCCTTGATACCGCCGCCGGCAGATCGGCGGAAATAAGCGGGGGCGAACTGGTACGGGAACTTAAGCGGCTCGTAAACTACGACGGTTTTTCGTACTACGAGATCCCCGCCGACCCCGCCCGTTACGGCAAGCAAACGCCGGAAGAATTACAGATGCTCGTCTCAAATTACCTGGTGCTGCTCGCGGGCGGCGACGATTCGGGCTATTCAAACGATCCCCTGGAGCCAACGGCCATCAAGACCACGATACAACTGCGCGCGACCGGAAACAGGGAAGTGCTTGACGTGATCGATATTATCAACGCCTATATCGAAGCGAATTTTCCCGGGAATGTACGGGTCCTTGTCGGCGGCACCGCGACCCAGGAGGCGGCTATCACCGATTTGATAGTAAACGCCCAGACCGTTTCCATAGCGATTTCGGTCCTCATGGTGTTTATCATCGTCGCCCTGTCCTACCGCTCGTTTATCGCCGGATTCATCGCCGCGGTGCCCCTTTCAATAGCGATTCTGTGTAATTTCGCGGCCATGGGATTCCTGGGAATAAAACTCAACATCGGCACCGCGTTGATCGCCAGCCTTGCGGTCGGCATCGGCATTGACTACACCATCCATTTTATCGAGTCGTTTAAGCATGAGTACCAAAGCGATCACAGTCAGAATGGCGATCGCGGCGATCGTAAACAGAATGGTGATCGCAGCGATCACAGTCAAAGTAGTGATCGTAGCGATTTCCTCCGCCGTACCTTCAACAGCTGCGGCAAGGCCATTCTTATCAACGCCGTGTCGGTAGGCGCCGGTTTTGGCGTACTGACATTTTCCCAATTCAGGATACTCGCCGAATTCGGCGGCCTTATCGCGCTGAGCATGGGAATTACCGCCCTGGTAAGCCTCATCGTCATACCCGTACTGCTTCTCGCAATTAAACCAAAATTCATTTACAGGGAGAAATAAAAATGAAAACCAAAATAAAACGAATTACGCTGTTTTTTGTGTCACTGGTTTTTGGGGCATCGTTCCTTTACGCCCAGGACGCCGCCTCGATTATGAAAACCGCGCGGGATCGGATTAACGCGGATACCACTTCCACACGTTCCCGCATGGTAATCACCGCGAAAGACGGCTCGACTTCCGAGCGGATAATCGATCAGTATTCGAAAGACGGGCCCCACGGATCGCGCATGATCATCGTGTTCCAGCGTCCGGCGAATGTGGCGGGGACCCGTTTTCTGACCATGGATAACGCGGCCGGCGGGGAGGATCGCTGGATATTCCTGCCAAGCCTGGGAAAAGTACGGCGCGTCGCCGCTTCCGAAGGGAGCGGGAATTTTATGGGAACCGATTTTTCCTATGACGATATTTCGTCCATGAACAGAAATATCGATCTGGACGCCCATACCATCCTGCGGGAAGAAACACTGAACGGGAATCCCTGTTATGTTATCCAGTCCATTCCAAAAGATTCCGGCTACCAGTATTCAAAAACGATAAGCTGGGTGGACAAGGCCCAATCCCTGATCTACAAAAGTGAAATGTACAATAAACGGAACGAGCCGGTAAAGGTGATGGAAATATCATCTTACAAAGACGTTCAGGGACGGCTTACCCCCGTACAGACAAAAGTATCGACACTCGCGTCCGGCACTTCCACTACCATCTACATGGATATTGTCAAGTACGACGATCCCATACCCGAAGGTGTTTTTACCACCGCCTATCTTGAAACGGGAAGGGTGCGCTGACGGCGGTCTAAATGTTTTGCAATTAGCAGGCTGACTGGACTAAAGACATGGATAAAAAGATAACCACCGGGCCTTTGGCCCGAAAACCCCACGAACTTTTACATCGATAGTCTTGATTCTATACTGCTTTAGCCATGGAAATAATATCGGCGTATTTTAGGGGGCAGTCGCCCCCTGCGGCCGGGCCAAGGTCCCGGCCTACCCCCTCTGCGGGGGCGCTGCCCCCGCAACGCCCCCGCACTTTTTTCCGGAGCAAGCGCGAACCGAAGGTTCGACGGGGTATGGACCCCGCCTTCCAATCAAGGTATTAGTCCCCACCGTTTGACATCCGGCCGAAAAATCGTAAATCGTAGTTATACTGAACCAGCAATTCTACATTTACTCCGAGGTGTAAACCCTATGTTTCTGTTCCGTGGGAATACAGATGCCCTGAAATTGCTCAGAAAGGATAAACAACAGGATCACCGAAAGCCAGAGACCTGCATAAGCCATAAAGAGCAGTTGGTAATTCCAGATTTCCTTATCAAGCTGTCGATGGATAAGGCTTTTCCCGAACCCAATAAGAACTGAACGTATTGCAGGGGTTAACAGCGCAGTAGATCCTGCAATGCCAATGATGGGGAGGAGTAATAGCACGCGTTTTATGCATATTGAATCAAAAGTATTGTTTTTAGAACCATTACTATGTATCATAATAAACCTCTTCTGGAATAATTACTTTATTTCTACATAGGTACTATCAGATAGTTTCACCACAATGACATCTGGCAAGCGTTTCACAGACCCGGAAGCAGGATATGAAGGCATAGATGCTGCGGCTGTTCTTGCCTGATTCATTAGCCTTTCATCGGGCAGATTGTAGTTAATTCCCAGAGATTGCATGAATGGCAACCCATGCCTGGTCGATTCATAAAATCCCTGCGAAGCCCATGCAAAAGAAGAGTTGCCTAAGGCTTCTCCTGATATAAAATTGTTTTTAAAAGTTAGTTTATACTTGCCGATAAGCGCAACGGGAATTGATTTTGTATCATCTTGAAGAGGTGTAACTTCTTTATCAATATCCATTGCGAGATGAATATCGCTCTGATAACGAATATAATCTGAGTAAAACAGTTGTGCCGTAAGTTCAGCATTGTAGACAGCTGTAATTAAAGCAAGAAACCAGACCATGGAAGAAGCGATTTTCTTATATTTTTTCATCAAGAAAAATAACATAAAACTAAGGGCAAAAGGTAGAACAAACTGTCCTCTGATTACCAACGTACCCCCTTGTAATACTGGCAGAATAATTATAGAGACAGGTACGCTGATTCCCGCAAGTATATACAAATACTTCTTTTTACTAAAATGCGCCCAGGATGTTGTTTTTACGATTTCAATAATAAAAAGTATAACCAAAGGCAATGCCAAAGGATTCCCGGATATTCGGGAAATAGCCGTTATATGCTTTGCCGCCTGCATACCAGAGCGAGCAAATCTTGCCATAATTGGTTCTGCCACATTTTGGATTAAGGGTGTAGCTCCGATTGTAATTGTATATCCGTAGAGCAAAAGATTAATTATATTTTGTTTACTGCTGTTTTTCAGCAAAGAACTGAAGTATTTTACTTTTTCTGTATTAAAAACAACGGTAACAAAAAAATAATCAAGGAAAGTGTATGCTATTAACGACGCAATCAGTATCAAAAAAAGTTTCAAACATAATAGATGATATACGCTCTGCTCATAATCTGAGTTTTCATAAAGAATCAAAAAACAAGCGAAAACCCCGCAGCAAAAAAGAGGAACAATCCCCTGATAGACCGATGTCATAAAAATCAACAGCATAAAAGCCACAATGATTTTCTTTCTTTTATTTTCAAGAAAACCGCTGTATAGCAGATAAATAACGTAAGGACAAAGAAAAACAATACATGACACTTCCGCTGCCTGACATACAAAATAAAATTGTTCCGCCCAAATAGGAGCTGTCATAAAAAGCAGCGCAAAAGGAATAAATCGGTTATTTCTGTTTGTGTTCTTGCTGAAAACGGCAATAATATAGCACCACGATATAGTAAAAAGCCATATAAAACAAAAAGCGGTGAAAAATGCCGTATATGGATTAAACTCTTTAATATACCATAGTTTTTGAAACACTATTAAACCGAATCTCCCCAGGCCACCCCAGAACAAAATAGTTTCTTGTTCATCCCAAAAAAGAGTCCGGCTACCCGCCATATACCGTTCCGTATCAACGCCGATGGTATACCAAAATAACTTACACCCATATGTAAAAAACAAGGCCATGGTTGCCGAAATAACCAGAGGGCTATTCTTTTTACAAAAACTACAGAATCCTGAAAGACTGGCCTTTTCTGTTCCAAAATAATCAATAGCTTTCATCATTTCTCCTTATCAAAAAAATACCTTCACCAATCCTAAAATCCCCTGTTTCCACGGAACCCGGTGAGAAACCCCGCTTGCGTGGGCGAAAGAAGCTTTGTTTTGCAGATACCACTGGTAGTTTCGAATCAAGGCGTCCTGGTTGGAATAGCGCGGCGCAAACCCGAGGCGCCTTTTTGCCTTTTCGATAGACACAAACGAATCCTTGGCCGCGGTTTCATACACCCATTTATA
>JAITEG010000170.1 GCA_031282145.1 Spirochaetaceae bacterium | reverse complement strand
GGAGGGATTATGAAATACGGAAGCGTTTTTCTTATCATAGCGGGGATCCTCTTTCCGTCTATCCTTGGGGCGGCTGGAATTTCCCAGGCGGTTTATTCTGAAGATCAGGATTCCCCTTTGGCCGCTCTGGATTATATTCTTTCCCCCCAAGACGTGTGGCTTAACCCCTATTTAGCCCAGGCTGATTATGACTATTCCCTTCCCCGAAGCGGGCCCTTTAATGTAATCCCCCTTACGGATATCCGGGATTCGACCGGCTATCTTATGATCGGCCTTAAGGGTAAAAAAGAGAATTTTGCCGCCCTGCCCCCCATGAACCTCAGTTTTGTCATTGATACCAGCGTTTATATGGAGGAGGAGGATAAACTTGAGTGGGTCAAGGAATCTTTCCGCGCTTACATGGAACTGGTTCGGGATAAGGATATTATATCGGTGGTCACCTTTGGCAGCCAGGTAGAACTGCTGGTTCCGCCCAGCCTGATCCAAAGCCAGGCCGACCGGGATCAGTTCATGGAGCTGATTGAGAGTATGGAAGCCGGGGGAGCCGCCGATGTGTACCAGGGTATGCTCGTGGGCTATGCCGAGGTGGAGGCCAATTACGAGGGTGATTACCTCAACCGGGTGATCCTCCTTTCAGGCGGAAGGGACAACAGCGGCTACCCGGTAACGGAATTCCTTAAAGCAAACGTTTTTTATCAAAAGCAGGGGATCGATATTTCCACCCTCGCCTTGGGGATGGAGAGTGATGTCACCTTGATGGCGGATATCGCCGCCACCGGAGGAGGCGCGTTCCGGTTTATCCCGGATTTTGAGATGATGGGACAAGCCTTCGGCAGTGAATTGGACCGCCTGGTGGTTCCCGCGGTGTGGCAGCTCGATCTGGAACTTACCTTGGCTCCGGGGGTGCGTCTCAGGGAAGCCTGGGGTTACCATTATGGCCTTCAGGGTGATCTCCTTCGGTTTAAGCTGGGCACCCTCCATAACGGTGAAAGCAAGACCCTGGTCGCCCTGGTGGATCTGCAAAACCGCGTCTCCCCCGCTAATGCCGCTTTAGGATCTTTTTCCCTGGTATATACCGACACCCATGGAAGAGCCTGGCGGACTGGGTCCACTCCCATAACCCTGAGTTCGGCGGCTTTACGAAACCGGCGGGCGGTGACCGATCCCCGGGTCCGGGAAGCCGAAGGGGCTATCACCCTGGGGAAGAGCCTCATGGATGTCGGAAACCGGGCCGTGGCCATTCGTCAGTCCCTGCCCAATTACGGGATCCGCCGGAATGTCTATTACGATGAGGTGTTTTATGAGCCGTCAGGATTGGCGGTGGAGACCAGGATCGTGGCGGAATTGCGGAATTGTCTGGAAATAATTCAGACTACCTGGGATTACCTTGCCGACATCAGCAACAATACCGACGGCGGAGGGTTCGCCAAGGAATTGCAGATCCTTGAGAACTATGAATACATCTTTAACTACATTTACGGTGAATATCTCTCTTACTAAAGGTGTCTATGTACCAGGTGGATAAACTCTACGAAGCGGTGGCCGCCAAGGGCCCGGTCTGTGTGGGCCTGGACACCGCAGTGGAGTACCTGCCCCCCGGAGAGCGCCGACGGGCCGCCTCGGACGCTGAGGCGGTTTTAGCCTTTAACCGGGCGATTATCGACGCCACGGCGGATATATGCGCCTGTTTCAAAATTCAGATTGCCTGTTACGAAGAACTGGGCCTTGCGGGGCTTGCGGCCTACGCCAAAACTCTGGCCTGCCTGCGGGAGCGGGGCGCCCTGGTTATTGCCGACATCAAGCGGGGGGATATTGCCGATACGGCCCTGCGGTACGCCAAGGCCCATTTTACCGGGGATTTTGAGGCCGATTTTGTGACCCTGTCCCCCTACATGGGGATGGACTCCATTGAGCCCTGGCTTTCCTATGCCGATTCCCGGGGCAAAGGGGCTTTTGTACTCATGCGGACCAGTAATAAGGGGATGCGGGATTTTGAATACCAGGAGCTTAAGGCTGGGGGCCGGCTCTACGATGTAGTGGGGGACCGGCTTACGGAACTGGCCGCGGGGCGCCTGGGCAACTACGGCTATGGGGCCTTTGGTGCGGTGGTGGGTTGTACCGAACCGGAGGAGGCCGCGCTTATCCGGAAGAAGCGGGGGAACCTTTTTTTCCTCATCCCCGGCTACGGCGCCCAGGGGGGGGCCGCGGCAGACGCCGCCCTGCTCCTGCGGGAGGGAAACGGAGGGGTGGTAAACGCCTCCCGGTCCATCCTCAGGGCCTGGGCCGCTAACGGCATCACCGCCGAAAAGGACGCCGCGGATAACCGTTTTGCCGCGGAGGCGGCCCGGAAGGCGGCGCTGGAGATGCGGGACGCTATCCGGATCGCGGCGGGGCTTCGTACCTAATAGTATCATGCTGCCTATGGATAATAAAAATAATATTATTCATATAGATAATCTGGATATATGGAACAATGAAAGCAATATAGGACCCGGCGTTGATTTTCGTTCCCATGTCCATGCGGAATATGAAATTATTTATGTGTTCAGCGGCAATGTTGAATTCTATCTGGAAGAATATAAGTACCCGTTTCTGGCGGAAAGTTTGTTTCTCACGCCGCCGAACAGTTTCCATGGCTGGAAACCGCTGTCCCTCCGCTTATACCACCGGGTCTCTATCCTTTTCATGCCGGAACTATTTGATCAAACTGAACAATCGCTTTTTCTAAAATTGTTTAATACGGGGCATCAATTTTTTCCCAACACTTCCTGCGGTAATATAAATTTTTACATTACCGCCCTGCTGGACTGTAAAAACATGGAAGGGCCCCTGCAAAAAATTGCTTTAAAAAGCCGCTTAGTCTCCCTCCTCTCGGAGATAACGCTGTTACCGTCTAAGTACCCGAGGGAACCGGCGTGCAATGACAACCGTGTTTTGGGGGTGCTTAAATACCTGGGGGAACATCTGCGGGATGAGCTTAGTTTGGAAGATATCGCGCACCGGTTCAGTATCAGCAAGAACTACCTTAACCTCCTGTTTCGCCAAACTACCGGAACCACGGTTAATCATTATATCAGGGTAAAACGTTTGGGACTGGCCCGGCAGGAAATTTTGCGGGGCGCCGATGCGCAGGAGGCCGCTTACCATGCGGGCTTTAATGATTACTCAAATTTTTACCGGGCCTATAAAGCCTTTTACGGTTCCATGCCCTCGGCGTCCGGCAAGGGCGGTAACGCCAAAAGGCTTCCCGCATAGACTCATAGACGCCGCGCTCCGTTTTATCCGCAGTGCAGGAATTATTTTTTTAAACCGCCGCCGGTAAGTCTTGAGATAATCATCATGATTACCGCGACGCCGCCGCAGACCACAAAAAGGCCCAGC
Organism: Spirochaetaceae bacterium; assembly: GCA_031282145.1. Taxonomy (GTDB): domain Bacteria; phylum Spirochaetota; class Spirochaetia; order Treponematales; family Breznakiellaceae; genus JAIRMO01. Next base: position 1,330 of record JAITEG010000170.1, on the reverse strand, counting down.
ATCCCTTTCCACATGATGGTGAGGGAGGCAAACACATTGTTCAAAACCGTCTCATTCATTTATGGTGCTCCCTGTTTATAGATACTGTATGATCAGGCTTAAGACCAGTCCGCTTGCCGCCACGGAGGCGATTTGACCTGAAACATTCGCGCTTACCGCGTGCATCAAAAATATGTTGGTGGGGTCTTCTTTGAGCGCGAGCTTTTGAATAACCCGGGACGACATGGGAAAGGCGGAGATTCCCGCCGCCCCTATCATGGGGTTTATCTTTTTCTTTAAGAAGAGGTTGAGGAATTTGGTAAACAGCACCCCTCCCACAGTATCAAGGATGAAGGCAAAAAGACCGAGGGCGAGTATTTTGAGGGTGTCCAGGGTGATAAATTCTTCCGCTTTAAGGGTAAAGGCAATGGTAATGCCTAAGAGCAGGGTTATCAGGTTGGAAAGATTTTTTTGCGCGGTCTCTGAAAGGGATTCCAATACCCCACATTCACGGATAAGGTTGCCGAACATTAAAAAGCCGATAAGCGCCACCGCCGACGGGGAGATAAAACCCACAATGATGGTTACGGCAATGGGGAAAATGATTTTTAAGATCCGGGGAATCTCCGTGCTTGCCACGGGATCCATTCTGATCATCCGCTCTTTTTTAGTGGTGACGAGCTTTATGGCAAAGGGCTGGATGATCGGGACCAGGGACATATAGGAGTAGGCCGCTACCGCGATAGGGCCTAAATAGCTTGAATGAAGTACCTGGGAAACCAATATGGTGGTCGGACCGTCCGCCGCGCCGATAATGCCTATGGCCGCGGCGTCCTTTAGGCTGAAGCCCAAAAGGCAGGAGAGGGTTACGGTCGCAAAAATGCCGAAATGGGCGGCCGCGCCAAATAGGAAATACACGGGACGCGAAAGCAGGGGAGAGAAATCTATCATCGCCCCGATGCCGATAAAGAGGAGCAGGGGCATTACCTCGGACGCGCCGATTCCTTTCTCAAAAAGCCACTGGATCACCCCGTGGGTTTCCCCCACGCCGGGCATCACCTGGTTGAGAACGCCGCTCAGGGGCAGATTGACCAAGATGGCCCCGAAACCCATGGGCATAAGCAATGCCGGTTCGTATTCCTTGGCGATCCCCAAATAGATGAGCGCGAACCCAATCCCAAACATGATGAGCTGCTTCCCGCTTAACGCGAGAAAACCATCCAATAAAAACTCCATAATTCTCCCCTAGCTGTTATTAGTTTAGTCTATGACGCAAAATAATGCTATGGGTCCCACGGGAATGAATAGGGTGTCAGGCGCCAAATTCCTTGAGTATGCAGCAGGGGGGAGG
>JAITEG010000241.1 GCA_031282145.1 Spirochaetaceae bacterium | reverse complement strand
TTTTCCTCCGGCCTTCATTTTTTCATACCGGTTTCCCCTGAAACCGGTATGGGATATTCCCCGGTAAAACAGCCCAGGCAATACCCCTGGGGAGGGCCGTCTTTGCGGGGAAGCGAGTCCAGGGATTCGAGGAGCCCCTCCACGGAAATAAAGGCCAGGCTGTCCGCCCCCAGGGAAGCGCAGAGTTCACCCACACTGTTTCCGTTGCTGATCAGGTCTTTCCGGTGGGGGGTATCGATGCCAAAGTAGCAGGGAAACCGCACCGGGGGAGAACACACCCGAATGTGTACCTCCCGGGCGCCGGCTTTTTTTAAAATCGAAACGAGCCTTCTGCTGGTGGTTCCCCGGACAATGGAGTCGTCGATGAGGACCACCCGCTTGCCCTGGACTTCGCTTTGGATCACGTTGTGTTTTACCGATACCGCCCGCTCCCGAAGGGCTTGGTCCGGGGCGATAAAGGTCCTGCCCACATATTTGCTTTTAACGATCCCCAGGCCGAAGGGAGTGCCGGTGGCCTTGCCGTAACCTATGGCGGCGGGAATTCCCGAATCGGGAACGCCGATCACGAGGTCCGCCGACACTACCGATTCCCTGCCCAGAATTTCCCCCGCCCGGATTCGGGCCCCGTATACATCCACCCCGTCAATAGCGCTGTCCGGCCGGGCAAAATAGACATATTCAAAGGAACAGGCCGCCCGCCGGGTTTTTTCACTGAAGGTAAAGGAGAGGACCTCCTCTTTATTGATGATCACCACTTCCCCGGGCTCTATATCCCGGACAAACTCCCCCCCCACCGAATCAATAGCGCAGGATTCGCTGGCCAGGATCCAGCCGCCTGAGATTTTTCCCAGGCACAGGGGCCGAATTCCGTTGGGGTCCCGGGCCCCCACCAGGGCGTCGTCGGTAAGCACCGCCAGGGCATAGGAACCTTTGATGAATTTGATCGTATCGGTCAGGGCCTTTTCCAGGCCTTTCTTGTAATTTTTAGTGATGAGGTTGACGATTACCTCGCTGTCACTGGAAGAGATAAACCCTACCCCGGCATCTTCCAGCAATTCCCGGACCACATCGGCATTGGTCAGGGTACCGTTGTGGGCCACCGCGATGGAACCCAGCTTAAAGCGGCTGATAAAGGGCTGGGCGTTTTCAATGGAACTGGTTCCGCTGGTAGAATACCGGACATGCCCCACCCCGGCGGACCCCTTGATCTGGGAAAGGAGCTCCGGGGTAAAAACCTCCCCCACCAAGCCCATCCCTTTGCGGCATTCGATGGTTTTATGGTAGACCGCGGCGATACCGGCGCTTTCCTGTCCCCGGTGCTGCAGGGAAAGCAGGCCGTAATAGATCAGGGGAACCGCGTCTTTTTCCGGGTCCTGAAAAAAAATCCCGAAAACCCCGCAGGCTTCTTTTAATTTGTCATCCATATCGGTACCCATCAGGCATCCATGCGGTTAAGGATCTCGATATAGGCTTCTTTGACGTTTCCCAAATCCCGGCGAAAACGGTCCTTGTCGAGTTTTTCATTGGTTTTGGCATCCCAGAACCGGCAGGTATCCGGGGAAATTTCATCGGCCAGGACCAGTTGTCCCGGGGCGGCTCCCCCTTCCGTCCTGCCGAATTCCAGCTTAAAGTCGATGAGGCGGATCCCCCGCTTGAGGAAAAAGGCCGACAGGATCCGGTTGACCGTAAAGGTGAGCTCTTTTATCTCCCCAATCTCCTCAAAGCTTGAGGCGCCGATAGCCACCGCGTGGTACTCGTTGATCAGGGGATCCCCCAGGGCATCGTCTTTGTAGGACAGTTCAAAAACCGTGGTTTCCAGGGGTGTCCCTTCGGCAAGGCCCAGCCGTTTTGCCATGGAACCTGCGGCGACATTCCGGACTATTACCTCCAGGGGGATGATCCTGACCTTTTTACACACCATGTCCCGGTCGGAGATCCGCTCGACAAAATGGGTGGGTACCCCGGATTTTTCCAGAAGTTCAAACAGGGATGAGGCGATCCGGTTGTTCAAAACCCCCTTATCCGCTATTTGCCCTTTTTTCTCGCCGTTAAAAGCGGTGGCGTCATCTTTATAATGGATAATAACGAGGTCGTCCCTGCCGGCGGCAAATACCTTTTTTGCCTTTCCTTCATAAAGCATGGGTCCCGGTTTTATTTCCCCAAGACCGGCTTCCCGGTTTTCACTCATAGGTCCACTCCTTGGGTTTCCCCGGCAAATTCGGCCTGCATCCTGGCCCTGAAAGCCGCGAGCCGTTCCTGTAAGGGCGGGTATTTCAAGCCGAGGATCTCGCAGGCGAGATACGCGGCATTGGCCCCATTATCCACCCCCACGGTAGCCACGGGGATGGGTTTGGGCATCTGGACTATGGAAAGCAGGGCGTCCAAGCCCCCAAGCCCCCCGGAAGTGATGGGTACCCCGATAACCGGGATAAGGGTGAGGCTCGCGATTACCCCCGGGAGATGTGCGGCCAATCCCGCCCCGGCGATGATCACCTCGGTCCCCCCCGCTTCCAGGCCCGCCACCGTCTCTTTCAACAACTCCGGCACCCGGTGGGCGGAAAGGATATGGGAAGAAAACTCCACCCCCAACTCCCGAAAAACATCGGCGGCCTTTTTCATAACGGCCTTATCTGATAAGGACCCAAAAATTATGGCGGCTTTCATGTCGAGAAAATACCATATCCCCGGGCGGTACGTCCAGGGCCGCACACGCAAGCGTGTTGACGCCAACAGGCCGCACCTCCCCCGCATAGCGGGTTCTTGGAGCCCCGATAAAGGCCGCGCCCTGATGCGGACACTTGACACCCTCCATTACCGGGGATAGACTTTTTTTCCATGGAAACCTTGCGGGCGTCAATTTTATTCTTACCCCCCCCTGGTATATCCGCAGGGTTTGCTAGTCTAACCGAACCATCCGTAACCCATTATGAACGGCTCATGTACCCTCACGAGGGGCCCGTAGGTACCTACGGGAAGTTCGCTTGTACTTATGAGGAACTCGTATGTACATACGAGGAGTTCGTTTGTACATACGGGGAGTTCATAAGTACATACGAGAAGTTCGTATGTACATACGAGAAGTTCGTTTGTACATACGGGGAGTTCGTTTGTACATACGGGGAGTTCGTTTGTACATACGAGGAGCTCACAAGTACTTATGGGGAACTCGTTTGTACTTATGAAGGAGCCGTAGGTACCTACGAGAAGCCCGCAGGCAGGTATGGATTTCCCGGGGGGCCTTTTGGCGTCCCGATATTTACCCGCAGGAGAACATTATGGCGCGAAAAAGAAGTTTCATTCCCACGAGTTTCCCGGCCTACGACCGCTTCTACAAGAACATCACCCAGTACGTGGCCCAGATGACCAGCGGGTCCACTCCAACCTGGACCCACATCCCCCAGGCGGAGATAACAACCCTTTCCACGGCCTACGCCGCCTGGTACACGGTCTATTCCCGCATTTTGAAACCCCACACCCCGGCGGACACCGCCGCGGTGAAGATCGCCTACGCCACGTCGAAGAAGGTCCTCAGCCGGTTCATCCAGGTCTGGTTCCGGGGTTTCCCGGAGGTGGTGACGGAGGAACACCTCTCGAACATGGAGATCCCCCCGGTAGACAAGACCCGGACGCGGATCGGCAGGCCCACGACCCGGCCGGTGTTTTATATCGAGGTGAAGGACACCCGGCTGCTCGTGGTGCACTTCCAGGACCAGGGAAGCGAGTCCAGGGCAATTCCCTACGGCCTAAACGGGGCGGTGGTGTCCCTGGGGATCTTCGACACGCCCCCCGCGGGACCGGAGGCGCTGACCCGGACGGAACTGGCGACCAAGTCGCCTTTTCCGCTCCACTTCACGGAAGAGGAGCGGGGGAAGACGGTCTACATCGCGCTGCAATGGCAGAACGAGAGCGGGGTCCGGGGGGACTACACGGAGATGCTGAGCGCGATTGTGCCGTAGTCAGGGAGCAAGGAAGAGGGGGATGCGCTTATGAACCAATCAACTGTGGATATGGGGTACGCGCATAAACGGTATACAAGTTTGCGGACAAACCATCTTATGTATAAGGAGTTGTTATGACAAAGAAGTTGTGTGCGGTATTGGTTTTGATAATTTTCGCCGTGGGGGGTCTCGCGGCGGCGGACTTCGCGTTTAGCGTGGGCACCGGCTACTATCTGAGCGGCGATTTTGGCGGGGGGTTTGAGACTTCTTCCCTTCTTACCATGCAAAAAAAGATGAAAACTCCTTACTTTGGGGGTGGTGGGTTTGTTTTTATCGACGCGACCTATGCGGAACTGTCCCTCGGCTTTTTTGGGGGCGGCGGAAAAACGGAAATTTCGAGCAGTGGTATGATAGGGCAAATAGTACGATTAGACCTGTCCATAATCAACCTCAACATCGGGCTACTGAGTAAATACCCCTTTAAGGTCGGCAGGCGGATAAGCATTTTCCCGCTTCTGGGCATTGATTACCAGGTCACGATCTTCGCAAAGATAGATAATGAGGTGCTGCTGTTAGGTACCGCGCTTAATCCCATAGAGTTAAGCGCCCTTTGGTTCAAAAACGGTATCGGGGCGGATTTTGGCATAACCGACCATCTCTTCCTGCGTTCCGTCTTTTTGTACGGCCTCCGGATTCCGAACAAATTTGAAAAGGACATGCGGGACCTCGCAGAAATGTCCGGGGCTATCGCAGACACCCGGCTAGGGCACGGCTTAACGATAAAGATCGCCTTAGGCTACAAGTTTTAGATTGCCAGGAGGCGGGGGTGAAACCCTTTCCGCAAAAAACCCCTCCCCGTCCCGGGGAGGGGTTTTTATGGCAAGGCGACTTCCACCCGGTTGCGGCCCAGTTCTTTGGCCCGCAGGAGGGCGTCATCCGCCTTGATCATCAGGGATTCGGCGTCCCCGGCGTGGGCCGGCGCCGCGGCCGCTCCGATACTGATTTGGACCGAGATAGCGGTCTTTTCGTTTGATCCGGGGCTTTGGGGCACCGCTATTTTCCGGGAGGAAACCGCGTCCCGGATCCGTTCCGCTAC
>JAITEG010000228.1 GCA_031282145.1 Spirochaetaceae bacterium | reverse complement strand
TATCCCGGGGAAGTTCCAGATCGATGTTTTTTAAATTATGCTCCCGGGCACCCTTGATGATTAGCTTATCCATAGGGCTTAAGTGTACCCCGGAGGCCGGGCGCTAGGCAAGCGGCAGGGCCGAAGGCAGGTACTTTCCCAAGAGAAAGGTACGCATAGCGCCCGGGTTCACGGCGGCGGCGAACCGTCTTTTGGGTCCCGCCGTCTTCCGTCCGGAGGTCCGGCCAGGTTCCCCGGGGTTCCGGCTAAGTTCCACTTCCGTACTTTTAAGTTCCACTTCCGTACTTCCAAGTTCTACTTCCGTACTTTTAAGTTCCACTTCCGTACTTCCAAGTTCTACTTCCGTACTTTTAAGTTCTACTTCCGTACTTCCAAGTTCTACTTCCGTACTTTTAAGTTCTACTTCCGTACTTTTAAGTTCTACTTCCGTACTTTTAAGTTCCCCGGAGGTCCGGCCAGGTTCCCCGGACACGCGGACAAAGAACGGCTGACGGAGCAGGGCGCGGCGTGGAGGGGCGGCGCCCCGTTCCGGGGGCCGCCAACCGGTGGGGGGATTGGGGTCAAATTAGGTATTTTTCCGGAACCTGAAAGCAAATGCCTTCGCCCTGCTCCCCGGGGAGGTCCATTGACAGAGCCCGCCGTTTCCTGGTAGCTTGGGAAAACGGGCGCATAACTCAGTTGGTTAGAGTGTCTGCTTTACACGCAGGATGTCCCTGGTTCGAATCCGGGTGCGCCCATCAGGTTTCCCTTTACTTTAGGGCGGCCTCCACCGCCTTTAAGATGGCCTTACTGCTTCCGGTGGCCCCGGAAACCGCGTCCACCTGCAGGCTCTGTTGTTCAATGATCCGCTCCGTTATCTTTTCCGCTTTTTTTCCTATAGGGGAGCATACGTGTTTTACCAGCTCTATACCGGTAACTTTCGCGTCTTGCAGACGCACATCCAGGGTAACCTTTACCGGGGTCCCGGACAGGGCGTATTCACCCCGGTAAGTTCCGTCCGCTTTACGGCTTAATTCGGGCATTTCAGCCTGGATCGCGGCGAAGTTGACGGCGCAGGAAACCCCAAGAAGCAAGAGAACCACCGTCATTATCAAAAAACGCCTGAGGGTCATGGCATCCTCCATAATTTTGATTCGATGGGGATTTAATACCCCGCCTCTTGGGGCGGTTCAATTCCCTCTCGATGATGGCGGGGTAGTAAACCCCGGTACAATAAATTTCCTATCGAACCAACCATACCCCGTCCGCTCTGCGGCGGGGTTGGTTGATTCGGAAGCCGCCCTATTCCGAAAGGGCGGCTTCCATAATGCCCCGGATCTGGCCGGCAAGGCTCGTCCGGCGGTCCTCCGGGGGAAGATCCGCGGTGATGATGGGCTTTTCAAAGGCTACCCGGACCGGGGCCGGCCGGACGAGGCCGCTTTTTTCAAAAACGTCGTAACTTCCGGTAATGGTCATGGGAATGATCGGCGCCTTTGCCTGGGTGGCCAATTTAAGCGCCCCCGGCCGGAAGGGGAGCAGCCCTTGGCCCCGGCTCCTGGTTCCTTCGGGAAAGATGATCATGGCCCCCCCGGACTCGATCCGCCGGATCCCCGCATTAATGGTAGCGATGGCCCGTTTGATGCTTTTTCGGTCGGTCTTCCGGTCGATAAAGAAGCCCCCGATAAGCAAAATCCAGAGATTTAAAAGAGGAATCCAGGACAATTCCTTTTTGGCGATAAAGCCGACGGGGCGGCCCACCAGGGCCAGGACCAGGACGATATCAAAGATACTGCAGTGGTTCGAGACGAAACAAACCCCGCCTTTCTTTATGATGTGTTCCCTGCCGGTCACGGTGAGTTTACACCCCACCAGGCGGATGAACAGCCACCCCCAGCCCTGGGCGATTTTATATATCCCCCGGGAGGTGAAGTTCTGTAAGCCCGCCAGGTTCAGGATAAGGGCGAGGAAGCCGAAGGGGAGAAGGACAATGGTGGAAAGCCCCACCAGGACAAAAAGCAGGATCGTTTTCAGCAAAGCCATGGAAACAGCTCCTTATTCTATTTTGGGGAAACCGCCGGGAATATCCGCAGCGTCCCCTTATACCGGCACGCCGAGGCGGGAGAGTTCCCCCCGGGCGGCCGGCGGATCCTTCCATACAAAAGCATGGATCCCTAAAGACCGGGCCATATCAATATTGATCGGCATATCGTCAAAAAAAACAAGCTCCGCCGGCTCACAGCCCAGGGCGGAGAGGAGGAGCCGGTAGATGGCCTCCTCAGGCTTAATAAAGCCCACCTCGCAGGAAAAAATACTCACCTGGGGAAGATCAAATACCGGAATGGTTCCCCGGGCCAGCGCCAGAAATTCGTGGGGCATATTGGAAAGGATCCCTAAGGTCAGGGAGGGGACCGCCTTGACCGCTTCCATTAAACTAACCGTATCGGGGTTTATATGGGTCCAGCTCCTTAAATCAAGGGCCACCATCTTTTCCAGAGCCGCTTCGTCCCGTTGAACTCCCCCATGGGCCAGCACCCTCCGGTAATAGTCCTTACCGGTGATAGTTCCCCGGTCCCATTCCCCCCGGGGGGGCCACAACAGGGCGTTCATAACCCCGGCATCAAGCCCCGCGATGGCGGCCAATTCGTCCATCACCGTGTCTTCCGGTGGAAAGGTTATCACCTTGCCGTAATCAAAAACCACCGCCTTAACCATGCCCCCCTCCTTCGCGGCCCCTTACGCCAGGGCCGCGAGCTTTTCCCGGATAAATTCACTTTTTTCCCGGAGGCCGATACTGCCCACGGTCAAGACGAGGACATTGGGCGCCTTGGGATCAAGCCGTGCCTTTCCACCGGACTCCTTGATAAGCCGGACCAAACGGTCCACCTTTACCTTGGAAACTTTTCCGAATTCAACCCTAACAATTCCGCCCCGTTCTTTCAAGGAAGAAACCGAAATTTCCCGACAAATGATACGAATTTCCGCCAGGGAAAGCAGGGATGCAGCCTCATCGGGGAGGGGACCGAAACGGTCCAACAGTTCCGCATGGATACTTTCCAATTCGTCCTTGCTCCTAATAGAGGCAATTTTCTTGTAGACCTCCATCTTTTCCTGGGCCGAATCAATGTATCCGTCGGGAATAAAGGCGGAATACTCCAGTTCGAGGAAGGTCTCGGTTTCCGCCTCGTAATGGGCGTCCTCAAGGCGGCGTACCGCCTCATCCAACAGGTGGAGGTAGAGATCGAAGCCCACGGAGTAGATGTCCCCGGATTGTTCCCTGCCCAAAAGGTTCCCCGCCCCCCGAATCTCCATATCCTTCATAGCGATCTTAAACCCCGAGCCCAGTTCGGTAAAATCCGAGATAACCTGAAGCCGTTTCATGGCCACCTCCGAGAGGGCCCGGTCCTTGGGGTAAAAAAGGTAGGCGTAGGCTACCCGGTCGGAACGCCCTACCCTGCCCCGCAGCTGGTAGAGCTGGGAAACGCCGTATATATCCGCCCGGTCAATGATAATAGTGTTGACATTGGGAATGTCTATGCCGTTTTCGATAATGGTGGTAGAAACCAGGATCTGAAACCCTCCGTGAATAAACCGGTGCATCACATCCTCCAGTTCCTGGGGATCCATCCGTCCATGGGCGGTCTCCACCAGCATCTCCGGGACCAGGCGTTCGATCCTCCTTCGGGTTTCATCCAGGGTTTCTACCCGGTTGTGGAGGAAAAAGATCTGCCCTCCCCGCTCAACCTCCTGCCGGATAGCCGCCGCAAGCCGTTCCTCATTGTACTCTTCGATTGTCGTTTCTATGGGGTGCCGGTTTTGGGGCGGAGTCGCGAGGAGGCTCATATCCCGAATTTTCGTCAAGCTCATGTGCAGAGTCCGGGGTATGGGGGTAGCGCTGAGGGTAAGGCAGTCCACATTGTTTTTCAGTTCCTTAAGCTTATCCTTATCCTTGACTCCAAAACGTTGTTCCTCGTCGATAACCAACAGGCCCAAGTCCTTGAACGCTACATCGTCCTGAATAATCCGGTGGGTCCCCACGAGCAAATCGATCTCCCCTTTTTTTGTTCCTTCGAGGATCTTTTTGACCTTGCTCCGCTCCACAAAACGGGATAACATGGCAATCCGTACCGGGAACTGGGAAAAACGTTCCTGGAAGTTCTCAAAATGCTGCTCCACGAGGATCGTGGTAGGGGCGAGAAAGGCCACCTGCTTCCCTCCCATGATAGCCTTAAAGCAAGCCCGAACCGCCACTTCGGTCTTACCGTACCCTACATCCCCACAGACGAGGCGATCCATGGGATGGGGGTTTTCCATATCCGCCTTGATCTCTTCCACACACCGGAGTTGATCCTCGGTTTCCTCGAAGGGAAACGCCGCCTCAAAAACCGTCTGCCATTCGGTATCCGGTGGGAAAGCATAGCCCTGGGCGGCTTTCCGTTTAGAATAGAGGGCAATGAGACGCTCCGCGATATCCTCCACGGATTTTTTAACCCGACCCTTTCGGTTTTCCCAACTTTTTGACCCCAGCTTGTCCAACCGGGGAGGAGCCCCCTCACTCCCGATATACCGCTGAACCAGGTTGACCTGCTCAATGGGGACAAAAACCACCTCATCCCCCAGATATTCCAGTTTAATATAATCCCTTTCATGTCCCAGGGTTTTGATCCGTTCGATTCCCTTAAAAAGACCGATGCCATAATTCACATGGACCACATAATCCCCGGGGTTAAGCTCCACAAAGGTGTCGATGACGGCGCTCCGTACCTGTTTGAGGGACCGAAGGGGCCGCTTTCTCCGGCCAAAGATCTCATTCTCCTGGATCACCATAAATCTGATGTCCGGAAGGGCGAAACCCGCCGACAGGGACAAATGGAAAATCAGGAGGGGGCCGGCATCGTTTCTCGTGTCCGTCCCCTGCACTCCTAACTCCTCACTATTTTTAAGCAGTTCCCGGATCCGTCCTGCCTGGCCTTCGGACTCAGCGGCCACCAAAAAGGTCCATCCCTGTTTTACCAGGACCGTTAATTCCTCTTTTAAATAATTGATATTACCGAAAAAACTTCGGGGGGGGTCAGAGGAAAGCGGAAGCCGCGTCGCCCCAGCCTCCCCGCCGCCTTTGAGGGTCATAAAGGAGACCCTCCGGGGGATCCGGGCGAGGAGTTCCTTAAAGTTAAGGAGGATCCGTTCCGGGGCCGGAACCTCCCGTTCCCGGCGGGCCTTGGCGTAAAGATTCCGGTACTCCTTATCCAGAGATCCCTGGGCGTTTTCAAGCCGTTCCCGGTCAATATAAAAGACCGTGCCCCCGGAGCCCAGGTAATCGGTTAAAACCGCGGCTTCCTCAAAGGCCAGGGGAAAGAGCAGCTCCTCCCCGGAGGTTTCCCGCCGGGCCATGAGGTCCTCGACCATGGACCGGCCGGCCCCGGGGAATTCCTCACAAGCCGCCAATCGGGTGGAAAGGCCGTCGATCCGCTCATCGGACCATACCACTTCTTTCAGGGGCCGGATTATCAGCTCCTGAGCCGTATCTAGCCCGGTCTGATCCAGGGGGGAGAACCGTTTTATGGATTCTACCACGTCAAAATCAAAAAGAATCCGGTAGGCCTCCTCATCCCCTCCCATGAGAATATCCAAAACCTCCCCCCGGAGGGCAAATTCCCCGTGGATCTGGACCCGGGGAACCCGGGTATACCCGTAACGTACCAGGGTCTCCGCCAGGGCAATGGTATCTATGGCCCCGCCGGGCTTAAGAGAAATAAGGAGTTTCCGGAAATATTCCGGCGGCGGGAGGGGGGTTAAAAAAGCCCGCTCCGGGACCACCACCATGACCGGGGAACCCGTTGTCAGAGCCCCCAAAACCTTGGTCCGTTCCCCAAAAACCGCCGAAAGGGGGGCCATTTCCCGGTAGGGCATGGTTCCCCACCAGGGAAGGGAGAGGACCGGTACCCCCAGACTCTCCAGGTCCAGGACCAGTTCCGCCGCTTCCCGCTCCGTAGGGACTACCGCCAAAAAAACACCGGGATGGGCTTGAAACAAGGCGCTGAGCAGTAGCGCCGTCAGGGCCCCTTCACAGCCATCCAACTCCAGGGGAAATTTTCTCTTCCCATAAGCATCCAAAAAAGAGGCTATTCCCGGAGAAGCGGTTATCTTGTTTAGAATTAAAGGAAAAGATAAGGTATTCATAGGGGCATACCGATTACTATAATATAGTATTGGGTCTTTTTTAAACCCTTTTTCAGGGAGTTTTATGGTGAAACCGCACAAAAAGATTATCATGGCCTTAGGTTTTATCTTAGGGGTACTGGCCCTTCCGGAGGCTTCGGAAATAGATCTCTCCATCCGGTTCTATGACAAGCGGATCTACTATACCCCCGGCGTTTCCACGGAGCCCATCCTCGTGCAGGTCACTATAGCCAATAAGGGGCCCGTCCCTTATCATTTTAAATTGGCGGAGGACCGGATCTTTTCCGTTGATTTTGAGGTAAAGACCCTGACCAACCGGCCGGTGGAATCCTCAATGCTTTTGGTGAGGAAAAGAACCCAAAACGTCCAGGTTTTTTTCCGGGATATCTCGGTGGAAAGCGGGGAATCCTTTTCCTTTGTCGAGGATATCCGGGATTATGTGGCGCTGGATCAGGCAGGATCCTTTGTGATACAGGTCAAAATGTACCCCGATCTTATCCGTAATATAGCCGGTGGGGCCCTTCCTCTGGAATCCAACCGCCTCAGCCTGCACCTGAGGCCCCCTTCCCTGCCCGGTCCCAGCGGAGTTCCCCTGGCAATGGATGTGGAAACCAATGCCATTTTAGTCCGGGAGAATCTACCCCCGGATCAAGTGGTGGAATACACCCTCCGGGCCCGGCAAAAAAATCAATGGGAAAAATTCTTCCTCTACCTCGATCTGGAGGCTATGCTGAGACGGGATTCCCGGCGGCAGCGACAATGGCTTGGGGCCTCGGAAGAAGTTCGCCTGCGCATGATCGACCAGTACCGGAACGAGCTTAAAGACGCGGTGGTGGATGGAGATATCGCCACTATACCCCTAGAATTCAGGATCGAGCGGACCACCTATAACGCCGAAGAGGGCACCGTTATCGTATTGGAAACATTCCGTCTGAGAGATATAATTGAAAGGAAACGGTACACCTACGATCTCCGCCGCAGGGATGACATTTGGACCATTGTGGGGTATACGGTACAAAATTTGGGGACAGAATGAAGTTATTGTTGATCCTGGGCTCGGACGAAACCTTTAACCTGGTTTCCCACTATATCAGGCCCCTGGGATTTGACCTGATCCGGTACAACCATGTACAAAAGGCGATGGATAATATCGAAGAGATAGATCCTTCAGGCATTGTTATCAGCGCCAATGATTTTCCCCGGCATTGGAAGACCCTGGTTCAATTTGTACGGGCCGACCGGGACCGGGAAAAGTGTCCCGTCATCCTCTTAACCAATGAACAATTCCCCCTGGAGGAAGCCTCCAAGGCTTTCTATATCGGCGTTAACGGCATCGTTCCCGAAACCCCGCGGGAACTGTCGGCGGATTCCAAACTCCAAAAGCTCCTCGGCCGCTATCTCCCGGTGGATGAAAAGCGGCGGTCCTCGCGTTTTTTTATAGAACCCTGGCAGCGCTGCGCCTTGATCTTTGCCAACCCCCTCGACAAGGTCATCATCACCGGGGAGGTAAAAACCCTTGCCCGGCTGGGGATTTCTTTTCAGCCCGACCACCCGTCGCTGACGGAAAATCTTTACCGGGGAATCATGATAAACGAATGTTCCTTCCGGCTGGATGACGCCATCCTTTCCCCGGAATGCCTTCTG
>JAITEG010000124.1 GCA_031282145.1 Spirochaetaceae bacterium | reverse complement strand
TTGAGCAAAAAAAGATAGAGCAAAAAACCGGTAAGGATTAAACCCGCCGAAAGAACCGCCTGTTGTTTGATTCGGTCAAAAATAGCATTGAAGATACTTTCCGCTTCAAAATCACAGCCAATAATACCGACCATCGTGCCTGTTGAATTAAAGATAGGCAAATACGTTGATATCAAGAATCCCCATGTTTTCTGTAAATCCAACACTCCGAATTGGGATGTTTTTGTCTCCCAGGTCAAACGAAATGATCTATCATAGTCGCTGGTATCTTCCTCGGTGCCAAGGGGGGAAAATCCTTTTTCCCCCGGATTCCCGCCGTCAATAATGAAACGGTACCTATCCCCTTCTCTCGGCGCCATGGTGTAGAGGTAAAGGCATTGGGTCTCCTCCTTGATTGCTAAAAGTTTAAGCCGGGTCTCCTCATAAAAGGGGTCCAAAGGGTCCAGGGTCTTGCTGAGCTTTTCAAAGGCATCGCCATCGATTGCCGCCGCGGCCCGTTTCGCAGTGGGAAGTCCCAGCCGGGCGTTGGTCATTCTGGCGGCATCGTTATATTGATGGATAGAAGTGGTGATAACAACGGCGATTACCGCGATGACAAAAATAACAAAAAAAAGGGTAAACCGCAGGGTCAGTGAAACATTTTTTTCTTCCGCCTTCATAGGGCCGCCGGTCACTTTATCGCCTCGTCCCTGGTGCGGAAGAATTTTATGTTGTTCCTGCCGCTCATCTTCAATATGGAATTGACCATGGTCCGCTTGATGCCGTCCAGGCCGATCACCGCCCTCTGCCTGACATCGTAAAAAATGAACTTTTCCCCTTTATAGTGAAATTGCTCAATTCTGTTTTCCATGCCGCCCTCCTTCTCCGATCCCTCCGATGAGTTTCGTCAAGTGTTCGTGAACATCCATCCATACTTGATTCGCATGGGGGGACATATCCCGCTCTTCAGGGGGGGAGAGGATAAATAAAAAGGATCATTTGTCTGAGTGCATTGTTTTATCTTGGGGAAGCCGGCTTTATCTTCCGCTTTTGTATGCTTTTCCATACATTATCCTTAAAATTTACAATGTATCATTATATAATACATTGTAAATACCTGTCAACCGTTGCCTCATGTCAAAAAAGACTTGACGAAAACCGGATTTCCGGGATATGCTCATGTGTAAGTATGGGCTAACAAATAAGTACTTGGCTGACACTTAGCCCTTATAAGAAACTATGAGGAAAACCCGGCCGGATATCCCTAAGGGAGGGCCGGGCAGGGAGAAGGGGGAAACCATGTTTAACATCAAAAACCTATTGGGTCTTTCCGATGAGGGGTATAAAAATTTCACGCGGGCGGTTCGGGCGGTGGTGGTTTCGAACTTTTGCCTGTTTTTGCCCTTTGTGGTGATCATCCAAAGCATCGTCACCCTGCTCGAACCCCTCGGTGCGGCACCCGGCGGCGGAGCGCTTAGTGCTTTGGGGAGAGCGGCCCTGGACACCCGCCGGCTCTGGATGCTTCTGGGGCTGGGGTTTATCGCCGCGGTGTTGTATTTTTTTGCCTACCGCAGCGAGTACCGCAAAACCTACACCACCGCCTACCGTGAGTCGGAAAAGATACGGCTGGAGGTGGCGGAACGGATCCGGCGGCTGCCCTTAAGTTTCTTCAACAACAAGGACCTTTCGGAACTGACCACCAATATGATGGCGGACTGTACCGCCGTTGAACACGCCATGAGCCATGTGGCGCCTATCCTTTTCGGCGGCATTATTACCGATGTGGTTATCTCGGCCCTTTTGGCCCTCTACGATTGGCGTATGGCCCTGGCCCTCTTTGCCGCCCTGCCGGTTGCCCTGGGCCTTATTTTCGGCAGCCGGAAATTGCAGGCCCTCCTCGGGGAACGCCACGTACAGGCAAAACTCGCGGTCTCCGGTCAGGTGCAGGAATACCTGGAGGGGATCAAGGTGGTGAAGGCCTTCGGCCTTTCCGGGGAGAAATCCCTGGCCCTGGAACGCTCTCTACGGACCATGATGAAGGAGGCCCTCAAGTTTGAAGGCTTTACCGGGATCTTTATCGTCCTCGCGTCGATGGTCCTTCAGATAGGGATGGGCCTCGTGGTACTGACCGGCCTTTCCCTCCTCTCCGGCGGCAGCCTCGGTGTCTTCCCCCTGCTCACCTTCATCCTCGTGAGCGCGAAGATCTATTCCCCCCTGATTGTCATCTTTACCCTGCTGCCGGAATTCTTCTATTTCCTCGTTTCCACCAAACGGATGCAGCAGATCCGGCAGGAGCCGGTGATGGAGGGGGATGAAAACATACCCATCGACCGGTACCACATCGAATTGAAAAACGTCGGCTTTGCCTACCATGAGGGGGAGGACGTGATCAAAAACGTCAGCCTTTTCATCCCCCAGGGGAGGGTTACCGCCCTGGTGGGACCCTCGGGGAGCGGCAAGAGCACCCTATCCCGGCTCATCGCCCGGTTCTGGGATGTCCGGGAAGGGGAGATTCTCATCGGCGGGAAAAACATTGCCGGTATCGACCCGGAAACCTTGATGGGGAAGATGAGCTTTGTGTTTCAAGAGGTGGTGCTTTTTAACGATACGGTGAGGAACAACATCCGCATCGGCAAAGCAGGGGCAAGCGACGAGGAGGTCTACGCCGCGGCCCGGGCGGCCCGGTGCGATGAGTTTATCCGGGAACTTCCCGGAGGCTACGATACGGTGATCGGCGAAAACGGCTCCACCCTCTCAGGCGGGGAACGGCAGCGGATCTCCATTGCCCGGTCGCTCCTCAAAAACGCCCCCATCGTGCTCTTGGACGAGGCTACCGCCAGCCTCGACCCGGAGAACGAAACCCTGATCCAAGAGGCCCTTTCGGAACTGGTAAAAGACCGGACGGTGCTGGTGATCGCCCACCGCCTGCGGACGGTACGGGGGGCGGACCAGATCGCCGTGCTGGAAAACGGCCGGCTTGCGGAACGGGGCTCCGCCGAGGAACTGTTGGCCGCGGAGGGCCTTTTCGCCCGGCTTCACCGGATACAACAGGAAACCCTCGGCTGGACCACCCGGCCACCAGTGGCCTTATAGCTCATAGAATAGGGCGCCCCCGCCCACGCCGCTCCCCCTCAGGCGGACGGTATCCGGTAATTTTTCTCCCGGTCACCAAAAAGTCAAAGAGGGCCTGCAAAACTTGCCGGGTACCTGCATGTACCCGGTATTAAGCGGATTAAGCGAATGCATCCTTGTATAATTGCCCTATATCAATAAAATTAATAAGAGAGGGACTTTCCCAAAACTTCAGCTTGGGGAAAACAAGCTTAGATTTCAAGAATTATTTGGAGATTTCGACTTCCAAACAACAAGATTTAACCAATGAAGGTGGTGGTATGCTGCGGAATATATCTATCGGGGTACGGATCGTTATTATTATCGGGGTCCTGGCGCTTTCGATCATCGGCCTCGTGGGAACGGTTTATTTTACCGCCCATGATGTCAAAAATTCAGGGCTCGTCGATATTGAACGGGTGATGCTTGGGGGACAGCGGGAAAAAGTCAAGCTGGGTACCCAAACCATGGCGGTGGCCCTGGGCACGGCCCTTGCGGGGGTAACGGACCGGCAGGAGCAGCATGATATCATCAGTTCCTATATCAAGGATTACCGTTTTGAGGAGGACCAGTCCGGGTATTATTACACCTATATCGGGACGGTGATTTTCATGCATCCCACCCTGCCCCAGCGGGAAGGGGAGGATCTGGGAGAGACCGCCGACGCAAACGGGGTCTACTATGTGCGGGAACTCTATGAAAACGCCCGGAAAGGCGGCGGCTTCGTTTCTTTTGCTTTTCCCAAGCCCCCGTCCATGGAAAACGTCCCCAAACTGGCCTATGTGGAGTATATCCCCGGCACGGACATCTGGATTTCCACGGGGATATATGTGGACAATATCGAGGCTCACAAGCAGGAGGTGGAAGCGACCCTGTCGGCCTCCGTGCAGACCCTGATAATCATCGTCATCGCGAGCGTCCTCGTCCTCGCGGTGGTGGTCCTCGTCCCCCTGTGCTTTTTTACCCACCGGTCCATTACCCGGCCCCTGCATGAAACCGTGCGGATGGCCGAACAGCTTGCCTCGGGGGATCTTTCCGCAAAACTCACCGCCGGAGGCCATGACGAGATTTCGGTCCTGCAGAATTCCTTCCAGAGGATGACCGAAAACCTTCGGGGATTGGTGGAAAACATCATCCGATCCTTTGACACGATGAAGTCCTCGGGGGAGGCCCTGGACCGGGCGATATACAACACCACCCAGGCGGCGGCGGGGATAAGCGACTCCGTGCGGGGCCTCCAGGGCCTCGAAGGGCATATCAAAGAAGCGACGGGGCGGGTAACGGAGGACATTACGAATATTGACGGCGAACTCACTACCCTGGGGAACGTCATTCGGGAGCAGCGGAACCAGCTGGGTATTTCGTCTTCCGCCATAGAAGAGATGACCGCCAATATCACGTCAATTGAAAAGCGGATCCAGATCCTTGGGGACAGCCTCAACCATCTCCTGGAAAGTTCCAACGAAGAACACAACCATATCGCCCGGTCCATCGAAACGGTCAAACAGGTGGAGGCCGATTCAAATACCCTGATGGAAATGAACAAGATCATCGCCACGGTGGCGGCCCAGACGAATCTCCTGTCCATGAACGCCGCCATTGAGGCGGCCCACGCGGGGGACGCGGGCCGGGGTTTTGCCGTGGTCGCCGACGAGATCCGCAAGCTCTCGGAAACCACCGCGGAGCAGGCGAAAAACTCAAATCAGACCTTGACGGCCATCCGGGGCAGGATCAACGATATCGCCCGGATTACGGGCCTTATCGAGGGGGCCTTTGGGCAGACCGCCTCCATAGTTCAGGACGTCAACTCCCTGGTGTTGGAGATAAAGAACTCCATGGAGGAGCAATCCCAGGGTTCGGGCCTGATCCTCCAAAGCCTGGCGCGGATAAACGGCATAACCGAAGAGGTACAACGGGGGGCGGAAAAAATAAAGACCGAGTCGGACCAGTCCATCAGCGCCACCGCCAAGCTGGAGAATGAAAGCGTCACTATGGAACATGAGATTGCCGGTATTGTCGCCCAGGTAAACCACGTATCGGAATCGGCCGAGGCCGCCCACGTTACGGTAAGCAAAAACAGTGAAGGGCTTGACTCTCTGTACGGGGCGATTGCCCGGTTTAAGATGTAACGGGCAGCTTACACCGGGAAAGGATCGGTAAACCGCCTCATGCCAAGCTGGGCATCCAGCGGGTAGAGCTGCCCCGGATTATTGCCGATCCGGCTGAATTTCAGGGCCAGATCTTCCGCATCCGCCTCCTCCTCAACCTGCTCATCCACATACCACCGGATGAAATGGTAGGCGGCATGATCCTTTTCGTTTAAAGCCAGGTCGGCGATACGGTTTACGAGCTCCGTTACCTTCCGCTCATGGGCAAGCACCTTTTCAAAAATCTCTTGGAGGCTTCCATATGAAACCTGGGGTGCTTTGATATCCTGAAAAGAAGGGGCGGCGCCCCGTTCAAGCAGGTAATGATAGATATGGGTCCCATGGGCCAACTCCTCTTTGGCCTGCACCCCGAGCCAATTCGCTATACCCTTATACCCTAACCGGTCGGCGTAAGCCGACATGGTAAGATAAAGGTATGCCGAATAATATTCCGCGTTGATCTGATCGTTTAACGCCTTCGCCAAAGAATCCTTTATCATCTTTATATACTCCTTCTTCCACTGTAGAAGACCTCCGTCTGAAAGTCAAGGAATCTATTTTTTCTTTGTACTTGTCAGAACTTCCCCGCTGCCCTACAATGATCTCAAGAATAGTTTAGAGGAAACCATGAAGCAGATCCTTGTTATCGATGAAACACCCTTGGTTCGTGAATATTTAACATCGAAGCTGGATAACCAAAATCTGGAGGTAATCGTCGCCATTCATACCCTGGACGGCATCTCAAAGATCCGTACCCTGATGCCGGATCTGATTATCATGGACTATCATCTGAAAAAGAACGGCTGCCTGGAGATCCTTAAACAAAAAAAAGAAAACCCCAATACGGTCAATACCCCGGTAATCATCATGGCCCAGCATATCGGTCAAGACCGGCTCATTGAGCTCGTGCCCTATGATGTTAAAAAGGTGTTCACCAAGCCGGTCAAAATTGACGCCCTTTGCGCCACCATAACGGAAATTCTGGGTATTCCCTTTGATATCGATGAAACCCCGGGGATAGTGGAGGTTCACGTAAACGACGATATCATCTTCGTGGAGATAGCCCAGGGGCTTAACCGGGACAAGTTGGATCTCCTCTATTTTAAAATCCGGGAACTCATCGCCCTGTATGAAATTCGCCTGCCCAAGATCATTGTGATGCTCAGCGACATCACCCTGGGCTTTGCCGATGGCCCGAACATCAAGAAACTGCTGGAGGTGATCCTTAAATCCTCCGAAGCGGCGCAAAAAAACATCCGGGTGTTAACCATGGACGCCTTTTTGCGTAAATTTATCGAAGGGCAAAAGGAATATGCCGATATCGAAGTGGTTTCCAATTTGCAATATGCCCTGAACGGGCTGTTTAAGGAATTTGCCGACCCCGCGGAGTACGACGGAAAAGAAGCGGAGATTCTTGAAAAAAAGGTATTAACCGCGGATAATATGGCCAGTTCCGAATCCATGCACCTTCGGTTTGCCGCCGAAGTACAAAAAAACCGGGAAGATATCATACCGCTCATCAAAAATTTGACCATCGCCGCGGTGGATGACGATTTTACGATTCAGGAACTGATAAAACAAACCTTCAAGGCCCTGGGGGCTACGGTCAAGACCTACTCCGACGGCGCCGAATACCTCGCGGACGCCGAAACTGAGGACTTTGACCTGGTATTTCTGGATCTGTTGATGCCCAATGTAGACGGTTTTGAAGTTTTGCGATCTATGAGAGCCGGGGACATTCGGCCCCCGGTGATTGTGTTATCCGTGGTCACCCAGCGGAATACGGTGATCCAGGCTTTCCAACTGGGAATAAAAAGCTATCTGGTAAAACCCTTAAAACCGGATGCTATTTTGAAAAAAACCATGGAAATCCTCAGTTCCAGTTTTTAAAGGTTTATCCGGAGCATGGAAGTACAAGGTCATAGTAGTCCATTTTTTAGACTTTTCAAAGAATCGTCGGTGGCCATGGCCATAGCGGATAAGAACGGCCTTATCCTGGAGTCGAATCTCCGGTTTAACAAACTCATGGAGTCCCTCTCCGGTTTGGGGAACTCTTCCTCCCCGAGTTATCTTTCTATCCGCGAAACCCTCCGGTTTGCCAATTTTTTCTCCCGGCTCACGAGCGGCGCGGCCAAACAAGTGGAATTTGAAGCTCCCTTTCATGACAGCCAAAATATCCTGCATTGGTTTCGGATCCACGCCTGGGTTATCGCCGCCATCCTTGACACGGAACCCCAATTTCAGGGGCCCTTTATCGGGTTTACCATGAGCGACCAGACCCGGGAACGGCAGAAAGGGGAACAGCTTCAAGAGGACAAGGAAGTGGCCGAACGGGCCATGGAGGCCAAAAACCAGTTTTTGGCGAACATAAGCCACGAGATCCGTACCCCCATACAAACCATCA
Source organism: Spirochaetaceae bacterium (assembly GCA_031282145.1). Classification (GTDB taxonomy): domain Bacteria; phylum Spirochaetota; class Spirochaetia; order Treponematales; family Breznakiellaceae; genus JAIRMO01. Next base: position 4,712 of record JAITEG010000124.1, on the reverse strand, counting down.
TCGGGATGACCGAATTACTCCAGGATACCAAACTCGACCAGGAACAGACGGAATATTCCCGGCAGGTCAAATTCGCCGCCGAGGTCCTCCTTTCCCTGATCAACGACATTCTGGATTTTTCCAAAATCGAGGCGGGCAAGATGGAATTGGAATACACCGATTTTAATCTTGCAGAGGCCATTGAACAGGTGGTTGAGATGATCGCCCTGGAAGCCCACAAAAAGGGCCTGGAAATCGCCCTGGATATCTCCCCGGAACTGAACATCATCATCCTGGGGGATCCCTATAAATTCCGGCAGATCGTCATAAACCTGGTAAAAAACGCGGTCAAATTTACCCGGGAAGGGAGCGTAACGATTTCCGCCCGGTCCATGGATCTTGAGGGGCGGGAAGCGGTTACGGTAGCCGTCGCGGATACCGGCATCGGGATACCGGAAGAAAGCCGAAGCCACCTTTTTACCACCTTTTTCCAGGCGGATCCCTCCAATACCCGGCATTTCGGCGGCACCGGCCTCGGACTGGCCATTTCCCGCAACCTGGTGGAACTCATGGGGGGCAAGATAGCCATGGTTCCCCGGGAAGGAGGCGGCTCCATATTCCGTTTCTCCATACCCATAGAACGGACAAAAACGGCGCCGGTCCCCTTCCGGGAGGCAATTCCCGGCAAGCGGATCCTCTTGGTGGACGACCGGGAGGAAAGCCGGATCATCATCAATTCGTATTTAAAAGACATCGGGTACCAAAACACCGGGACGGCAAGCTCCGGTGAAGAAGCCCTGGAACTGCTGCGGAAGGCGGCAGCGGAAAAAAAGCCCTATGGCCTGTGCCTGATTGATATGATCATGCCCCGTATGGACGGCTGGCGGCTGGCGGCGGAAATTAACCGGGACAAGGCCATCAACGATACCCTGCTCATCCTCATGGTTCCCCACGGGCTCCTGGAGGCGGAAGCGAAGATGACCCTGCTGCAGTGGTTTAACGCCTATATCAATAAACCCATTGAACGGCAAAATTTGGCGGAAATCATTGCCCAAACCTTTTCGGAACTCCCGGTTGATCTGGAAGCGGTTTCGGAGCAGGAAGGGCTATCCCTTTTTGAAAAAGTCCAATCCGGGGAAATGGCCGGCCCGGAGGCGCCTGTCCCCCATGCCCCGGCCAGTACCGCGGGCAAGCCTCTGGTATTAGTCGCCGAGGACCATCCGGTCAATCAAAAACTGCTGCTGATTATTCTGGAAAAATTGGGGTGCGGTTTTATCCCCGCGGAGGACGGCCTGGACGCGCTGGATAAGGCGGGGGCTTTTCCGGTGGACCTGGTTTTTATGGATATTCAGATGCCCCGGATGAACGGGTATGAAGCGGCTCAAAAACTGCGGGAACGGGGATTCACCAAACCGATTATCGCCGTAACCGCCAGCGCCCTTCCGGATGAAAAGGCCCAGTGTTTAAAGGCCGGCATCAACGATATCCTCCTCAAACCCTTCAAACGTTCCGATATCGAAGCCCTGCTCCGCCAATGGCTCCCGACGGCGGGCCCCCCAGGGGATTCTAGCCCCTGGAGCGGGGCGGAAGCGGGGGACGCCGAGCCTTCCCCCGCCCATCCCGCCGCCCCCAAGGGGCTTTTAGCCAGGGCGGGCTTACATTCCGGCGGGCCCCCCGGAGCCGGGCAGGCCCCCGTTTCTACAAAGAAGGGGGAAGCGGTACCTTCCGCCTCCTCCCCGTTCCGGGGGCAAAAACCCGCTGGCGGGGATGGGCGGGCGCCGCCGGTTTCCCGTCCCCTTCCCGCCCCGGCGGCAAACCCGGTGGAGGTGAGCTCCTCGGGGGTACGGCGGGCGGCGCCGGTGCGGGTCATGCCGGTCAGGGGAGCCGGTACGGTTCCGGCAGCCCCGGTTTCCCCGGTAGCGGACCCGTCGGTTTCCAAGCACGGAGATTTGGCGGTTTTCAACTGGGAGGATCTGCTGGATACCTTTCTTGGGGATGCCGAAACCATAAAACCCCTGATTGGCCGCTTTCTGGAACGGACAAGCGGCCAGATCGACGAACTCCCCGGTCTGACCCGTGAGGAGCAGTGGGAGGAAGGGCGGCGTATCGTCCATACCATCAAGGGCAGCGCCCTTACCCTTTCGGGTAAGGAATTGGGCCAGGCCGCGGCCGCCCTGGAACCGGCCTATAAAACCCGGAACCGGGAGGAAGTACAGGTGGGGCTTCCCCTTCTCCGGGAAGCCTTTATCCGGTTTAAAGCGGCGGTGGAAACTTTTATAAGGGGGTGAGGCTTTTTCAAAATTCGGTGAGCCTCGGGATTACGTATGGTTTATTCCTGTATTCATACCCATACCACTTTTTGTGACGGCAAGGACGATATTGAAACCTTCTGCCGCACGGCCTATGAGCGGGGTTTTGTTTCCCTGGGCTTTAGCGCCCACGCGCCGATCCGGAAAAAGACCGGCCTCGACTCGGACTGGCACCTGGCCGAGGACCGGCTCCCGGAATACCTTGAGGGGGTCTTTGCCGCCCGCCGCCGGTGGGAGGGCAAAATCGCGGTCTACGCCGGCCTTGAGGTTGATTATATCCGGGGCATGATCGGCCCCGCGGACAAGGAATTTCAATCCCTGGGCCTGGACTATATTATCGGTTCGGTCCACTACGTGATTCCCCCCGACGGGGCCCCCCCGTTTACGGTGGATGAGCCCCCGGAAGCGTTCAGCCAAAAGGTCCGGGATCATTTTGGGGGCGACGGGGCGGGGGTAATGGAAACCTATTGGAACGCCATGGCCGGCATGATCCGCGCCGGGGGATTTGACCTGCTGGCCCACCCGGATCTTATTAAAAAAAACAACGGGAGAGAACGGTATTTTTCCCGGGAAAGCGAAACCTATCTTACCCACCTGAAAAAAACCGCCGGCCTCGCGGCAGGGTCCGGTGTCGTGGTGGAGGTTAATACCGGCGGCCTCATCCGGGGATGGACGGATGAAACCTATCCCGAACTGCGTTTTTTACGGTTTCTGAAAGAAAAAAATACCCCCGTCATCATCACCGCCGATGCCCACCGGGCGGAACATCTGGGGGGATATTACGCCGAAGCCCGGAAAACCCTCCTCGCCGCGGGCTATACCCAGGCGGTACTCTTTGCGGGCAGAACCCAGGGCCGTCCGGTTTGGAAGGAAGATCCCCTCTAGGAGCCTGTTGCGCTTGTGGATTTTTGCACCACCATCACCGCAAAAATCCCGATTATCGGGGCTCCTGCGGACCGGGCCGGCAAGCGCCGAATGCCCCGCGGGTTAGGGTTTCACCGCTTCACCTTCACCGGTTTCTCCGCTCATCCACGGTTTTACACTCAATACACATCAACGCGTAGGGTATCGCCTCAAGCCGGTCCTGAGGTATCCGTTTGCCGCATTTTACGCAGAGGCCGTATTTTCCCTGCTGTATCCTGGTCAGCGCGGAATCTATCAATTTGAGCCGCTTTAAGTCCTGGGAGCCGATAGCCTCAATCATCTTCCGATCGATATCATCGGAAGCAATGTCCGCGAGGTCCTTCGGATCCATGCCTTCCACAATTTTCTTAAAATCCTCACTGCTGACGATTAAATTTGAGATGATCTCCGTTTTGAGATCGACCAGGGATTTTTCCATTCGAGTAACGAATTCATGATCCATGACGGTCCCCCCTTATCTGCTTTCTCCAGTATTATAAATCTTAGGAGCTTTGCATTGTTCTATCTTATACAAATAGGTACAATATTTAATTAATTTGGGAAGATTGCCGTATATTAACGGTTTTGTCAAGGGCATTTTCCTTAAAATCAAACAAAAACAGGCAATCCGCGGCCTCCCGTGGTTTTTGGCCCGTCTATGGAGGGTGCCCGCGCCCCCGCGGATTTACCCCGAAAAAGGCCTGTCACGGCGAAACTTACGCCGGGAACCGCGCGATCCGGAGCGCCGGAAAAAAAAACGCGTTTTTTTTTGCTTTTTTTTTCAAAAAACTGGATTTTTCGGACAAAGTGGGATATAATATATAGTTAGAGATATTGAGTTTTTTTTGAAGCGCGGATTTTGAAAAAGGCTCGGTTGACGATATAAAAAGAACGCCCGGCTTTCGAACCGCGGGCGTTTTATGTGGGTCTCTATAAAAGAGAGGCCCCGGCGCAGTGCACTTTCTTGCCGGAAACCCACTGCTACCGGGGTTCAGCTTACGCTAAAGTAATTTTAGCCCAGCGGGTAATCAATTACAAGCGTAAGTCCTCTTTTAAACCCCCGGCGGGGGGAATGGTCTTGAGGGCCATTCCCCCTGCTGGGGACCCTTCTGACCTGGTCCGGGGGGTATATTTTTTAAGGAGGGCTTTATGTCAAAAAGAAGCCTTTTATTTGGAAGCATGGCGGCCATCATCACCGTTCTGCTGATCTTCGTGGGGTGCAGCCAATCCGATGATCCGGTCTCGGCGGCGGGGCCGGATATCGCGGTCGGGGACGGCTCGATCATTAACTTAAAAAACCGCATAAGCGCTGATGAGCTTGCCAATGAGCTTGCCCACAACGCGGTGGTTACCTTAATCGGCGATTATAAAGAGCTGGTCCCCGTCTGGGATACCAAAGACAGTACGGTGGTCCCCACCACGCTCCATATCCCCACCGACCGGACCCTGGTGGTCGGGGAAAATGTGATCCTCGTATTTGACGACGATCACCTCTCCGTCGACGGTACCCTGAAGGTGGCC
>JAITEG010000083.1 GCA_031282145.1 Spirochaetaceae bacterium | reverse complement strand
GGCGCTTAACCGAACCTTCCGGAAATATAATCTTCGGTTTTCTTGTCCCCCGGATTGGTAAACAGGGTCCTGGTATCGTTGTACTCGATAAGTTCCCCCAGCAGAAAAAACGCCGTTTTGTCGCTGACCCGGGCCGCCTGGTGCATCGCGTGGGTCACAATGATAATGCTGTACTCTTTTTTCAGTTCCCCGATAAGTTCTTCTATTTTGCCGGTGGCTATTGGGTCCAGGGCGCTGGTGGGTTCGTCCATCAGGATAATCTCCGGCTCCATGGCGATGCTCCGGGCTATGCAGAGCCGCTGCTGCTGGCCCCCGGAAAGGCTTAAGGCGGATTTTTTAAGCCTGTCCTTTGCCTCGTCCCAGAGCGCGGCCTTGGTCAGGGATAGCTCTACCAGTTCTTCAAGCTTCTCTTTGTTTCGCAGGCCCTGCATTCTTTTGCCGTACGCGACGTTGTCAAAGATGCTCATGTTAAAGGGATTCGGTTTCTGGAACACCATGCCGACCCTGGTCCGTAGTTCCGTTACATCCATGCCGTTGTATATATCTTCCCCGTCCAGCAGGACGCTTCCCGCAATGCGGCAGGAGGGGATAAGGTCGTTCATGCGGTTCAGGATCCTGATAAAAGTTGATTTTCCGCAGCCCGAAGGGCCGATAAGAGCGGACACTTCCTGGCGGGCCAGGGAAAAGTTGATATTCTTTAGAGCCTGGAAATCACCATAAAAGAAATCCAGGTTTGTAACATCAATCTTATTAGGATTGTTAGGTGTCATTCGTGCCCTCCTATTCTTTTTTTAAAAATCCGGGTAATGATCTTGGTGGCGGTGTTGATTAAAAGCACCACGATAATAAGGACCGCCGCGGTGGCAAAGGCTATGCCAAAGTCGTCGGGATTAATCGCCTCTTTTGTCAGATAATAGAGGTGGATGGTCAGGGTCCGGCCGGATTCAAAAATGGACCGGGGAAGATTCTTGGTAATCCCCACCGTCAGGAGCACCGGGGCGGATTCCCCCACCACCCTGCCCACGGCAAGAATCGCCGAGGTAACAATCCCCGGCAGGGCCGGAGGAATCACCACAAAAAAGATTGTCTGAAATTTTGCCGCCCCCAGGGAGAGGCTTCCTTCCCGGAAGGAATCGGGAATGGTTTTAAGGGATTCTTCCACGGTCCGGATGATCACCGGCAGGATCATGATGCTTAAGGTAAGGGCCCCGGCGATAATGGACTGGCCGAATTTAAAAACCCGGCAGAACACCAAAAGGCCGAAGAGACCGTAAATGATCGACGGTATCCCCGCCAGGGTTTCGATAGCCAGCCGGAGCAGCCGTATCGCCGGGGTATTGGCGGAATATTCGTTCAGGAAAACCGCGGTCATGATCCCCACGGGAAGGGCAATGGCAAGAGAAACCAGCACCATATAAAAGGTGGTAATAACCATCGGAAAAATGCCCCCGTCCTCGGCGGCCGTAAAAATAAAGGAGAGGTTTAAGAAACCCGCGGACTGGACAAGAATATAGGCAAGGATAGAAAACAGGATCCCCCCCACCAGGACAAGCCCCGCCGCCATCGTTCCGTACAAAAGAGCGTCGCGGATTTTTCGTGTTCTGGTCATCCTCTTCATGATGATACCTCCGCTTTCCGCCTTACCAAAAGGATAAGGCCGTTAAGGACCAGGATAAGGACGAACAAGATCACCCCGATGGAGAAGAGCATTTCGTTATGCCTGCCTTCAGCATAGCCCATTTCCAGGGCGATCGTCGCGGTTAGGGTACGGATGCTGTCGGTAATTCCCCGGATAAGCTGGGGGGAGTTTCCCGCCACCAGAATAACCGCCATGGTTTCCCCCACGGCCCGGGATATTCCCAGGATTACCCCGGCCATGACCCCCGACTTGGCGTGGGGCAGTACCACCGACCAGGCGGTCTGCATTTTGCTGGCCCCCAGGGAGAGGGACGCTTCCCGGATGGAATCGGGAACGGCCCGGAGGGATGTTTCGGTAATGGTAATGACCGTGGGCAGTATCATCACCCCCAGGACCAGCGCTGCCGCCAGGAGGCCGTTTCCCGAGGGCGGGCGAAAGACCTCCTTTACCCAGGGGACGATGACCATGAGGCCGAAGAACCCGTACACCACCGATGGGATTCCCGCCAAAAGTTCTATGCCGCTCCTGATCAGGGAAGCCGGTTTTGGGGGGATAAACTCCGCCAGAAAAACCCCCGAAAGGAGCGCCAGGGGAAGCCCCAAGAGAATCGCGGCAAAACTGACAATGATGGTGCCGAGTATCATCGGCAGTATGCCGTAGAGTTTTTCGTAGGCCGGCCGCCATTCCAGGCCGGTAATAAACCGGAAAAAACCGTAGGGCCCTTCGGGCAGCAAGATGTGGATCTTTGACGACATCCCCGGCAAAAAACCCGGATACGTTACCGTCCAGGTATAGGCCTGGGGATAGGTGATTTCCCCCTCTTCGCCCTCCGCGGTAAAGCGTAAAGCTTTTTCCGGGTCCTTTTCCGCGTTGTTGATGGCAACTTTCAGGGTCCCCGAAATCCCTTCGTTGGAAAAGCCTATGGTAATCGTTTCGGTATCCGGGGGAATGTTGATAAAGGTTGTGTGATCCCGGTAAACCGTACCGTTAACGGTAATCTCTTCGATTCTTTCGGGAACAACCCGGATCCCCCGGGCCGTGGAGGATATGAACGGCTTTGTTCCCTGGACGCAGACAAAAACCAGGATAGAGGCCAGCGCAAGCACAGAACTAAGGGACATTACCCGGAACAGGTACTTAAAAAAAACATCAAACCCGCGGCGGTTAAGCATGATAAAAACATACCGCCCCTTTGTTAAAACCGCGTGAAGGAAGCGTTAAAATACGGTTAAAAGCCCGCCGGAACCGCCTGCCGCAAAGTGGCCCAATGAAAAGACGGCCGGAGTGTCACCCTTCTGTCAAAGCCGGGTCCCTGGCCGGCTCAAAGGCCTTCAGGCGATCCCGAGGGGAACCTTACCGGAAGTATTGGACCCCCGCTTCGAAGATCCGCTGTGTTTTGTTACCCGGTATATTGATGTGTACAAAGGGTCCCCGCCGCTCCGAGTGGCCCATTTTGCCGAGGATCCTTCCGTCGGGACTGGTGAGGGCTTCGATGGCATAGTCCGATCCGTTGGGATTGTCGGGCTCCGAAAGGGCGGGCTGTCCGTCCGCATCGGCGTAACAGAACGGCGCCTGCCCCGCGGCAAAAAGCGCGGTGGCTTCATCCTTGCCGATCACAAGCCGTCCTTCTCCGTGGCTGACCGGCAGGACATGGATAGCGCCGGGCTCTTCCAGGGCAAGCCAGGGGGAGGACACGGACATTACCCGGGTCCTCACCATCCGGGACACATGGCGGCCGATCCGGTTAAAGGTCAGGGTTGGCGAGGATGCGGAGGCTTCGGTATAGCGGCCATAGGGAACCAGCCCCAGTTTGATCAGGGCCTGGAAGCCGTTGCAGATGCCCAAGGCCAGGCCGTCCCGGGTATCGAACAAATCCTGTACCGCATCGGCAATAAGGGGGGAACGGAAGGCATTGGCGATAAATTTTCCCGAACCGTCGGGTTCATCGCCGGCACTGAACCCGCCCGGCAGGGCGAGGATCTGGGCCTCTCTGATGGCCGCCGCCAGTTCTTTGATGGACTCCGCGATATCCCCGGCGTTACGGTTCCGGAAAATCACCAGCCGGGTCCTGGCCCCCGCCTCCCGGAAGGCCCGCTGCATGTCCCATTC
>JAITEG010000067.1 GCA_031282145.1 Spirochaetaceae bacterium | reverse complement strand
GCCCGGGGGGACGGGAAATTTTCCCCACTTACGTCTCTGGAATTCATCGCCGGAGGAGACCGATAGGGAACCGAAGGGTCCCGGGCTCCGCAGGCGAATTCTACAGGTAGTAAGTGGGGGAAATTTCCCGTCCCCCAGAGGCAGAGCCCCGAAAGGGCCGGAATAAGGCATAAGTTTAGGTGGACGAATCCATATCGTTGTAGTAGAATTGGATAAGGCCGAGCGCTTGCTTGAGTATTCCGCCGGAGGGATGGGCGCGGCGGAATGGTGGGCGCTGTTTTTCCGATACGTGGCGGACCCCCGGAAGCGGGTCCTGATGAACGAGCTATTGAAGTACGAGGAGGGAATCGCGATGGCAGGGCAAGAGCTGTTAAGAGTCAGCCTAAGCGAACGGTGGCGCGCCTGGCGGGAGAGCGAGTTCAAGTACAAACTGGACCGGCAGAGCGATATGGTAGAGGCGCACCGGGAAGGCGAACGGCTTGGCTTAGAAAAAGGAAGAGCCGAGGGAGAACGGATGGTATATGAGGAGCGACGGGAAACTGCCCGGAGATTAAAGGCGCTGGGACTGAGCGCGGACCAGATAGCGGCGGCTACCGGGTTAGGTCCTGGGGAACTGCCTTAGAATTTTCTCCCTTTTAACTCCTCATACTCAACCGGGGTATGGATCCCGGCCTTCCAAGCACACGAAAGCGTGCAGCGGGTATTAAACCCCTGAGTGCAACCACCTTTCGAGAACAGCATACCTTCTGCACGCTCCCGCGTGCGAGCTTCAGGGCGAGATTGTTGATTCTATTAGAAAAATGCCCATGTTTTTTTAATATTGTCTCCTCTCACCGCTCCCCGGTAAATTACACTTTTATCTAGGAGAATCGTTATGAAACTCAAGATAAAATTGACCGGAATGATGGTGATCATGATAACCGTTACGGTTACGGCGGTATCGGTAATACTCTTAACCCGTGCCGCGGCCCTTCAGACCTCCCTCGCCCGGGAAAATATGGAGAATATGGCCGGGCTTTACGCAAAGGACCTCGAGAAGCACTACCAGGATTACCTGAACATCCCCAAGGCCCTGGCGCAGATCTGGAGTAACTACCAGAACGTCAGCCCGGAGACCCGCCGGGCGCGATATAACGAGAATATGTTCCATATCCTCCGCTCCAACCCCAAACTGGTGGGGATCTTTACGGTGTGGAAGCCCGGGATAATCGACGGCCTGGACGCGCGATTCGCCAACACCCCGGGGTCCGACGAGGCGGGCAACTATATCCCCTTTTATATCCGGGACGCAGGGGGGATTGAGCTGCGCTCCTTCCCGGAGGCGGAGGCCGTCCTCGCAAATATGCCCACCGGGGATACCATGGGAAACCCCCTGCCCCGGATAGTCAACGGGGCGCAGATCTTTTCGGTCCTCCTGACCACCCCGATAGTCATGGAAGATGACGCCAGCGTGGTGGGGGTGGTGGGAATTGTCATCAACATCTCCTATTCCGTGGATCTGGTCAATAAGCTCAAGCCCTTCGGGGTGGGAACCGCGGGGCTTTACGCCCATAACGGCATCATCGTCGCCCACCACCTGCCCGATCGGATAGGGAAGGACTTCCGGGAAGAGGGGGTAAAGAACTTCGGCGCCCAGGGGCTCAAACTCATTGAGACATCCATCGAGACGGGGCAGCCCGCTTCCTTTGACTACGAGGACCGGCTCATCCAGAGCTATCCCTTTGTCGTGGGGGAGAGCGCCACCCCCTGGACGATCCTCACCACCGTCCCCCTGAACACGGTGCTCAAGGATGTCCGGACCCTGAGGCGTTTTACCACCATCATGACCCTTTCGATTGTGCTGGGAGAGGCGATTGCCATCTTCCTCATGGCGTCGAAACTCACCAAGCCCATCGTCGACGTGTCCCGCACCCTCAAGGATATCTCCGAAGGGGAGGGGGACCTGACCAAGTCCATCGCCCTCAAATCCAAGGACGAAGTCGGCGACCTGGCCCGGTACTTCAACCAGACCCTGGAGAAGATCAAGGGCCTCGTGCTGATCATCAAGCGCCAGTCGGCGACCCTCTTTGACATCGGGAACGAGCTGTCCAACAACATGACCCAGACCGCGGCGGCGGTGAACGAGATCACCGCCAACATCCAGAGTATCAAGGGCCGGGTGATAAACCAGTCCGCGTCGGTGACCGAGACCAACTCCACCATGGAGCAGATCACCCTCAACATCGACAAACTCAACAACCATATCGAGAACCAGACCTCCAGCGTGTCCCTTTCCTCCTCGGCGATAGAGGAGATGCTCGCCAACATCCAGTCCGTCACTCAGACCCTGATAAAAAACGCCGATGATGTCAGGAATCTGGCGGAGGCTTCGGAGGTGGGCCGGAGCGGGCTCCAGGCGGTGGCCTCGGACATCCAGGAGATAGCCCGGGAGTCGGAGGGGCTCCTGGAGATCAACGCGGTGATGGAAAACATCGCGAGCCAAACGAACCTATTGTCGATGAACGCGGCCATAGAGGCGGCCCACGCCGGGGAAGCGGGCAAGGGTTTTGCGGTAGTGGCCGACGAGATCCGCAAGCTCGCCGAAAGTTCCGGGGAGCAGTCGAAGACCATAAGCACGGTACTCAAGAAGATCAAGGACAGCATCGACAAGATCACCAAATCGACCAACGCGGTACTCAACAAGTTCGAGGCCATAGACAGCGGGGTAAAAACCGTTACGGATCAGGAAGAGAACATCCGGAACGCCATGGAAGAGCAGGGCGAGGGGAGCAAACAGATACTGGATTCCATTGCGCGGTTGAACGAAATCACCCAGATGGTGAAGGGGGGCTCGATTGAAATGCTGGAAGGGAGCCGGGAGGTGATCCAGGAGAGCAAAAACCTTGAGATGGTGACCCAGGAGATCACCAACGGGATGAACGAGATGGCCTTGGGAGCGGACGAGATCAATGTGGCGGTAGACCGGGTGAACTCCATCAGCAGTCAAAACAAGGAAAACATCGACATTCTGGTCAGGGAGGTTTCCAAATTTAAGGTAGAATAACAGGGGCAAGGGCCCCCCAATTCCCTACGGATGAGGCTGTTCCAGCATTGGAACGGCCTCTTTAATTAACTGAGGGTTGAAAAAACGCTCATATAACTATAAAGTAAAACCAGCATGAACAAAATATTAAAAGCAAAAATCATGGAGGCTTTTTCCTCGGTACTTCCGATCACCATGATTGTTCTTATTGTCAGTGTGATCCTGGTACCCATGCCTGCCGGGACCATCCTGATGTTTCTGGTCGGCGCTTCTCTCTTGATTATTGGGATGGGTTTTTTTACCCTGGGGGCGGATATGGCCATGATGCCCATGGGGGAAGGCATCGGTATTCAGCTTACCCGGACCTCGAGCCTTTTTTTTGTCCTCTTTGTCAGTTTTCTCATGGGCCTCATCATCACTATCGCCGAGCCGGATCTGCAGGTTTTGTCCCTGCAGGTACCCTCCATACCACGGCTGGCCCTGATTTTGACCGTGGGTGTTGGGGTGGGGGTTTTTCTGGCCATCGCCATCCTCAGGACCTTCTTCAAAATCCGGCTTTCGGTGCTGCTGATCGTCTTTTACCTCATCGTGTTTGGGCTTGCCTTTTTTACTCCCAACAACTTTATCCCCGTTGCCTTTGATTCCGGGGGGGTTACTACCGGTCCCATCACGGTACCCTTCATCCTGGCTATGGGAGTCGGGGTTGCCTTTGTCCGCAGTGATAAGGACTCCCAGAATGACAGTTTCGGCCTGGTCGCCCTGTGCAGCATAGGGCCTATTTTGTCGGTTCTGCTTTTGGGGATATTTTATAAACCCTCCGGGGCGGACATTGAAAGCCACGCGGTTCCCCTGATCGAAACCTCCCAGGACGTGGTTAAAATGTTTGCCGTGGAATTCCCCCACTACCTGATGGATGTCTTTTATGCCCTGGTGGCGCTGGTGGTCTTTTTTGTGGTCTTCCAGTTTATTTCCCGGCGGTTCAAAAAACATCAACTCGCCCGGATTGCCGTGGGGTTTTTTTATACCCTCATCGGGCTGGTGGTCTTTTTAACCGGGGTGAATGTGGGCTTTATCCCCGTGGGACAGCTTTTGGGTTCGGAATTAGCCGCGTCCCCCTTAAAATGGATCCTGGTCCCCTTGAGTATGGTTATCGGGTATTTTATCGTAGCCGCCGAACCCGCGGTTCATGTGTTGACCAAACAGGTGGAAGAAATATCCTCCGGTTCCATATCCGCAAAAAGTATGAACCGGGGGCTTTCCATCGGTATGGCCGCCGCCCTGGCCATAACCATGATCCGCATCCTTATGGGTATTTCCATCATGTGGATCCTCATCCCCGGATATGCCTTTGCCCTTGTCCTGACCTTTTTTGTCCCCCGGATCTTTACCGGTATTGCCTTTGATTCCGGGGGAGTGTGCAGCGGTCCCATGACCTCCACCTTCCTTCTGCCCCTGGCTATGGGGACCTGTGAAGGGAGCGGCGGGGACCTGATGACCGATGCCTTTGGCATTGTAGCCATGGTAGCCATGACGCCTCTGATTGTCATTCAGTTTATGGGACTTATGTACGGCCGTAAGATGAAAGCTTCCGCGCAGCAGACCGAACAGGCCCTTGGAACCATAAGTACAGAAAATGCGGGAGAGATCATAGAATTTGAGGAGGAAGGAGGAACCCGCTCATGAATGAGGATACTAAAACACCAGTGTTAAAATTCCTGGTTTTTGTCATCGACTGGAATAAGATTAAGGTGATTTCCACGGTTTTTGAGGAGGAGAATGTCCGGTTTCATTTTATCAGTAAGGGCAGGGGAACCGCCAATTCGGAAATTCTCGATCTCCTGGGGATTGGCAGCAGCGAAAAGGCGGTTATTTTCAGCCTTGAGCAGGAGATCATGGTGCCTGCCCTGATCCGGAGCGTCAGAAAAAAGCTTGGCTCCCAGGCCGCCGGCGCGGGGATTGCCTTTACCATTCCCCTTTCGGGGATAAACAATCCGATTCTTAAGGTTTTTAAAGAAAGCATTATCAAGAACCTCAACATTTCGCTTGTAGAGGAAGGGGAAAAAATGAATACCGAAATAAAACACGACCTTATTGTTGCTATTGTGAACCAGGGGTATAGTGATGAATTTATGACCGTTGCCCGGGAAGCCGGCGCCGGAGGGGGCACGGTGATCAACGCCCGGGGCCTGGCCCATAGGGGGCCGGTAAAATTTTTCGGCGTCTCGGTTCAGGATGAAAAAGAGGTCATCATCATCATCGCCGGCCGGGAACGGAAGGCCGCTATTATGCAGGCGGTAAGTCAGGCCTACGGCATTACCACGGCGGCGGCGGGGATCATCTTCTCCCTGCCCGTGGACCATGTGATAAGTCTGAATCAGGAAGTAGAATTCAGATAAAAACCGGCTGGTTTAGGACCCCGGTCTTTAAATCCGCTTGACCGTTTTTAAGAGCGTGTCCCTCGAAAGGGAACAGGCTCGGGAGTTATTATTTTGGAAAAACGTCGGTATTTTTTTACTTCGGAATCTGTTGGCGAAGGTCATCCCGATAAGCTCTGCGATCAGATTTCCGATGCGATTTTGGACGCCTGCCTCGCGGATGATCCCCAAAGCCGGGTGGCTTGTGAAACCTTTGCCTCTACCGCCATGGTCCTCGTTGGGGGGGAAATAACCACCAAAACCTTTGTGGATTTTCAACATATCGTCCGGGAGGTGGCACGAGAGGTGGGGTATACCAACCCGGACTACGGCCTGGATTATCAATCCATGGCGGTGCTGGACATGATCCACAGCCAATCCCCGGATATCAGCCAGGGGGTTTCCGGCACGGGCCTTGCGGAATACCAGGGGCAGCAGGGCGCCGGGGATCAGGGGATGATGTTCGGTTTTGCCTGTAATGAAACCGATACCCTGATGCCCCTGCCCATCACCCTGGCCCACCGGATCCTCATCCGGGCGGCGGAACTGCGGAAGAACCGGACCATCCCCTGGCTCAGGCCCGACGCGAAAAGTCAGGTTACCGTGGAATATGAGGGCCATAAGCCCCTGCGGATAGACGCGGTGGTGATGTCCCAACAGCATGACCCCGATATTTCCTATGGGGACCTTAAAGAAGCAGTCATCGGCCGGATCATCAAACCCATCCTGGAACCTTCGGGCCTTTTGGACAAGCATACCAAGTACTTCATCAACCCCACGGGCCGTTTTGTGGTAGGCGGGCCCTACGGCGATACGGGGCTTACGGGAAGGAAGATCATCGTAGACACCTACGGCGGTATGGGCCGTCACGGCGGCGGGGCCTTCTCCGGCAAGGACCCCACCAAGGTGGACCGGTCCGCCGCGTATATTGCCCGGTACGTGGCCAAGAACATCGTGGCCGCGAAACTGGCGGAACGCTGCGAGGTGGAACTGGCCTACGCCATCGGGGTTCCCTTCCCGGTTTCGGTCATGGTGGATACCTTTGGTACCGCCGTGGTGGACGAGCGCCGTATCGAAGGGGCCATTCCCCGGGTGTTCGACCTCTCCCCCGCGGGGATCATCGCCGCCCTGGACCTCCGGCGGCCCATCTACCAAAAAACCGCCTCCTACGGCCACTTTGGCCGGCCCGGCTTTCCCTGGGAACAAACCGACAAGGCGGACGACCTGAAACGGGAAATAGGCTGAGGTTTTTGCCGTGTTCATGGTGCAAAAGCCCCGGCCGGCCGTAAACCCGTGAATTCCGGGGAACTGCGCCAATCCATCTGGGACCATGGGGAGGTGAGCTTTTCCCGGTCCGGCGGACCCGGCGGGCAAAACGTCAACAAGGTTAATACCAAAGTATGTCTGCGCCTCAGCTTGGCCGCCCTCCAGGGGCTTTCCGAAAAGGAGTCGGCCCGCCTCCGGGAAGTCCTGGCCTCCCGGCTCTCCCAGGGGGAAACCGGGCCGGAACTGGTGGTCGCCGCCAGCGAGGAACGGTCCCAGCGGACCAACCTGGAGCGGGCTTACGCGCGGCTCGAAGCCCTCATCATTGCCGCCGCCCGGCTCCCCCGCCCCCGCCGGCCCACCAAGCCCTCCAAAGCGGCCCGGGAACAGCGGCTGCGGACCAAACACCTGCGGGGCCAAAAAAAAGCGGGCCGCCGCATTACCCCGGCGGACGACGGCCTTTAGCCCGTGCTGGGGGGATCGATTCCTCCGTTAACGAGGGGTTGATGGAGGAGGACCGGAGTAAGACCGTGTACTTCGATCATTCCGTGAGTGAGGAGGGAGGAATGGTGCGAGTTACGGAGAGTGGATAAACGCAATTCAGACAAG
>JAITEG010000032.1 GCA_031282145.1 Spirochaetaceae bacterium | reverse complement strand
TCCGCATCAAAGGGAACGGTGGTGTCCAGGCTGGCGATCTCTGATTCCCCGGTGATCCCCAAGGCTAAGGGGGAGGCAAAATCGAGTTTGGGGAGGGGATTAAAGCCTCCGGTAAAAAGTACCGGGAAACCCAAGCGGATAAAGGCCATAGAGAAGATCTCCAGTACACCCAAGTGGGAGATAAATACCGCCTTTCCGGTCTTAGAGAAGGAAAAAAGGATCCGATAAGTATCAAGGTCAGGTTTTTTGGAAAAAGGGAACTCGTTTTTTTTAGGAAAATCGCAAGAAATTACTTTATTATGTATATTATTATTGACTATTTTATTATTTTCATGGCAGTTTCCGCAAAAGTGCGTACAATTTTCCGTACATGGTGAAGTGATTTCCCTTGACAGAGACTTTTTCCATTCGCCTTCAATAAAGGCAGCGGTGACGCCGGCATCAATGCAGCTCCAGGGAAGGGCGGTTTCCGGTTCCCGGGCCTGGAAGAGAAGATCCTCCCCCAGGGAACGGTGTTTTTCGAGGAGGGAAGCCCAAATATCTCCCTTGAAGTATTCGGCCCAGGCATCCAGCCGGCAGCCCTCCTTGTAGGCCGCTTCGATCAGTTCCCCTACCCTTTCATCCCCCCGGGATATGATTCCCTCCAAGGTGGATACCAAGGGGTCCTGAATTCCCACCTTGTGGCCCCGACTCTTGAGTCGGGCTCGGATAAAATCAAGTTTCCTCCGAGCCTCTGCTTCGCCGATCTGGGGGACCCGTTCGTATGGGGTATGGGGTTTGGGGATAAAGGCTCCCACATTGATATGGAAGTGCATCCCGGTCTGGGCGGCAATATCCAGGATAAAATCCACGATTTCTCCTTCCTCGGTACCGCCAGCATACCCCTCGCCGTCCCCCACAGGGAGGCCCACCATGAAGTAGAACTTCGCCCCCCGCCACCCCTGCTTCTTCGCTTCCCGGATTATAGAGACCACCTGGTCCCGGTTCACGGTCTTGTTTATCGAGAGCTGCCAGGCATCCGCTGGAGTTTCTACGGCAAAGGTCAGGCCGCTTTTCCGTACCTGGGAAACCTTTTCCAGCAGGGGCAGAGAGAAGGTGGAAACCCGCAAAGAGGGAAGCTGAAAAGAGATATACCGGGACACATAGGCGTCGTTGAGGGAAGCTACCAGATCGTCGATGTACCGGTAATCCCCGGTGGAAAGGGAGGAAAGACTTATCTCCCGGAACCCGCCCTGTTTTATCAGAGCGGCGATTTCCTCCCGGATCGTATCAGCTGACTTTTGCCGCATGGGCCGGTACCAGTACCCAGCGTGGCAGAAACGACAACCGTTGGGACAGCCCCGCATAAGCTCCACCACCCCATGGTGCTGCACTATTTTCATGCTGGGAACGGGAAATACCGCCGCCGCCGGGGGCCTTTGGGCAAAGGCGCGGTCCACCGCCCGGCTTGCCCCGGCCTTACCCCGTCCCCATACATTGGGATGGGAAACAAGCAATGAACGGAGCCCTTCCCTCCCCTCCCCGGCCTTCTTTTTTTGGGCCATGGTTTGGATCAGATCAAAAAAACCGGCTTCCGCCTCCCCTATCCAGAACGCATCGATAAACCCTTCGTAGGGCCGGGGATTGGAAACACAGGGACCACCCATGACGATGATAGGATCCGCTTCGTCCCTTTCCGCGGCGCGGAGGGGAATACCGGCAATGTCCAAGATGGTTAAAACACCGGTAATCCCTAATTCATAACCCAGGGTAAAACAAAGCATATCCAAATCCTTGAGGGCTATGCCGGTATCCAGACCGTAAAGGGGAATCCCTTTTTTCCGGAGCAGGGCTTCAAAGTCAGGCGCCGGAGCAAAGGCCCGATCACAGGACACTCCCTCCAGCCGGTTGAGCTGGTTATAAAGAATTTTCAACGCCTGGTTGGACATGCCGATCTCATATAGATCGGGAAAGGCAATAAGCATGCGGAAATGCCCCTCCCGGCCGGCGAGGATTCCGTATTCCCCACCGATATACCGGGCCGGTTTTTCAACATCCAGTAATAAAGGACCCAATTCCGCAAGGGGATCGATATACCGTGTCTCCATAAATTAGTGCTGATACCTTCTGATATAGATGCTGAGGGCTAAACCAATACCGCCCATGGCGGATATGAGGGCGGAACCGCCATAGGACATAAACAAAAGCGGTATTCCGGTGATGGGCATAATCCCCATGGTCATTCCCACGTTGATCAGAAAATGAAAAACATACATGGAGGACAACCCCGCCGCAATATAGGTGCCAAAAGTATCCGAAGTGGTTTTCATAATTCTTATCAGCCTGAGACAAATAAGGAGAAACAGGACAAAGACTAAAATTCCTCCCAGGAGCCCCCATTCTTCGGAAAAAATAGAAAAAATAAAATCCGTACTTTGCTGGGGAAGAAACCGGTAATGACTTTGGGTTCCCTGGAGATACCCTTTTCCCAAAAGCCCTCCGGAACCTATGGCGGTAATGGACTGGATAATATTCCACCCCGCCCCCCGGGGATCCACATTGGGGTCCAGAAATACGATGAGCCGCATGATCTGATAATCCTTTAAGACCCTATGGGATACAAAGGATACTCCCAGGGAGAAGGCGATAATAGCCGAACCGTATATAATCCAAAAAAAGTACCGTTTTTGATACAACCTCAACCCGATAGAGGCGATAACCATCACCAGAAACAGGGCGGCAACACTGATAGCTACAAACCGGACGTTCTGAACAATTGAGAGGAAGGGCATGGCACCCCGTAATATATAAGTTTGCCAAAGGGGTAATACCATAAATATTCCCATAAAGAGGATACAGGCACTTAAAAAAACAATATATCGAAATGATATACCCGCAACAAAGGTCATACCCAGGAGAATGGGAATAAAAACCAGGGATGTGCCGAAATCGGGCTGGAGGAGGACGATTACCATAGGAACAAAAACAATACCACAGGAAAAGACAAACCGGATAAGATGCTTTTGATTTCTTTTTGAAGAGTCCAGATACCGGGCCAGAAAGATAATCGTGGTAATTTTTGCGAATTCCGAGGGCTGGATTCCAAAGGAACCGATCCCTATCCACGCCCTGGCCCCGTTTACCAGGCGGCCAAAAAAACAGGTATAGATCAGCAAGAGTAGCGTAGCCAAATAAAAATAGATCGATAAATCGTATAAACGCCGGTAATTGATAAGCGCCACAAAGAGGGCGATCATGGTTCCACCTATGGCCCATACTATTTGCCGCACATACTCATTAGAAACCAGTACCCCCGTAGAGGTAATTCCAGAGGAATAAATAAAAAGGATGCCGAAAACCGTTAGGATGAGGGCCGCGAAAAAGAGGGAGAAATCAATTTCCAACAAATTCCGTAATTTCATTATTCCCGGCGCCCCTGAATAGGCATCAAATATTGAAGCCCCAAGGCGGAAACCGACTCTTCATAGGTCTGCCCGGAAAAAATACCATGGAAGATGATGGCCGACGCATAGGGCGCCCACCACTCCCACTTATTAACCGCTTCGACAATAACGGACACTACGATTCGTTCTTCCGGATTATCCGTCCGGTAGGGCGCGTAGGCGGTAAACCAGGAATGCCACTGATCCGGAAGGCCGACCTCGCCGGTTCCGGTTTTTCCGGCGATCTCCACGGTTCGTATATTCAGGGGAAACCGGGCGGTTCCTTCACTGATAACCGACCGCATATTCCGGCGTACGGTTTCAAAAATTTCCTGATCTACATCACTTTTATGCAAAACCTTGGGGGCAACGGTCGTTTCCACCGCTCCAGATAGGGGATCCCGAACCTCTTTAAGAATATGGGGCTGATAAATTATCCCGTCATTAACCACCATGGCTACCATATTTGCCATTTGAAGGGGGGTAATCAGGGTATATCCCTGACCGATGGACATATTCATGGTATCTCCCCCAAGCCATCGTTCATGAAACCGGCGATCCTTCCACTGGGGAGTGGGGATAAAACCGGATATTTCCCCCGGCAAATCAATACCGGTGGCTTCCCCAAAACCAAATTCTTTTGCATACTCCAGGATCCGTTCAATCCCCAGGTAATCCCTGCCGACTACCCAAAAATAAATATCACAGGACTGGGCCATGGCTTCCTGGAGGTTAAGATATCCATGACCGGGTTTTCGGATATGACAGCGCCACATCCGATCTCCGTAACTTATTTCGCCGGAGCAGTCTACCAACTGATCCGGGGGAAAGGCGTTCTCCCCTAAAATACCGGTGGTCATGACAATTTTAAAGGTTGAAGCCGGAGGATAGCTGGATTGTATGGCCCGGTTTAAAAAGGGCTTGTTGGGATCGTTGATCAGGGCTTGGTATTCGGCGGCCGAATCGTTGCGGGTAAAAACGGTCGGATCATACCAGGGATAAGAAACCATGGCGAGAATTTCACCGGTACCGGGACGCATGACTACCACCGAACCCATCCGTTCCCCCAGGGCTTTTTCCGCTAAAATCTGGATGGAACGGTCTATCGAAAGAACAATATTCTTTCCCATGGTCGGAGCTTCCCGGACATTCTCCAGTCCCCCGGAAATCCGCCGACCCCGGACATCTACAGTACGGGTTTCCAGGCCATCCTTTCCCCGCAAAATTCCATCATACTGACGTTCAATCCCCGCTTTACCGATGACGTCCCCCTGATTATACCCGCTGTTGTACAGCATGGTTAGTTCATCTTTGGTTATATCCCCCACATACCCGATGATATGGGAGAGGCTTCCCGCCTCAACATAGTTCCGGATAGGTTTGGATTGCCAGGAAACCCCGGGAAGGGTATCGACATTTTCCGCGATGACGGCGATTTTGCTATAGGCCACGTTGGAAGCGACTTCCAGGGGCTGAAAAAGATAATAATATTGGGGAGGGATTTTTCCTTCTATTTGCTGAGGAGAAATTCCCAGGATTTCCGCGAGTTTTTCAATGAGTTCCAGTATTTTTCCCTGGGGAACTTCCGCGGGGGTGATGTTGACCGCAAAAGAATCGGCATTAAGGACCAGAGGTTGATCAAAGTTACGGTCATAGATTTCGCCCCGTTGGGCGGGAATTACCGTAGTCCGTCGGGCTATGTCCTGAGCCCGGGAACGGTATAATTCACCGCTGAGGATCTGCATTGCAAAAAGCCGGATACTGTAGGCGGCAAAGATAAATATAAAAATAACCTGGAGTATTTTGATCCGTTTTTCGGCGTCTTCCTGGAGTTGGGGTGATTGGGGGCTAAAATCCATTATCGCTCACTCTCCCCCACTAAAAGGGGGCTAAAAAATTTAAGAAACCCAAATAAAATCGGAGCGGACAGGGTGTTGAGGAGTAATTCTATCCACAGGGTAGGCCCCTGGAAGGAATAGGCCGGAACCGCCCCGGCAAAAAGGATGTGGAGTAAAAAAACCAAAAGGGCTTTCAACAGGGTGGCGGCGGCGCATAAACCCATGGGGAGAAAAAATATATCTAAAAAAAAGGTTCCCTTCATCAGACCGGTCAAAAAACCCACCATGGTACGGACAAAGGCGTTAAATCCCAGGGGGGCGGCGGATAAAAAATCCATCAGAAAGCCTGAAAAAAAGCCCGTCAATTGTCCGGTCATGATACCGTTATTATACGCGCTGAATACTAAAATTCCCAGGGCAAGATCCGGAAGAGCCTGGTAAATTGCCAGATGTGATAGCAAAGTGGACTGCAAAATAGCGGCAATGAGGGCGAAGACCGTCGCCCAAATAACACGCCTACCCATCCCCTTCCCATCCGATTTCATGCTGTTTTTCAACTTCAATCACAAAGACATATTCCAGCCTGGAAAAATCTATGGCCGGTTCCAATTCCACTTCCATGGAAGTTTCGTATTCCTGATAATGGATCTTACTTACCCTTCCGACGGTGATCCCCGGGGGAAATACCCCTCCGATACCACTGGAGGTGATAAGATCCCCAAAATTAATTTCGTCCCGGGCCCGTTTTCTGATAAACCGCATGATCAGGGGCAGATCGGCACTCCCTTGGCCTTCCACAATACCCTCGTACCGGGACTCCGAAAACCGGGATGAAATATACGAACTGGTATCGTACAGGGGCATAACGAGGCTTTCAAATTGTCCCGCTTGGACTATTTTACCCACCAGGGCCTGAATTCCATTCTGAAAGGCGATAACGGGCATATTATTCGCAATGTTGTGATATTTTCCCTTATTGATAACCAGGGCCGAAAAGAGATTATCCGGGTCCCTGCCGATAAGTTCAGCAGGGATATGCCGGTAGATAAGGGTTTCTGAAAACCCTAATTGTTCCCGGAGGCGGTTGTTTTCCTGACGGATCTCCGCGGCATTCCGTTCAAGCTGTTCATACCGGGTTATTCGGTCGGTTAATTCCGCGTATTCCCGCCGTAAAGAAGCCAGTTCCCGAATGGAAAGGACGGTTTGGGAAAAAAACGAAGAAACACCGTGGATCCCCCCCCGAATGCCGGAAAAGGTAGATAACCCAATGTCCTTAAAATCAATAACAAAACTACGGGTTGAAACCAGGAGTACCGAAAAGGATATAAGCCCCAGGGCAATAAAAATGTAAGTATCCCTGTTGGGACGTTTTTTTGGCTTGGGGGCCACTTTTATCCGCATGGACTAGCCGTTCAGATTATCGTAAATACTACGGGTATTATCAAAACCCTTGGCGTTCTCAAAATACTTGCCCGCTCCCAGGGCGACACAGTCCAGGGGACGTTCCGCAAGGATAACCGGTACCCCTGTTTCCTTGGAGATAAGTTTGGGAAACCCCTTGAGAAGGGAACCGCCGCCGGTCATAACTATCCCCCGTTCCACAATGTCCGCCGCCAATTCCGGCGGGGTCTGGCCCAGGGTTGATTTTATCTCGTCAATGATTTGGGTTATGGGGTCTTTAAGAGCATCCCGAACCTCCACCGAATCAATTTCCAGCTTTCGGGGCAGTCCGGTAATGGCGTCGGTCCCTTTAATTTCAACTTTTTCAATGGTTTTATCCGGCGCGGCGTTACCGATCTCTATTTTCAGCCGTTCCGCGGTTTGTTCACCAATGATAAGATTATGGGCGCTACGGACATATTTAATAATCGCTTCGTCAAATTCGTCTCCCCCAAGACGTATGGCATTGGTAACTACCATACCACCCAGAGAAATAACCGAAACCTCGGTAGTACCCCCCCCGATGTCACAGATCATATGTCCTGCGGGCTCGAAGATAGGAATATCCGCGCCGATAGCGGCTGCCAGGCTTTCTTCAATGACCTTTACTTCCCGGGCCCCCGCTTTATAGGCGCTCTCTTCCACTGCCCGGCGTTCTACCTCGGTGATGCATGAGGGAATACCGATAACCATTCGGGGCTTTATAAAACGGTACCGGGGCATCACTTTGGATATAAAATACCGGATCATCTTTTCCGTGGATTCAAGATCCGCGATAACCCCATCCCGCATGGGCCTGATTGCTATGATATTTCCCGGAGTCCTCCAGAGCATATTTTTTGCATCGGTTCCCACCGCCATGACCCGTTTAGTACCCCGTTCTACCGCCACCACCGATGGTTCGTTGATGACAATACCTTTTCCGCGTATATAAATAAGGGTATTACAGGTCCCTAGATCAATACCGATATCTGAAGAACTTCTTCCAAACATATTTCCTCCTGGGCTCCATATGCCCCCATTACCTCATAAAAAAGCGGTCCAGTCCACAGATTATTATAAATTCAGCCGTATTCTTGCCTGTTTATGGGTCGGATCTATCCTCATCGCCGTCCGCCATTCAAACCGGGATCGGGTAGTGTCGCCCATGGAAGCGTATAACTCGCCTAAGCGGTAATGGACTTCCGCGTTTTCCCCTGATTCTTCAATTATAGTAAGATATTGAGATATGGCGCCATCCTTATCACCGGAATTCTCCAAAAGACCACCTAAAAGAAGCCGGGCGGTGATAATCACCTGAGTATCCCGGGATGTTTCTATACAACGAAGCAGATAAGCCTTGGCCGTATCGGATTCACCTAATTCCCCATAGGAACGGGCAATGGCGAGAAGTAACAGATCCTGGGGATAAACCGAACGCGCCGGAACCGGCGGTTCACCCCCCTTCGTTTCAAGATTCTTTTCAAAATCATTGGCCGGATTCAAAGCCAAGGTAAAAGCCGCGACGCTATTATGATAATCGTGGATCCCCGCATAGGCAAGACCTAAGTATTCAGGGATATCCCAGGCATTGTAGGCAGCTTTTCTCGCCGCTTCCAGAAATTTTACCGCCAAATCCGCGTAACCAGCCCCTTTTTCATAATAGGCCTTACCCAACACATAGGGAATCCTGCCATCTTTTGCCTTTTCATTAACCAGCAAGGCCTTCCGTAAGGACCAGATACACCGGTCTAAATAACTCATGGTATCATGATTATTGATTTGGGCGACCGCAAGCTGATAAGACACGATCCCATGGGTGGTTAACAAAAAATAGTCCAAGGGATTGATTTGTAATTTATCCTGGGTTATTCTAAAAACTTCTTCATAGGATGCTTCTTCCCACAACCGCAGAATTTCTCTTCGATCATTCCCCAGCCTGGTTCTCCTGCTTCCCCAAAACACTCCCCCAGACACTATGAAGATACTGATAAAAATAATGATTACCCCTCGGTTAACCCTCTGATTACGGTGGGCATGACTGCCGTAATCATACCGGGATCGTGTTTTAAACATATTGTTACAAAATATACTACTTTCTTTTATAGGAAAAAGTCAACAAAAATAACGGACAGAATTCAGGGTTCTGGGGTTACCTGCATTAAAAAAGCGATGAACCATAAGCCGGGTTCTGTGTCGAATTTCCGCCGCAAAGCGGAAATTCCCGCTGCCATCTATCTGGCGCCGTATTTACATACGGCATCCAGCAGTCTACCCGCGGAAAAAACGGGCCGTTTTCCGCTGCTTGACTTTACTCCTGATGAGGCTTGCCAGAAGCTGCTGGGGAAACCCCAGCAGCCTTTTTGGAACCGTTACCGGTTCCCCGGTGGGCTCTTACCCCGCCATTTCACCCTTACTAAAGCCCCAGGCTGCGCCTTGAGGCCTGAGCGGTATTTTTTCTGTTGCGCTTGCTGTCGGAAAGATCTTAGGAGCTTTCCGCCCGGGAATTACCCGGCATCATGCCCTGCGGAGCCCGGACTTTCCTCAGTCTAAAAGGTCTTGGACCTTTTAGACTGCGACAGCCTGGTTCATCGCTATAAATACTTAACAAAACCGCCTGTATGGACAGTTCCTAATCCTCGTAATCGATATTTACTTTGTCCTCCTCCTCCTCGTCCTCATCATATTCATCATCTTCCATATCGTCCAGATCAGAAAGGCTCCCCGCATCTTCGGTATCGAAAAATTCCTCCTCCCCCTGTTCGGATTCTTCATAGAAAAGGATCCGGGAACAATAGGGGCAAAAGACGATTTCTTCTCCCAGCCGGACCGTATTGGCAAATTGGACGGGCAGGATCATGTGGCAACCCATACATACCCCCCCCTTAATGGCCACTATACCCCGGCCCATTTTATTTTTGACAATCCGCTCAAATTTAAAAAGCACCTCTGGATCAAGGCCCGGGGTTATCTCCCGTTCCCGCGCCAGAAGCTGTTCAACTTGGGCGGTTTTTTCCGCTACCTCCGCCTCAATACCCGCCTTTCGTTCCGCCAATTCCTGTTCCTGTTGCTCGATAAGGGCGGTATTCTGCTTCATTTGTTCGTCCAATTCCGCTAAAATCCGCTCTTCCCGCTGGAGATCCTTACGGTATTGCTGTTCTTTTTCAGAAGCGTCCCGGATTTCCTT
>JAITEG010000031.1 GCA_031282145.1 Spirochaetaceae bacterium | reverse complement strand
GCGGGGAAAAATTCCCGGGACGGCAGGGGACTAGCCACCACCACCCACTCCTTGGGTTGGCGCGGCAAAATTGAGTATATTGTTACCATGGTTAACCTGTCGATATTCCTTGCCTTTGTGGCGGGGCTGTTTTCTTTCTTGTCGCCCTGTGTGCTCCCCCTGATCCCTTCCTGGCTCTGTTTTCTGGGGGGGACCGCCGTTCCCGGGACCGCGCCGGGGGGGGCGGGCGCGAAGTCCCGGTTTATCCCCATTACGGTGAGTTTTATCCTGGGGTTCAGCGCGGTCTTCGTGGCCGGGAGCCTCTTCCTTTCCGGGACCCTGCTCCTTATGGGGGGGGTGAGCCGGATCATCACGATTGCCGCCGGGATCATCGTGATGGTCCTGGGCCTGAACCTGATCTTCAATTTTCTGACCTTCTTGAACTATGAAAAGCGGCCGCATATCACCCGGCGGCCCCGGGGACTCGCCGGGGGGTTCCTGGCGGGGGCCGCGTTCGGCGCGGGCTGGACCCCCTGTGTGGGGCCCATCCTCGGCGGCATCCTGCTTATGGCCGGCCAGAGCGGGCAGATGGGAAGGGCGGCCCTCTACCTCGCCGTCTATTCCGCCGGGCTGGGCCTCCCCTTTCTCGCCATGGCGGCCTTCTTCGAGCGCCTGTTTCCCTATGCCGCCAAACTACGGGCCCACCTGCCGCTGATTCAGCGCCTGAGCGGGGCGCTGCTCCTCGTTATCGGGCTTTTCATCCTCTTTGGACGCTACCAGGCCCTGAATATCTTCCTGATAAAAAGCGAATACCTCTTTATCGAGTGGGCCCGGGGAGGAGGCCCCGCCGTCCGTTTCGTTCCGGCGTTCCTCTACCTCTTCATCGCCGCCCTGCCCCTCGCGATCCGCGCCCTACGCCGGAAGCCCCGGACCCGCTTTCTCGCGGTGTTTTCCGGCCTTTTCGCGGCCCTCGCCCTGCTTCAAGGCACGGGTGTTTTGGACAGCGCGGGGCTCCTCGCCCAATGGTTCAGCTACCGCCAGGGCATGTAGGAGAGAAAACAACCGCGCCGGAAGCCGCTGAAAACCCCGGAAAAAATTGGATTTCCGGTGGTTCCCGCTAATATTTGAGTCCTTTCATCGTTCGTTCCCGCGCTTTACGTCTCTGGACCTCATCGTACAGCAAATAGGGTTCACCTGACCCTTCAAACTCCAATAAATATTCTTTACCGCTATATTCAATCACCGGACCATGAACCGACTCCGCCTTCCCAGTTTGATCATATATGATCACCGTTTTTTCAGTATACTTAAAATAATACCTGCGCTCAGAATCATTTTCATCAGAATCCTTTTGTGCAAAGACAATGGTCGGTTTGCGCAAGAACAAACCTCTCGTCTCAAAGGCAATTTTCAGTAGTTCCAATGATGCCTCGCCCTGAACTATCCCCGGCGTTGAACTTTTGAGATTTATTGTGTTATCATAGGTGGTTATTTTCACCACGTTGTCAAGGACATTAGGACCTATATCGGGATGAGTTATTTCCCTCAGAGTCACATCCTTTGAAATATAAAACCTGAAATTCGCAAATGCCTCATGGCCAATTAATTTATACGTTTCCTGGGTTACGACTCTTTGTCCCTGTTCTTGTTCCTGCACCGAGGCACAGCAAATCAGAAAAGAGACCAAAACAACTAAAAGTGGATTTTTCAAAAGGGCAAATTTTGAACGACACGATCTGCTTGTCAAGCCGCCCTGAGATTTAAGCGGAAAAGCGGACCGGCTTACCTTATAAATTTGGCCGCTTCTCCCCATGCCTTTTTCATCGAACCGAAGGTTCGCGCTGACCGGGTTTTGGAAAAAGTTCATGTTTCTATTTTATCCGCTTATTTTATCAGGGACAAGAGAGAATTTAAGTAAAAATTCCCCAAAAAACCAACGGGGTTGGCGGCCCGGCCGGTAAATTCAGTAGTTTTCTTTTTCCTTTTTTTATAGTATTTTATGGTCATGAGAAGATTTTTGTGTGTTCCAGCGTTACTTTGGCTTGCCGCGGCAGGTCTTTTGGCCCAAAGCCCCCGGGAAGGGGCTGTGCCGCCTCGGGTTGCGGCGGCTTTTGCCGGGGCGGGGATGCCGGTCCTGCGGGAAGCGGTCCCCCTTAAGGATTTTGTCCTTCCCCTTTTGGACGGAGGCTCCCTTAACACGGCGGAACTCCGGGGCAAGGTGGTGCTGCTCAATTTTTGGGCTACCTGGTGCGGTCCCTGCCGGGCGGAAATGCCCTCCATGGAGGCCCTTTACCGGCGTTTTAAGGGTCAGGGTCTGGAGCTGCTGGCGGTCAATTTACAGGAATCAAGACGGACGGTAAGCGCGTTTATGAAGCAACTGGGCCTAAGTTTTCCCGCAGCCCTGGACGAGCGGGGGGGTATCGGCGCGATATATGGGGTTATGGCGATTCCGACCACCTATATTGTGGACCGGAAGGGGCGGATCATCGCCCGGGTAACGGGCAGTTTCAGGTGGGACGACCCGAAGATCTTTTCAGCTTTCGAAGCGCTGTTTAATACCTGAGGGATGCTTGGGGAGACTGGACATGGCGCGTTATATCTTGAAACGAATTCTCCTCATGTTTGGAACCTTGTTTTTTATTATCCTCCTGACCTTTATGTTGATGCACGCCATCCCCGGAGGGCCCTTTACCCAGGACCGTAAGCTCTCCGAGGCGGTGGAGCAGGCGCTCAATGAAAAATACCACCTCAACGACCCCCTGCCCCGGCAGTTTTTCGACTACCTCTGGGGCCTCTTAAGGCTGGATTTAGGCCCCTCTTTTAAATACTCAGGACATCGGGTTAATGAATTCATCGAAAGCGGCTTTCCCGTATCGGCCAGGGTGGGCCTCGTGACCATTATCTTTGTGATCCTCCTTTCCCTGCCCCTGGGGGTGTTCGCCGCCCTCCACAATGGGAAATGGCAGGATATGGTGATCATGGTTTTGGCTACCCTGGGGGTTACCATTCCCTCCTTTGTTATTGCCACCCTGCTTATCTATTTTTGTTCCTTTAAGTTGAACCTGCTCCCCACCTTTGGGCTTTCCTCCTGGAAGGGCTATATCCTCCCCGTGATCGCCCTGGGGGGATACTCTTTGTCGTTTATTACCCGGCTTATCCGCTCAAGCCTTTTGGAAGTGATGGGCCAGGATTATATCCGTACCGCCCGGGCCAAGGGCCTTCCCGAATACCGGGTGATCCTGTTCCACGCCCTGCGGAACGCCATCATCCCGGTGATTACCATCATCGGCCCCACCGTGGCGGCCTTCCTCACCGGTTCCTTTGTTATCGAAAAGATATTCGCCCTCCCGGGCCTGGGTATTCATTTTGTTACCAGTATCTCAAACCGGGATTATACCACTATCATGGGGATCACCATCTTCTACGCCGCCTTCCTGGTCATTATGACCCTGGTGGTGGATATTTTTTACGTGATGGTGGATCCCCGGATTAAACTGGACTAGGCCATGGATATTGATAAGACCCTTTGGGAACGGCCGGAGAAAACCGGCGGAAATATGGAGACCCTCTACAAACCGGCCAGAACCTTTGCCCAGGATGTGTGGTTTCGTTTTTGGCGCCGGCCCACGGCGATCCTGGGACTCGGCCTCATTATCCTCCTGATTGTCTTTGCCGTGGCGGGCCCCTCCTTTACTTCCCACCGGTATTCCGACCAGGATCTCTCCTTTGTGAATATCCCCCCCTATTTTACGGCCCAGGAGTACGGGGGGCGGTATTTCTATATCTCCCAAAACTTAAAACTCATTGAGGTGAGCGGTGAGGGGAAACTCATCGCCAATATTAGGGCCCAAAAAGACGATGGACAAAAAAAACGGATCGCCTTTGCGGTGGATGGGATAACCCTGGAAATAGATTACGCCCAGAGGCCCCCCATCCTGACGGATGGACCGGGGGGCAGGATCATAAACCGGCCGGTTTTTTTCTGGAACAAGACCTACCTTTTGGGGACCGATAATTTGGGGCGGGACCTCCTCACCCGGCTGATGTATGGGGCCCGGATATCCCTGGTGGTGGCCTTTATCGCCGCCTTTGTTAACCTGGTCATCGGCATCCTCTTCGGGGGGATCTCCGCCCTTGCGGGGGGCTACCTGGACCTTATCATGATGCGGATCGTGGACATTATCAGCACCATCCCCCTGACCCTCTACGTGATCCTGATCATGGTGTTACTCAATTCGGGATTTCTGAGCATCATCATCGCCCTCAGTTCGGTCTATTGGGTCAACATGGCCCGGATCGTCCGGGGGCAGATCCTCGCCCTCAAGGAGCAGGAGTTCGTCCTGGCCGCCCGGACCATCGGCAGCTCTATGGGGGACATCCTCTTCCGTCACCTCGTCCCCAACGCCATCGGGCCCATCATCGTAACCGCCACCATGCTTATCCCCACGGCGATCTTCGTGGAAGCCTTCATGAGCTTCATCGGCCTCGGGGTTTCGGCGCCCATGGCAAGCTGGGGAACTATGTGCAACGACGCCATCGAGACCTTCAGGATATCCGCGTATCAGCTCTTTATCCCTTCGGCGGCGATCTGCGTCGCCATGTTCGCCTTTAACTTCGTCGGGGACGGCCTCCGGGACGCCCTGGACTTGAAGAAGGAGCCCTAAGTGCCGGTATTGGAAGTACGGAACCTCGAAACGTCCTTTTTCACCCAGGACGGGGAGATCCGGGCGGTCCGGGGGGTGAGTTTTTCCCTGGAAAAGGGGGAAACCCTGGGGATAGTGGGAGAATCCGGGAGCGGTAAGAGCGTAACCGTCCTTTCCCTCCTCAGGCTCCTCGGAGATAGTGCGAAAACGCAAGGTCAGGTGTGGTTCCATGACCAGGACCTGGTGAAACTGCCCAAACCGGCCCTTCGGAACATCCGGGGGAGGGGTATTTCCATGATCTTCCAGGACCCCATGTCTTCGCTCAATCCCCTCCTCCCCGTGGGTCATCAGGTGGGGGAGATGATTTCCACCCACCGGAGAATCCGCCGGAACGAACTTTACCAAGAGGTTATGGGCCTCTTGGCAGAGGTGAAGATCCCGGAGCCGGAAAAAAGATACCATGCCTATCCCCATGAGTTTTCCGGGGGGATGCGCCAGCGGGCGATGATCGCCATGGCCCTGGCCTGCAAACCGGAAATCATAATCGCCGACGAGCCCACCACCGCCCTGGATGTTACCATTCAGAACCAGATCCTCAGCCTCCTCAAAAACATCCAGGCTGAAATGGGAATGTCCATCATCTTTATCACCCACGACCTCGGGGTGGTAGCTGAACTCTGTTCCCGAATCATCGTCATGTACGGGGGGATGATCCTGGAAGAAGCCGGGGCGGAGGATCTCTTTAGCCGTCCCGCCCATCCCTATACCCTGGGGCTGCTCAATTCCATGCCCCATCTGGGGATGGACAAATCGCAGAAGCTCAAACCCATCCCGGGCTCCCCCCCGGACATGAGCCACGTCCCCGCCGGCTGCCCCTTTTCTCCCCGCTGCGCCTATGTCCGGCGGATCTGTTTGGTAAAGGCCCCCGGGTTTTATACGGTGGGCAATAAACACCGGTCCCTCTGCTGGCTCCATGACGGCCAGGCGCCGAAGACCCCCGACAATCCCTTTGCCCTTAATAACAGCGTTACCCCCGGCAACTCCGTTGTCCCTGCCCTTAATCTTGCGGTGACGGAGTAAGCCGTGGAAGAGCCCATCCTCAAGGTTGAGAACCTGGTCAAGCATTTCCCCGTCAAGGGCGGGGGTAAACGGGTGGTTCACGCCGTGGACGACATCAGCCTCCGGATCAAGGCGGGGCTTACCCTGGGCCTCGTGGGGGAGTCGGGCTGCGGCAAGTCCACCCTGGCCCGGACCATCATCAGGATCTACGATCCCGATTCGGGGCGCGTCATCCTCGACGGGGAGGACATCGCCGGCCTCTCCCAAAGGCGCCTCAAGCCCATCCGCAAGAAGATTCAGATGATCTTCCAGGACCCCTTCGCCTCCCTCAACGCCCGGATGACGGTGAAGGACATTATCGCCGAACCCCTGCGGGCCCACCGGATCGGGACTCCCGCTGAACAGGAGGAACAGGTTTTTGAAATGCTCGCCAAGGTGGGCCTCGAGCGAGCCCACGCGAACCGCTATGCCCACGAGTTCTCCGGGGGCCAGCGGCAGCGGATAGGCATTGCCCGTTCCCTCATCCTCCACCCGAAGCTCATCATCTGTGACGAACCGATCTCCGCCCTGGACGTTTCTATCCAGGCCCAGGTGGTGAATATGTTGAAAAACTTTCAGGAGGAGCTGGGCCTGACCTACCTGTTTATCGCCCATGACCTGTCCATGGTGCGGTATGTGTCGGACGAGGTGGGGGTCATGTATTTGGGGAAGCTTGTGGAATTAGCCGGCAGTGATGAAATATACAAAAATCCCCAACATCCCTATACCCAGGGGCTTATCCGTTCCGCCCCGGCCTCAAGCCCGGCAGAAGCCCGGATGAAAAAAAACATCCCCATCGAAGGGGATATCCCCAGCCCCATATCCCCGCCGCCGGGCTGCCGGTTTCATACCCGGTGCGTCTATGCCCAGGGGATATGCAAAGAAGCGGAACCGCCCCTGCGGGATACCGGGGGCGGCCACTTTACGGCTTGCCACAGCCTTGGGGTGTTTTAGCCCCGGTAACGGGGCGGGGGACGCCGGCTCCGCCATAAATGGTGCGGCGCCCCTTTCGCGCTCCATCCCGCCGCTATACCGCCTCTGAAAAGACGTCCGGTAAGGTAATTGAAAGCCCCTCGATAACCGCCGAAGGGAGCGTTGCGCCGGACTCGTAAACCGTTCCCGTGTAGGCGTTATTTTGCAGGACAAAGGACTGCACGGTTTTTGATTTCGGCTCCACTATCCAGTATTCCCGGACCCCGGCTTTCAGGTAGAGGTTGAATTTGCGGATATATTCGTCGGCGGTGTTTGAGGGGGAGAGGATCTCCACCACCAGGTCCGGCGCGCCCCGGCATCCCTCGGCCCCCCGCTTTTTTTCGTCGCAGAT
>JAITEG010000079.1 GCA_031282145.1 Spirochaetaceae bacterium | reverse complement strand
TCTTTCTCAGCGGATTCGATCAGGGCCAGGGCGATTCGGTCCTTGACGCTGGAAAAAGGATTAAAGCTCTCCAATTTCGCATATACTATCGCCCCTCCATCGTTGATCTTGTTGATCCTAACAATAGGAGTATTACCTATCAGATCCGTAATTTTTTCTACCCGTGCCATAAAAACCTCCTGAATTTGAAGCTTTCCCCGAACCAACCGGATATTGGGAAACGCTCTTATTATACTTGCTCAGCCAATGATAATATTACTTAGTAAGTATATAGGCATTATAATATAGAAAAGATAAAAAGTCAAGCGGTCTTTCTAAAAAACCGATAAAAAAAATCAACATACCTCGCCCTGAAGGGCAAGGTTGTTGATTGGAAGGCTGGGGTCCATACCCCGGAGCTTGCTCCGGAAAATTTATTGGAAGATCAATATCGCCTTTTGACCATCGGGGGTGGAGCTATGGAGTTCCAGGCTGTCCTGATTCCAAGCCCAGCTTTGTACCCGTTCAAGATAGTCGAAATATTCCCTTTCCGTAAGAACATCCAGTTCTTTAAAACTAGCCATAAGCGTGGAGGCAATTCCCTGAAAATTGATAGATTGTCCTTTCCGGGTGTAGGGGCCAAAATAACGGTTTGGCAAGGCCTTGCCGTTGATCTGATTTTCTTCAAACTGCAGGGTAAAGGCATCCCCTATGCCTTCGGCTTCCATCACCGTCCGGTCAAGGTTTATGCCGCCGGTTTCGGTGCGGATCTTGACTAATTGCCAATCCCGTCCCAGGGCGCCGGAAAATTCGGGGGCTTTATTTTGCGAGGGGCCGCCGGCACAAGCGGTCATCATCAAACTGGTCATTACCAGTATGGTAAAACAAAAAGATATCTTCTTCATATATATAATTATATTAAATATATGGGGCGTAGACAAGGAAAAACCACCTCGTAATAGGTTTTGTCACGCGAGATTTAGGAAGAAAAAGCGGACTTTGGGAAAGGCTCACTTGACACAAATTTGAGTCTCTGATAGACTGCCAATATCCGCATGAAGCCGTGGAAGGCGCGTAAGCTTCCGGTCATCCGCTGAATGGATGATCCCTGGTATAGAAGTATCTAATCATCCGTAACAACTCCCCGAAGGGATCAACAGCGCTTAAGCCCTGTCCGGAGATGAACTCCTAAAAACCATCTTGTTAGGAGTATTCTATGAAAAATTTTCTTTTCGCTTTTACCCTGTGCGCGGCTATCGCGGGCGCGGCGCAGGCCCACGAGACTTTTATTATCCCGGGGGATTCATCCAAAGACTACAAAGCGGGAGATACCGCCACTCTGGTAGGTATTTCGTCCCACTATTTCGCGGTGGGTGAGGAAATTGAACCGCCCGAGACCGTGGAAATGTATGTGTACAAAAACGGGGTAAAGGGCGCGAATATCCCGCTTGAGGCGAATAGGGATCGCGTCTGGTATGAAGGGAGATACCGGCTGAGCGACGACACGCCGGTAGTCGCGGTCTTCAGGAGTATTGGCGGCTATTATTCTATTCTTACCGACGGGAGCTACGCCGATGGCAACAGAAGGCAGGCGCTGGCCGCCAATCCGGGCAAGTCGGTACAGGTATCCCGCTATTTTACCAAGTGGGGGAAGCTCTACCTTAACCCGAACAGAAACGACCGGACCTTCAGTCAGCCCCAGGGCCTTGATTTTGAGATTGTTCCCCTCAACAACCCCGCCGACATGAACCGGAATTCAAGAATAACCCTTCGGGTTCTTTACAAAGGACAACCCTGGGTCAATGGGGAAGTCAAGGCGACCTGGGATTACTATGATTATCACACCATGGATGCCTGGGCGCAGACCGGAAAAACCGACGCAAGAGGCGAGGTTAGCTTCCGGCTTGATCATATCGACATGAAAAAGCCGGTCTTGTGGATTTTCC
Source organism: Spirochaetaceae bacterium (assembly GCA_031282145.1). Taxonomy (GTDB): domain Bacteria; phylum Spirochaetota; class Spirochaetia; order Treponematales; family Breznakiellaceae; genus JAIRMO01. The sequence goes on along the minus strand of JAITEG010000079.1, from coordinate 29,688 downwards.
AGGCGGGGGATACGCGGAAATCATCCCTGCCGAATGTTGATGAAGACAACCTCAAGGCAACCCTGGTTTTTGCGGTGAAGTAGCCGGACGAAAAGGCGGATAATATGAAATACCTGGTTGTCGCGGCGGTTTTTCTTTTGAATCTTCCCGCCGCCGTCTTTGCCCACGGTGTGGACATTTCCGAGGTGACCGGCCGGCAGGATGTCTATACCATCAAATTTTCCTATACGGACGGTACGCCCATGCTAGTCGCCAAAGTAAAGGTCTTCCCGCCGTCATCCCCTGATGCGCCTGCGCAGGAAAGTATCGCCGACCGTAACGGTTATTTCAGTTTTGTAAACGACGAGAGCGGTGAATGGCGGCTGACGGGGGAAGACGGTATGGGACACAAGGGGGAAATAGTGGTCGCGGTGGCGGGAGCCGAGGCGGCGGGAACGGGGACCGGAACGGCGGGCGGGGTCCCGGATGGGGCAGCCGCTGCGGACAGCATCGGGGGCAAAGCGTCCCTGGCGCTGCGGATCGTCCTCGGGCTCAGCCTGATCCTGAACGTCTTCGCGGTTTACCACTTTTTGCTTGCGGGGTTTGCGAAAAAGGGGGGCGGCTATGCACATCAGTGAGGGGGTTCTTTCCGCGCCGGTTATCGTTGTTGGATGGGGGGCCGCCGTGGCCGGCATAGGGGTGGGTTTAAAGAAAACCGCGGCCGCTAAATTGCCGGAAACGGCCCTGGTTTCGGCGGTGCTTTTTCTGGCCTCATTGGTGCATATCCCCCTGGGGCCCTCAAGTATTCATCTAACCCTGCTGGGGCTTGCGGGGATTCTGTTGGGCTGGAGCGCGGTACCCGCCCTGTTTATCGCGTTACTGCTCCAGAGTATCCTGTTTCAATTCGGAGGCCTCCTCTCCCTGGGGGTAAACACCACCGTGATGGGAACCGCCGCGCTTTCCGCGTTTGGGGTGTGGCGCCTTTTGCCTACGGGGAAGGGCCGGCCGCCGGAGCGGGCCATCGCGGCCGGGGTGAAACCTGCCGCCGCATTTATCTCTGGCTTTGTGGCGGTGGGAACCGGAACTTTCCTGGTTACTTTTTCCCTTTTTTTGAGTTCCCGGGATCTTTTCTCTACCGCGGTCCTTATGTTCGCGGCCAATCTGCCGCTGGCCGTGGTAGAGGGGGTGATCACCGCCTTCTCGGTACTCTTTTTACAACGGATGATGCCCCGGTATGTATTTGGACCGGCTTGAATTTAAAAATGATATATTAATAGGTATTGACCCCCGCTGCCGTATCGGGGCAGGGGTATGCCTTATCGCGGCGGTTATCCATTGTTCAAACCCTTGGCTTCTCGCCGGCATCATCCTGGGGCTTTTTCTCTGTCTTATCAAGGATATACGGACGGTTCTGCTGCGGCTTATCCCGGTAAACCTCATGGTCCTTTTCCTCTGGTTGACCCTGCCCTTGGGCGTTTTAACCACGGGGGCTGGTATGACCGGTGGTTTTGGGGAAACAGGAGGCGGCGCGCTTGGAGGGGCGTTACGCCGGGCCCTGATATATACCCTGCGGATCAACGCCGCCGCCCTGATATATATGGGGACGATCATCCCCCTGGGAGCAGGCGGTCTGGCAAATGCCCTGATAAAACTCCGCTGCCCGGATAAACTCATCTCCCTGTTCCTTTTGACATACCGGTATATCTTTGTTATGTATGAACGGATTTTCGGCGCCGTCCGTTCCCTCGCGATACGGCGGCCCCGGCAAAACACGCTGGGACGCTGGGCTTCCTATACCGCGGTTTTCAGTACCGCCCTGGTAAGCGCTTTTCAGCGGTCCTGGAAAATAAGCCGGGCCATGCAGATCCGGGGTTTTAACGGAGTCATCCCGCTAACCCGGTCTTTTTCCTGGAAAAAAGGGGATACCCTCTTTTTCGTTTTTTGTCTGCTCCTTTCATCCGCCCTTTGGATTTTGAACGGAGCTTTGACCGGAGGATCATGGAACTTTTAAGGGTCAGGGACCTTTGTTATAGCTACCATAGCCATATTTCTATTCTCCGGGATATTTGCTTTTCCCTGGAAGCGGGGAGCTGCCTCTGTATTGCCGGAGCCAATGGATCGGGAAAATCGACCCTTCTGGAACTTATCGCGGGCTGTATGCAGCCGGATTCCGGAGAAATCTTGCTGAGGGGTATGCCGGTTTCCCGGAAAAACCACGAAGACCGGCCGGATTCCGAGTCCCGGCAGTCCGCCGGGACTCGGCGGACTACGGGTATGGTTTTTCAGGACCCGGACAATCAGCTTTTTATGCCTACCGTCTGGGAGGATGTGGCCTTTGGGGTGATGCACCGGGGAGTAAACCCCCAAACGGGACGAAAGCGGGCTATGGAGGTTCTTGAAGCGGTGGGGGCTGAACACCTCGCGGACCGGCATCCCTATGAACTTTCCGGCGGGGAAAAACAGCGGGCCGCCATTGCCTCGGCATTGATCCTGGAACCGGAAATTCTGCTCCTGGACGAACCCACCGCCGCCCTGGACCCCCGCTCCCGGCGGAACATCATCACCTTGCTCCAAAACCTGGGCTGCGCCAAGATCATCGCCGGCCACGACCTGGACATGATGCTGGACCTGGACGGGGAGGCGCTTTTCCTTTATCAGGGACGGATCGCCGCCCGGGGCAGGGCCGCGGAACTTCTCCGGGACGGGCCCTTTCTCCAAAGCATAGACCTGGAATTACCCCTACAGATCCGCTGAACCTGGGGTATGAAACTTTCACCGCGAATTAAAAAAGTTCTCCCTGGGTTTGGTTATCCTCGTCTTCCGAATCCACGTTTTCCTCAGCCTCCGATTCCGGTGGGGCGTCTTCGTTTTCCACCGGGCCTTCGTTTTCCGGAGGCTCCTCAGGGGCAGCGGCCCCTTTCTTCTCATAAACCGCTTCTTCCTGGACGATACGATCCACCCCGATGACAAAGTCGGGTTTGTCGATGCTGAGGATCTTGACCCCCTGGGCGGAACGGCCCATCACCCGGATGGAAGCGACCTTGAGTTTGATGGACTTGCCCTGGCTGGTGATACACATGATCTCCTCGTTATCCAGGACATTGACACAGCCCACGATTTCCCCGGTTTTTTCAGAGACCGTGTAGATCCGTTGTCCCCCGGTAGCCCGGCCATGGGAGGAAAACTCGCTGAATTCAACCCGCTTGCCGAAGCCGTACTCGGAGAGGATCAGCATTTTTTCCTCCGCGTCTACCCGGAGCAGGCCTGCGAGTTCATCGTCGTCGTCGAGTTTCATCCCCGTGACCCCCCGGGATGAGCGGCCCATGGCCCGGATCTGCTCTTCGTGGGTACGCAGGGCCTGACCCTTTCGGGAGATAAGGACCACCTCGTCGGACCCGCCGGTGAGGAGGGCGCTCACGAGCTTATCCCCTTCATCCAGGTTGAGGGCGATAATGCCCCGGGTTTTGGCGTTGGTAAACTCAGCGGTCCGCACCTTTTTGACCACCCCCCGGGCGGTGCCCATAAAGAGGTAGGGGCCTTGTCCTTCGTCCCCGCCAAAGTCCTTGAGGGACACAATGGCGGTGATATCCTCATTGGGAGAAACCGTGAGGAGGCTCTTAATGTGGGCTCCCTTGCTGGTACGGCTGCCCTCGGGGAGCTCGTGGACCTTCATCCAGTAGGCTTTACCTTCACTGGTGATGAAGAGAATGTACTCATGGGTGGAGGCCACGAAGATCTGCTCCACGAAGTCGTCTTCGGTCAGCTTGGCGCTTTGCATGCCCTTGCCGCCCCGGCTTTGATTCCGGTAGGAGGACACGGGGACCCGTTTGACGTAGCCCAGGTTGGAGATGAGGATCATCATCTCCTCTTTTTTGATGAGGTCCTCGATGTTGATGTTTTCCACCTCCCCGGCGACGATTTCCGTGCGCCGCGGGTCCCCGTAGCGGCTTGAGATGGCCATGGTCTCGTCCTTGATGACCCCCCGGAGCTTCTTCTCGTCTTCCAAAAGGGACTTGAGGTAGGCGATCTGGACCTTGAGTTCCTCCAACTCCTGTTGGAGTTTCTCGACCTCGAGGCTCGTGAGCCGTCCGAGGCGCATATCCACAATGGCCTGGGCCTGGATTTCGGAGAGGAGGAACCGCTCCTGCAGCTTGGCTTTTGCGGTGTTGATGTCCCGGGAAGAGCGGATGATGGCCACCACCTCGTCGATGTTTGCCAGGGCGATAACGAGGCCCTCGAGGATATGGGCCCGCTCCTCGGCCTTGCGGAGCTCGAACCGGGTCCGGCGGGTAACCACCTCCACCCGGTGCTCCACAAAATAGTGGACGAGTTCCTTGAGGGTGAGGCACTGGGGTTTGCCCTTGACCAGGGCCAGGTTGATGATGCCGAAGGTGGACTGGAGGCTGGTATTGGAGAAAAGCTGGTTCAGCACCACCTTGAGGATCGCCCCCCGCTTGAGTTCGATGACGATCCGGATCCCCTCCCGGTCGGACTCGTCGTTAAAGGCGGCAATGCCGTCGATGACCTTTTCTTTCACGAGGTCGCCGATCCGGATAAGCAGGGCGGCCTTGTTCACGTTATAGGGGATCTCGTTGAACACGATCAGCTCTTTGCCGGACTTTGCGGTTTCCACGGTGAAGCGGCCCCGGACGAGGAGCCGGCCCCGGCCGGTGCGGTAGGCGTCCCGAATGCCCTGACGGCCAAAGATGATCCCCCCGGTGGGGAAGTCCGGGCCGGTTATGAGTTTCGAGAGTTCCTCGATGGTAATGTCCGGATTGTCGATATAGGCGCAGATCGCGGCGCAGACCTCCGTCAGGTTGTGGGGCGCCATATTGGTGGCCATCCCCACGGCGATGCCGCTCGACCCGTTGATGAGGAGGTTGGGCAGGGCCGCGGGGAGTACCGTCGGCTCCGCCATGCTCTCGTCAAAGTTCGGCGTGAAGTCCACGGTCTCCTTGCGGAGGTCCTGGAGCATCTCGTCGCCGATGCGGGATATCTTCGCCTCGGTGTACCGCATGGCCGCAGGGGGGTCGTCGTCCAGGGAGCCGAAGTTGCCCTGGCCGTGGACCAGGGGGTAGCGGAGGGAGAAGTCCTGGGCCATCCTGACCAGGGCGTCGTAGAGGGCCATGTCCCCGTGGGGATGGTACTTCCCCATGGTATCCCCCACGATGCGGGCGCTTTTCTTGGTGGCGGAGGCGGGCCGCAGTCCCAGCTCGTCCATGGAGTAGAGCAGCCGCCGGTGCACCGGTTTCAGGCCGTCCCGCACGTCCGGCAGGGCCCGGGCCACGATAACCGACATGGCATAGGTAAGATAGTCGTTCTTTACTTCATCTTCTATCGCGACGGGGATTACTTTTCCGATCTCTGCCACAAATTTCCTCTTAAATAATTAATTTTGCCTTAAATTATAGCATTTTTTCGGGAAACCGTCGAGATGATCCGGGGCAATTCCCCATTTGACTGCGAGGGACCTTCATGCCGTTTGAAGGGGGAACCGGATGTTCACCGGATCGGAGACGCTGGGGTTTAATCATTTTCTATTGCGATATGTTGACGTAAGATAAATTCATTTAATTGGGGAACCGCAAAAGAGTATTTTCCAAAACGGTTTTTAAAGATCAGTCCATCGGTTATAAGTGATGAAAGCATTTGGTTAACCTGGCTGTTACCAAAGGTTGAGATTTGATATTTTTTTGACTCGGTTACAATTTCTTGTACGGTAAATTCATCTTCACCATGTTTCAGATGCGCTATAACCGATAACAATTCCCTTTGACGATCCGTTAAAAAACCCCACCTTCCGGCAAAAAATTCATCATCCAGTTTTATGATAATTGAGTCGATAGGAACCATTAATTTCTGTCCCGCCGATTTTTGCTGTAAAAATATATCAAATATTTCTTTACACAAAAATTGAATAAAATAAGGATAGCCCCCGGATCGTTTGATGATTAACTTAATGGATTTTTCGCTAAAATGGATCGGACAATTATCCTGTTCTATCGGTTTGGTTATTGCCAGTTTACTGTCTTCGGCGGAAAGCTTATGCAAAAACAAGATCGTAAACATTCTTTCACTATAAGTTCTTGCTTCCACCAGTTTGGTCTGGATGGTCGGCAACCCGCTTAATAGCAGCATAAAAGGGATCTGTTTTCTTTGAATAGATTGAAAAACATCCAAAAACATGGTTAGGGCGTAGGTTTGTTTTTTAGGATCATCGGAGAGGGATTGCGCTTCATCGTAGGCAAAAATCAGGCCCCTCACCTGGGGCATACTCTTTTTTATATGACTCCAGGCATATTCCAAAATGTATTTTAATTTATCCGATTCAAGGCCGGCGGCGTTTTTATATAAAAAACCAATAAGCTTGAAATTCAAAAATACCTCGGTAATACTTTTCTCACTGGTAAAACCGATTTTTTTCTCTTCGTCTTTTTCAATAATAATCCCTGATGTTACCATGGATAAATCGGTCATGATTCGATAACATAAGCGCTCCTCGTTTATTGAAAAAGACTCGGATATCTCGTTGCTGGTCCATAACCAGCCTTTGTTGATTGCCACATTTTTAAATTTATCCAAAAGGACCGTCTTGCCCACTCCCCGTAATCCGGTGAGGATACAATTTTTGATAACGATGTGCTGGTCCAAGAGTTTCGCGAAATTTTCAATTTCCCGATCTCTGCCGGCCAAGTAGGGCGGCAGACAACCCGCTCCAGGACGATAAGGATTCAGAAGAGTCGATGCTTCCATATATGATATTATAGCCGGCATTTAATTTATAGTCAAGCATAATATTATTAGTAAATATAAATTTATTGTGTGATTGAACTTGTTCTAAAATTTCGGTTTTTGGAACAAGTTCAATTAAGCTGGAACCGTACCGGGTAGCGGTAGCGGACCGCCACGGGGATGCCGTTGGCTTCCGCCGGGGTGCAGCGCTGGCCCAGAAAGGCCTTGGCGGCGGCTTCCCCGAAGCCCCGGTCCGGGGGGGTTTCTTTGAGGATGAGGACCCGCTGGACCAGCCCTTCCCGGTCGATGAAGAGTTCCAGGATCACCTGGCCCTCGATTCCCGAACGCTGGGCAATGGGGGGATATATCAGCACCCTCCTGATGGCCTCTTCGGAGAAATAGGGCTGCTTGGAGATCCGGTTCTGGGCCAGATAGGTTTCCCCGGCGGGAACCGGAGCGGTGACCGGGGGGGTGAGGGCGCCGGGGGCCGCGAGGATCTGTTCCTCCGGGACTTTCTCCACGACGGTCATGTTTTCCGCGATGGTTTCCACCAGGTTCTCGGCCTCGGGAGGCGGCGGTTCGGCGGGCCGCGGCGGGGGGGGCGGCGGCGGCAGCGGGGGGAGTTCCTCCTCTATGTCCAGGAGCTTCATGACCGTGAGGGGAGGCTCGCTTTCGCTCCGAGAGGGTTCGAGGTAGATCACCCAGAAGAACAGCGCCGCCACATGGAGGAGGGCGACGAGAAGAAAAAGGATGATACGGAGCTGGTTTGATTTACGCATCTTTCACCACAAAACTTACCACCCGGTATTGGAGGAATTGCAGGATTTTGAGGACCCGGTTGACGTGGAGGAAGGGGGTGTCCCGGTCGGCGATGAGGTGGATCCGGGTGTCCGGGGCGTTCCGGTAGCATTCCTCCACGGCAAGCTCCACCTCCGGGAGGCCCGCGGGAAGGCCGTCGAGGTATACCGAGCCTTGGCGGTCTATCCAGATTTCGAGGTTCTTTTCGGCGCTGACCTTTTTGGCGTTCTCCCCTTCGGGGTAGGCGATCTTGACCTCCCGGCGGTAGTTGATGAGGGAGACCAGCATGATAAAGATGAGGAGGAGGAAGGCCACGTCGGACATGGCGCTCAAGGGCACGACGAATCGCTTTTTGGGGCGGTTGAGCCTCATGGCACGTCCTCCTTCATTGTAAAGGAAAAGGAATCCACCTGAAGTTTCTGGGCCAGTTCCACAAAGGAGACCACCCGCTGCCAAGGGGTTTGCCCGTCCACGGTGAGGACCACCGCTAGGTTGGGGTTGGCTCCCAGGGCGGCGCGGAGCTGCTGTTCCACGGCGGTGATTTCCCGCTCTTCCCCCTGGTAGAGGAGCCGGCCGGCCCCGTCCAGCTCATACCGCAGGAGGTCGTCCTTGAGGATGAACCGGGTTGAGTCCCGGGCGGGAAGGTTCATCAGGAAGCCCTTATTAACGTTGAAACCCGCGATAACGATGAAATAAATGATCAAGAGAAAGGCCAGATCGCTTAAAGCGCTTGAGGTTTCATAGGGTTCCCGTTTCCGCCGTTTGAGGTTCATGGATATATCCGGCGGCGGCGGCGGATTGCCCGTTGTTCCGCGCCGCTTATGGCCAATTCCGTGATAAGCTCCGAGCAGGCCTCTTCCACCTCCGCGGCGAACTTATCCACCACGTGGGAGAGCAGGGAATGGGCCACCATGGCGATGATGGCGATGATGAGGCCGAATACCGTGGTGATCAGGGCCTCGTAAATACCGTTGGCGACGATTTGGGCGTTTACTTCGGTGGCCTCGGCAATGGACTTGAAGGCCCCGATCATCCCCGACACCGTGCCGAGAAAGCCGGTCAGGGGAGAGAGGGACCCCAGGGCGATAAGGAAATTGAAGCCGTTTTCCAGGGAATTGATACGGCTCAAGGCCTCGGTTTCCACGGCCCGTTCCATGAGGTGTTCGGAAAATTGGGACCGGCTGACCAGGGCACGGAGAATCCGGGCGCCGATTCGGCGTTTGGATAGGGCCGCAAGATACTTCTCCGCCCCGGGGATGTCCCCGGCCCTGATATATTCCCTCACCCGGGTTTTCAGGTCATCTATCCGTAAGTCGTGGTACAATAAATAGATAGCCCGTTCCAGGGAGATGGCGACGGTGGCAATTGAAAAGGCCAAAAGGGGCCACATGAAAATGCCCCCCATTTGAAAAAACGTCAATAACGAAAATCCTTCCTGTCCGTTCATATATATACCTCACTTGGTTTTTGTAAGATGAATTTCCTCACCCAAAAGCGCTATGATCCGATCCCACTCGTATTCCAGATATATCCAGGAAACGGCCTCCTCCCAGTCCCGGAGGAGGGTCCCTGAATCCCGTACCCTTTGTAATTCTTCGGGGAAGAGGATTGCGGTATAGCTGCTGTTCCACCGGATGTCTTCGGCCCTGGTCCAGAGCGCCCCGGCTGTGTTCCAGGTCTTGGGGCGCTTTTTCGCCAAGACCAGCTCGGGGAAGAGGATGGGCTTCCAGTACCTTTCAAAAGACTTCCGGCCGGCAAAAGCCGGGACCGGTTCCCGGATTCGCATCCATTGGACGAGGACGGCGATCCGTTCTTCCCGGTTCCGCAGGGCCTGGAGCGCCTCCCCTCCGGTAAACCGGGTGTCTTTTTGCCGGATCTTTCCTTCACGGATGTCCAGGGTATCCACGGGTTCGTTCAAGCGCAGCACCGCCTCGCCCCCCTCGACCCTGAAAAGGCCGCTCCCGGAGAGTTCCCGGGTAAATTCATTCCACCCCGTGGTGTGGGAGGAGAGGAATTCCAGGGAAATAAGGCGGAACTCCCCTCCCCCGCTGGGGGCGGAAGCCCTGAAAACCAGGGCCGGTATCCCCCGGGGGGAGATGGCGAGGGAGACCTCCCCGGTTTTCCCCCGGACTTCCCGGACCTCGACCTGACCAAGGTCCATCACCGCGGGACTGCGGTAGCGGGCCAGGGTTTTTTCCTCGAAGGCCGACCCGTCCAAAGCCCGGCCGCCCAGGTTGACCAGGCTGGAACACCCGGAAAAGAGGAGGGCCAATACCCCGGCAATCAGCAGGGGCAGGGAGGCTTGTCTGTTTTTCGTTTCTTTTTCTTTTTTCCTCATAACCGGCCCCTCAATAACTCCACTTATACCCAAAGGAAAACATGGGTATGGGGAGGCTGTAATTTGCGGTGCTGCTCCCCTCGTCTTCCTGGCCGGTATACCGGTTAAAGGTGGTGTACCCCTTGGGTTTGTAAAAAAGGAGCTGCAGGTTCTCGATAGCGAAGTACGCCTCCCCCTGAACCTTGTTCCGGTCATTAAAGAAATACCAGGAGAATTTCACGTCCATGGGCATGGACAGGGGCATCCGGTTGGTATCCGAATAGGTGGCGCTCCGTTTGTATATTTCCGCTATGGTTACCCCGTCCTCCAGGAGCAGGGGGACGGGACGGATGCTGCCCGTATCGGATTTGGGGACTCCCCCGGCCAGCCCAAACCGGAAGGCGATATTGATAAACCGGACCGGTTTGACATTCAGCACCAGGTTAAGGGTATGGAAGCGGTGGAAGGAGGGGTAAAACCAATCGCCGTCCACGTCCGCCCCGGAGCCCCATTCCCCGGGCTCCGCGGAGGGATTCCGGTATCGGGCGTATACAAAGGAGTAGGAGATCCAGCCGTCCCAGAACCGGGAGTCGAATTTCTGGAGCATCAGATCAAAGCCCCAGATAAGCCCTTTCCCGTCAAAATGGCCCACCGTCCGGGACCCCGAGGGGGTAAGATCCAGTCCTTCATAGGCCCGGTCATAGACGTATTTGAAATAGGTCTCCAGGGTAAAGGTATATCCGCCGGCCAAATCGATCTTGGTTCCGGCTATGCTGGTCCAGGAGCGGTTTTGGGTCATTTCAAAGTCCTCTATCCCGTTCTGGGCCTGGATAAAAGAGATTAAGTCGTTTTGGGATGAAAAAAGCCCGGTCCCCAGGGTAAAACTTAAGGAATCGATGATACCCCGGTCTTTGAGGACGTTAAAATCCAGGTTCAGCCGGGGGTTAAAGACCGGCCTGGTTTGGATGGTAAAATCCCGGCCGATAAAATAGAGGTGATCCATCCGGAGCCCCAATTCCGCCCCGAAGATCCTCCGGGGGCCGGAATATTCCAGCAGGGAATAGGCGGAGGTGGTTATCCCGTGGTTATGCACACTGATGGGGAGGTTAGCCAAAAAACTCACGTAGGCTTCGTCGGGAAGATTTGAATGGGGGGGCAGGATTTGGGGGAATTCGCTTATGGGGCGTTCCACAAAGAGCCGGGAGTGTTCATCCTGAATCCATTGGTTGTACAGCTCCTGGACCCCCGCGGCAAAAAGAAAACCCTGCCCCAGTTCCCAGTCAAAGTCCACCCGCCCCTGCAGGTTGACGGTGGTGGTGGTAAAGGACATATTTTGCAGGCGGTTAATGTGATAATAGCTCTCGGTGATCCCCAGGATGGAGTATAGGTTTTCGAACTCCGGGGAGTAAGCCCCATACACATCGCTGAGGACGTATCCTTCCGTGCCGGTCTGGAGGAACCCCACCCCCACGATGGTTTTGAGCACCATCGTGGGCCGGGGATTATAGGTAAGTCCCCCGGTAAGGAAGCCAAGCATATTTTTCCAGTCAAAGCTCATCTCGTTCTTGCTGGGCTGGCTCGTGTAATCATAAGTGGTCTCGAAAAAGGCGGCGGCCCCGTCGGCGCCGAGGAAGGCGGAGGCTTGTATTTCCAGGTCCTGGGTAAACCGGTAATTCCCCGTCAGGGCGGTACTCCGTATATAGGGGGCAACCCGGATGTACTCCAGCTCGGGGGCAAAGCTCTTAGCCACCGCCACAAAGGGGTCCCAATAGGTGACCTTTCCCATGGCCATGAGCCCCCCCTTGCCCCCAAAGGGGAAAGAGAGGTTCAGGTTGACCGCGCTGGTGGAAACGCTGAGATCAAGTTCCGTTTCCTGGGTAGAGGGTTGTTTGGAAGTTATCTCCAACAGCCCCGATATGGTGTGGCCGTAGCGGGCCGAAAATACCCCGTGGGAAAGCTGGGCGCTTGCGATCATCCGGGGATCAAAGATCGAAACCATTCCCCCCCAGTGGTAGGGCTGGCTGATATAAAACCCGTCCAGCACCGCCATCAGGTCCCCCGGCTCCCCCCCACGGATCGAGGGCATGGCGTTAAAGGAACCGGCGTAGCCCACCCCGGGGAGGAGTTTTATCGAGGTCATCACATCCTGGATAATCCCGATTTCCGCGGTCCGGGACAGGTTCTCCCCGGTAATGGCCACGCTCCGGCCGCTCCGGGTTTCGCTGGTACCCGGCCGCCGGGCCTCGATCACGAGTTCCCGGCTTTCCATGACCTCTCCGCCTAAACGCAGGGCCACGGTAAAGTTTTCCCCGGTGAGGGGGATGGTAAGCCGCTGGCTTTCATAACCGGGATAGAGGATCCGCAGCGCCACCGGGCGATCCTCGGGAACCGCCACCGTGACCCGGCCCGCTTCGTCGCAGGTATATTCCGTGCCGTCCCAGGACAGGATCACCGCCCCCTCCAGGGGAATCTCCAGATCGGCATCCTCCACCACGATCGCTACATCCCGGGCGAAAAGAGAACCCTGGAGAAATACCAAGGTAATTATTCCGGCAATGAATTTTTTATTCACCTGCAACGGACTCCTAGACCGGGGGCTTTTGTTCTTCTGCCTTCTTTTCCCGCGCTTCATCGGCGGCCAGTTTCCGGTTGTACAAAAAAATGCCCAGGGCGGTAAACGTGAGGATGTCGAACATATATTTCTCCGCCTGCTCTCCAAAACTGAATCCGGAAAACTGCCGTGCGAGGCTGTATAGGATAATAAAAACGCCGATTCCCGCGACAATAATAAGAAGCCAGCTCCGTTTTATTTTCATAAAATAAACTATACCAAGAAAAATCTTCCGGGTCTATGAGAAAGTTTCAATCTACGGTAAATTCCAAGTATGCAAAACACGAAAAAAATCAATCCGGCCTGTATCAAAGCCCTTGCCCTGGATCTGGATGGAACCGCCCTCACCCCGGAGACCCGCCTTGGGGGCCGTACCCTCCGGGTGCTCAAGGCTTGTTTGAGCCGGGGAATCGCCGTGATCCTCTGTACGGGCCGTTCCGTAGAGGGAGCCGAGCCGTACCGGGCCGCGCTGGACGCCCGGGGACCCATGGTGTATTTTAACGGGGCCAAAGTCGCGGATATGCCCGGGGGAACGGTCCTGGGTTTGTCCCTCCTGGATAAGGAGGCGGCGGATTTCTGCGTGGATCTTTCCCGGAAAATGGGGGTGTATTTTCAGATCTATTTTCCCGGAAGACCGGAACTGCCCGGCGGGCTCGGTCCGCTCCCCGACCGGCTCATCGCCGAGCGGCGCACCGGGGAAACCGAAATGTACCGGAACCACACCGGCGTGGAGGCGGAGATCGGGGACCTCAAGGAAGCCCTGGCCGACCAGCTCTGTCCGGGCTGCATCAAGGGGATGTTCATCACCACTCCCGCCCAACAGGAGTTCCTGAGGCCCCTCCTCGTCCAACAATTCGGCGGAAAGATCTATGTGACCAGGACCCATGTTTCCTTTTTGGAGGTGATGTCCCCGGGGGTTTCCAAAGGCCGGGGGCTCAAATTGGCTATGGACCATTTGGGACTGAGTCCTGGGGAACTTATCGCCCTGGGGGATGAAGAAAACGACCTCCCCCTGTTCGAGACCGCGGGTTTTTCCGCTGCCCCGGCCAATGCCAAACCTCCGGTCCTGGCCGCCGCGGACTTCCGTATCGGTTCAAACGCAGAAGAAGGGGTCGCCGCCTTTTTGGAAGATATCTTTTTCGGCGGTTCCCCGGGTACATAGCGCCCTGGTTTTATGCCCAAAAGGAATTGAACCACGTTGCGACACGAACAAACGAAAAAACGTTGGAACAAACCGCTTGACAAAAGCATTATAACGGTATAAAGTAAACTTGTTCTAAAATCCGGTTGGTTTTGGAACAGCCCCAAGTAAAAATTATTTCAAAAAGTTTGTTTTTTCAGCCACCTGATTCGTGTTGAGGGTTTCATACCCCGTCGAACCTTCAGTTTGTGTTATGTCGTGCGCTTGTTATTTTTTTACAAACAAAAAATGAGAGGAGAAAAATCATGGAAGATAAAACATTGGAAATATTGGATAAATATTTGGATAAAGATTTCCGTGTTTTTCCCATGGCTCCAACTCAATCTACCCTGGAGGATATTAAGGCGGTAGAAGAAGAACTGCAAGTAAAATTTCCCGAAGAATATGTCGCCCACCTTTTGGGGGAAGGGGCTGAATTTTTAAAGGAACGGGGTCTTTTTATAGAAATTAAAGAAGAAGTTTGGCCAAGACCAAAACAGTATGATGCGAGTTCTTTTGGGTCATTTTTGTATGGCCTTTATACATTCTCTGCATCAAAAGAAAGTTCAGATTGGATGCAGCTTAGATTTGCCGGGAAACAATTTGTTGAAGGAACGGGAATAAAGGCTGCTCCCATATTGCAAATAATCGGAGACGCTAATATATACTGTGTAAATGAAACCGGTGGAATTGTTCGATATATTCATGATAAAAAGGCAATGGAAGAAATAAAAATTGATTTTTGGGAATTATTTGAAAAAGAATTGAGCGAATTAAAAAAGCGGAAAGAAAATCAGCATACCTCGCCCTGAAGTTCGCACGCAAAAATGCGCAGAAGGTATTAATTCCCCATTGATGTATTATTCCTAATCGTGGATAATACACGGTGATGCGAATGCCTGTTAAATCAGAGGCAATGGTTTCAGGATCTGCCGTTTTGAAAAAGTTCCCCTTACTCCTCCTCTGCTTGATCCTTGGCGCCTTGATTCCGCCGGGGGTAAAAGCGCAGGAGACCCTTACCCAGGAAATTAACGCCGATACCCGCTCGATCTTGGAGGAGGTGCTTTTGTCCCCGGATTTCGGCGGGGAAAAACCGGGCTGGGGGATACGGTTCAAGCCCCGGCTGCGGAACGATTATGAGCCTGCCCTTCCCCATATTTCCTGGATGACGGGGATCACCCGGGCCTTCGCCTGGGGCCTCAGGTTCCTTCTGGTGAGCGGCATCCTCGCCCTGGGGGTTTTTCTCTTTTTGCGGTTCCGGAAACAAAGCCGGGAAAAAAGTCCCGGACTGGCCCAAAGCTTTTTTTCCGGAGGCGAAAAAGAAAGCCCCGAGCTCCTGCTGGAAAAGGCCCGGGTCTTCCATAGGGAAGGAAAAATCCGGGAAGCCTGGGCGTGTTGTTTTTCCGCCGCCTGCACCGCCTTTTCCCAATATCAGGGCCTGTGTTTTCCCCCGGATGCCACCGAATACGACTGCCTGGCCCTGGCAGCCGGCGCCCCGGGATTTGCCGCCCTGGTGACCACCTGGGTGGGTTTCGCCTATGGAGGGAAAATTCCCCCGGAAGGGGCATTTTCCCGGGCCCTTGATTTCTGTTGTTCCCTGCTTAATCCTCCGGTGAACCTGGGGGTACCCCCCCCGGTTTCAGGAAAAAACCATGGATAAATACCGGACCATTTTTATCATTTGCCTGGGGGTCCTGGCCCTTTTGGCCGTGGCAGGGTACACCCTTTTTGAAATATACCCCGTCACCAATTATCGCCGGCCTTCCACGGAAAGCCTATCCAACGAGTACCTGGCCCTGGAGCGCTGGCTGCAAAAGACCGGCCATCCCCTCAAGACCAATACGTCCGGGGCTCTTACGCTGCCGGACCGTATTTCGGAAAAAACCCTGCTGATCCAAAGCTCCCGGTTTGACTGGTCCGGGGAAGTATCCGGAACCTTTCGGCCGTGGGTTGAGGCGGGGGGTAATTTGGTGATTTTTTTGGATTTACCCTGGTACGAAGAAGAGGAGGAGGGGTTATCGAATTTTCTGGAAGAATTGGGCATAATCATAAAAAAATTCTCCCCCCTTGATGAAGATGAGGAAGCCGGAGAGGAGGAAGCTATCCTGGACACCCCGGAAGAGGAGCCGGAAACCGCGGAAGCCGCCCTGGACGACCAGGTCTGGTTCCTGGTAGAGGAAAAACCCGGCGCCCCGGCGCTTACCTTGCGGGACCGCCAAGACAAAATCCGGCTGGTCACCGTTTCCTGGGGGCAAGGTTCAGTTACGGTGTCGGGGCTTCCCTATTTTATGTGGTCCTCCTCTATCGGGGAAGAACAAAACGCCCGTTTAGCCTGGCGCCTCACCGGGGCCCTTGACCGGGAAAATCAGGGGATCTACTTTATCCGGGGAAGGGAGCCGGTTTCGGGGTTTTGGGGGGAATTGGAGGAGCGGGGTAATATCGCCGCCCCCGTGGTTTCGGCCCTGATTCTGGCCGTCATTGGGTTCTGGATGGTTTTACCCGCCTTTGGCCGGCCGGCCAGGGATGAGGAAAGACCCGGCAAACCCATTGGGGAGCGGTTCCAGGCGGAAAGCCGGTTTTTGCGGAAATATGGGGCCCTGGATCTTTACCTTGAAACGTATGTTGAGGAACTATGGACTCACTTCCGCGTCCGCCGGGGTATATTCTACCGGGGCGAGATGGTATCGGCCCTGGCCGAACTCTGGGGTATGGATGTCCCGGGGGTAGAAAAAATCATTCATCCCCAGGGGAAGTTAAAATACCGGGATTTTGTTAACTATGTGCGATTGATAGAAAGTACCGAGGAGCGTTTATGAATGTTGAATATTCCGTTGAATCCGCCGCGGAAGCTATTAAGGCGGTAAAGGCGCAAATAGCCAAGGCCTTTATCGGCCAGCTCGGCCTGGTAGATCATGCCCTGATCACCCTCCTTGCCGGAGGGCATCTTTTGGTGGAAGGGGTACCCGGTTTGGGCAAGACCCTCCTGGTCCGGTCCATCGCCATGGCCATTGGCGGGGATTCCAAGCGGGTTCAGTTTACCCCGGACCTGATGCCCAGCGACATCACCGGGAACATCATTCTCGACGCCTCCTCGGGGCGCTTCATAACCCGGAAGGGGCCGGTTTTTACCAATCTGTTTATCGCCGACGAGATCAACCGGGCCCCGGCAAAAACCCAGGCCAGCCTTTTTGAGGCCATGCAGGAACTCCAGGTAAGCCTGGACGGGGAAAGCCACCCTCTGCCTGAACCCTTTATGGTACTGGCCACCCAAAACCCCTATGAGCACGAGGGAACCTACCCCCTGCCGGATGCCCAAAAAGACCGGTTTCTTATGAAGGTCCTGGCGGATTACCCCGATATAGAGGAGGAAAAAACCATGGTGGCCCAAATCCTCGCGGGGACCACCGGGGCGGAACTTTCGGTAGCCGCGGTTGCTCCGGTGTTAACCCCCGAAGAATTAACGGGTATCCAGAAGCTGGTCTCGGGATTACGGGTGGACCCGGCCATTGTCGATTACGCGGTGCGGCTGGTTACCGCTACCCGAAAAACCCCGGTCCTGGAAGCCGGGGCCGGTCCCCGGGGCAGCCTTGCCCTGATCCGCTGCGCCCGGGCCCGGGCTTTGATGGAAGGCCGGGACTTTGTCCTCCCCGATGACATCAAAGCCCTGATCCTCCCGGTCCTGGCTCACCGGCTGACCCTTTCCGCGGAGAGCGAACTGGAGGGTTCAAACTCCCGGATGGTTCTGGAAAACCTGGCCGCCAAAATCGAAGCCCCCCGGTCATGAAACCCGGCGCCGCGCTCTTTATTGCCGCTCTCCTCTGGCTCCTCCTGGGAACCGCGGGTTTTTTCTTTTCCGCCCTCTCCCTGGTCTGGTTCCTTGCGGGTATTTCCCTGCTCCCCCTTATCATCGCCGACGGCCTCGTGACCCGTCTGCTTTACGGCAGTCTTGAGGTCTCCCGGGAGATCCCCGCGACCCTGGCTTTGGGGGAACCCTGCCGGGTTATCCTCAGATTCCGGGCGGTTCCGGATGGTATCCTTCCTTTTGGGTTCCTCCTCTTTGATCTCTACCCCGATTCCTTGGAATGTACCGTCTTTCCCGCCCCACTCCAACGGAAATCCCTGCGGAATAGCGGTGTTTTGATCTTTGAATATACCCTTATCCCCCTGGATCGGGGGGCCTGGGAATTTTCCGGACTGGAATTGCTCTACCGTTCCCCCTGCCGTTTCTGGTCCCGCAAGGTTTTCCAGCCCTGTATAAGCCGAGGGCGGACTTACCCGGATTTTAAAAAACTCACCCAGGCTGCGGGAAAGGACCTCCGGGGAATCCGGGAACTTTCCGGCCGTATCCCCCGCAAGCGGGGACAGGGTATGGAGTTCCTCGATCTTCGGGAGTATCAACCGGGGGATTCTGTCCGGGCCATTGACTGGAGGGCCACGGGCCGGCGGGGTAAGGTGATAATCCGGGAATACCAGGAAGAGCAGGATCAACAGGTGCTGTTCATCCTGGATTCGGGCTACCGGCTGCACCGCCGGGAAGGGGACTACCTGCAATTCGACAGCGCCCTGAACGCGGCGCTGCTCCTCTCCTACGCGGCCCTGAAACACGGGGACTCTGTGGCGGCCCTCAGTTTCGGCGCTGAAGAACGGTGGCTGCCCCCGGGCAAGGGACCGGGAGCCCTGACCGGCCTTTTGAATAAACTCTACGACCTCAAAAGCGCTCCGGTCCCCTCATCCCCCTTTTCCGCCCTGGAAAATGCTCTTGGCCGTATTCATCGCCGTACCTTTATCATCCTGATCAGTAATTTTCGGGAAGAAGACGGGGAATCCCTCTCCTGGATCCTCCCCCGGATTCGGGAACGGCATCTCCTCCTCCTGGTAAACCTCCGGGAAAAAGAAGCGGAGGAACTCGCCTTCCGTCGGCCCGAAGGCGCTCAAGGATTTGCCGAACGGGCGGCGGCTTTGTCCTATCTCCGTTCCCGGCAGCGGCTCTACAAAACCTGGGAACATCTGGGACTTCTTACCCTGGAGACTTCTTCCATAGATATTTCCGCGGACCTGATAAACCGCTACCTGCTGGTCAAACGCTCGGGCCGTTTATAGGAGCCCTATTATGCAAGCCGCGGGACTTGGTCCCCTCCGGTAGTTGCCTACCTTCCCCGGCCGGTTAGCGCTTTCCAGGGGTTTATGTCAAACCGGGCGAGAAAGTAGATCCACCCAAAAGCGAAGCCCGCCAGGTGGGTAAAATGAGCAACCCCGGAACGAAAACCGAAAACCGAAGAAACCAACTCCAAGACCGTAAAACCCAGCACCATGATGGGGGCCCGCACCGGCAGGATGCCCCAGATGAAAATCACCGCGTCGGGAAAAAAGGCCGCATAGGCCAGTTGTACCGCGAAAATAGCCCCGGAAGCGCCCACCAGATGGACCCCGTAGGCGCCGGTGAACCAATACACCAAAAAGGAAAAGACCCCCGCCAGGATCCCGGTCAACAAATAATACAGAAGAAATTCCCTGCTCCCCATACGGCGCTCCACCTGGGTGCCGAAGATAAACAGGGCGAGCATATTAAAAAGCAGATGCGTAAACCCTCCATGGGCAAACATATAGGTTACAAACTGCCAAATCCAGCCGTTTATCACCGCTATGGGGATCATCGCCAAATATTCCGAGATATACCGGTCCGCGAATACCTGTTGGGCTAAAAACACCAAAATATTTATACCGATTAAAAAGAGGGTTACATTATCGTACCGGTACCGAAAGGGGTGTCGTAAAAAATTCATAGAGTAAACATACGCTAATTGGGGAGTTTATGGCAAGACAAAAACAGACCAAAGGTTTGTACCGGCCGTTCCCGGAGAGCGCGAAGAGGTCTTCACGAAACGCGGGAGGCGCGCTGCCCAAGACCCCCTATGGGGGTTAGAGGACACTTTGGAGGAATTGGCGGGTCCGGTCATTTTGGGGGCTGCTGAACATGGCCGAAGGCTTTCCCATCTCCAGGATGGAGCCCTCGAACATAAAGACTACTTTGTCGGCCACTTCCCGGGCAAAACCCATCTCATGGGTCACCACCAGCATGGTCATCCCCGCCTGGGCTAGGGTTTTCATTACCGCCAGAACCTCCCCCACCAGCTCCGGGTCCAGGGCGGAGGTGGGCTCGTCAAAAAGCATGATCTTCGGCTCCATGGCCAGGGCCCGGGCAATGGCTACCCGTTGCTGCTGCCCCCCGGATAGCTGGGAAGGGTAGGTGTCGATCTTGTCCGAAAGCCCCACCCGGTCCATCAGGACCTTGGCCTTTTCCCGGGCCTCTTCCACGGGCACTTTCCGTACGTTCACCGGGGCCAGGATAAGGTTTTCGATCACCGTTTTGTGGGGAAAAAGGTTAAAACTCTGGAACACCATCCCCACTTCGAGGAGGGATTCGTTGAGTTCATGGTGGGGGAGCTTCAAAGTATTTATCCCGTCGGAGTAATCGAAAAGCAGCTTGTCCTCGATATAGATTTTGCCGCTGTCAATCTTTTCCAGCCGGTTGAGGGTCCGTAAGTAGGTCGATTTTCCCGCCCCCGATGGGCCGATAATGCACACTACTTCCTTTTGTTCCACTGTAAGGGAAACATTTTTCAATACCGCGAGGGGGGGCCTGCCGGCGGTGTGGAAGGTCTTGCTGATGTCCACAGTCTTTATCATTGACATACCGTTTTCCCCTATTGATATACCGAATATTTCTTTTCCAGATTATGGAAAATGTAGGTAAAAACCGCCGTAATGATGAGATACAGGATCATCGCGGGAATATAGACCATGGCCGAGGCGGTGGATGAGGAAATTGACCGGGTAACTTTGGTGATGTCCGTCAGGGCGATGATTGAAACCAGGGAGGCGTCCTTCAACACCATGATGAACTCGTTACCCACCGGCGGGATAAGCCGCCGGATGGACTGGGGTACAATCACGAGGCGCATAGTCTGGGCGTAACTCATGCCGAGGGCCCTGGACGCCTCGAATTGGCCCTTGTCGATGGACTGGATCGCCGCCCGGATAATCTCCGCGCAATAGGCCGCCGAGTTAAGCCCAAAGGCAATAAAAGCGGCCAGAAAACGGTTATTGATAGTTAAAAGGGGCGTAATCTGGGGAAGGCCGTAGTAGATGAAGTAGAGCTGCATAAGGAGCGGCGTTCCCCGGAAAAAGAACACATAGGCTGAAGAGAGCCGGTTGAGCCACACCTTCTTTGACATTTTACCCAAGGCCAGGAAAAGACTGAGGACAAGTCCCGCCGATACCGCCACAATAGTCAGCGAGATGGTGATTCTGGCGCCGTCCAAAAGAGGCGGTATCCAGGCAAGGACTTTCTGCATTTACGCTGCCCTATCTGACCGAAGAAACCACATCGGTCCCAAAGACCTGCTGGGAAATCTTCTGTAAAACGCCTTCGGCGTAGAGTTCGTCCAGCGCCTTGTTCAAGGCGTCGGTAAGGGCGTCATTGCCCTTCTTGAGGCAGATGGCCAAGACCTCGTCGTTACTTACCTCGGCGGTAATCTCGTAGGGGTTCCCGGGCCGGGAAAGATACTCCGCGGCTACCACGCTGTCCACGAGGATCACGTCCACCCGGTTCAGGCTCAGCTCGTCGAAGCAGTTCATCACCTTGTCGTATTCAAAGACCTCGGTTTTTGCGCCGGTCTTCGCTATCCACTCGGTGGCCATGGCATCGGAGGTGGTCTCGGCCTGATAGGTAAGGCGCAAGCCCCCTATTTCTTCCAGAGACTTGGGCTTAACAGGGGAATCCTTGCGTACCACGAGGAGCTGGGAATTCGCCACATAGGGTTTGGTAAAATTGAAATTGAGGGCCCGCTCCTCGGTATAGGTTACCGAAGATATGATACAGTCGTACTTCCCCGTATCGACCCCGGCAAAGATCCCATCCCAAGCGGTATCCACCCATTCAAATTTGAGGCCCAGCTTCGCGGCCAGCGCCTTTCCCAACTCCACATCGAAACCCTGGGGGGTCGTGCCGTCATCGCCAAAGTATTCCATCGGGGGATATCCAATTTCCATCCCCACGGTAAGCGCCCCGGGTTTGATGGTCAGACCCCCGGATGACTGCCGGGAACCGCCGGCAAAAACGCCGCCCGCCAGGACAAGACCCGCCAAAACCAGACCGATAAACTTATTACACTTCATGGTATCGTTTCCTCCTCAAAAAATACGGGCCCCGTCTTACCGGAACACCCTGAATAACCGTTAGTATACGTGAGTGTTTTTTGTCTGTCAATAAAGAAAAGTCCGAAAAATGTATTTTTATGCGAATTACTGTATATATATGCGGATGTTGACAGGAGGTTTGCTTAAAACCGGGGAAAAAAAGAGGAGCCCCAGAGGTTTTCCCGGAACCCCTGAGGCTCCCATGAGGAACCGTTTAGTTCATACGGTTCCCCAATGGAACGGGAAAATTTATTTCCCGATGGAAATAAGCCGCTTCTGGGCTTCCGCCCGTTTTTTAATTTCCAGACAAAGCAGACCGTTTTTGAAATTCGCTTTGATGCTCTCCTGATCCGCATCCTCCGGTAACTTAAAGGAGCGGCTGAAGGAGCTTTTCCGGCGTTCCCGGATATAGTACCGGCCCTCATTCTCCCGGTCGTCTTTTTTCTTGGTGTCTTCTTCCTTTTTCGATTGAATGACCAGGGTGCGATTGTCCAGGTGGATCTCCAGATCCTTTTCTTCGTAACCGGGAAGTTCCGCTTCCAGAACATAGGCCCCATCGGCTTCCCAAATATCCACTGCCGGAATATAGGAGAGCAGCTGATCCGAGGGAGTTATGGGGGATTCCCCAAAGAAGGACTCCATAAAATCATTCAGGGCCTTTTCAACGACTAACGGACGATACAAGCTAACTGCTTTCATTTTTTATCTCCTCTTGGTTTATAGATTTTTTTTGGAGTAATTACCCGGCAACCCCTGGGCTTTTACTCCGCTATAATATATATAGCAAGAACCGTGCCAAGCAGGCGGAAATTCCCAAAAAAAATACAAAAAAAATTTGATTCCGTAATTCATTGCTATATAAAGAATTATGTTATCCGGTAAATGGGGGAAGGGATGGTTAATCTCCTCAAAAGGATTCTGCTCCAATCCTTTTTTCAAATAGTATCAAAATGACGCATGTGTATCAAAAAGGTATTTTACAAGAATCAAAATGACTCAGGTAATATATGGACTTGTCATCTAGGCACCTTTTAGGCATATTTAAAGTAATTATGACGGTGAACCAGGAAGGTGCTCTTAAAGAATTTCTCGATAATATCACCGAGCCTTTTAGTTTGAGCGATGTGGTAGCCTTTGTCCGCATGATAGATCCTAAAAGAAGCGGGCGGCTCTCTACGGAAATCGCGGCCTTTATTGAATCCCGGAATATTGCTTTCCGTCTGGGTACCAACCGCTGGGTTTCCCGGCGGGGTTGTTTTGAATCGGTGCGCTTTGTCATAAGTCCCACCCGGCTGGAGCTGCTCAACGGGATCCTCATCCCCGGGCACCGGTGCGTACCCTTTGCCAACCCGGATCTGCTGCCCCAAAAATACGCCTTCTTTTGGGCGGGCGCCCCGATTCCCATGACCACCACCGAGGGACCACCGGATGAATTTTACCCCTATTACAGTATTTATGGGGAGGAATACGCCCCCCAATATGTGGCCCGGGATAATCCTGAAAATGAATCCGCCTTTAACTACGATCCCTACGAGGATCCGGTAGAAGTTTCCATCCAAACC
Source organism: Spirochaetaceae bacterium (assembly GCA_031282145.1). Taxonomy (GTDB): domain Bacteria; phylum Spirochaetota; class Spirochaetia; order Treponematales; family Breznakiellaceae; genus JAIRMO01. The sequence goes on along the minus strand of JAITEG010000079.1, from coordinate 6,310 downwards.
CTGGATATGCGGAACATATACCGGGAAGCGGCTTTTGTACCCGGGGATAGTTTTGTGGCCCATACGCTGGATTGGAAAAACGGATCCTTTGAGCTGGAACGGGTTGGTAAGGATGAATGGTCCCAGGCGGAACTTTACGCCTGGTTTGAGGCCGCCGAAGGGGGCTTTGAGGATGCCTTTGAATTTTTGGGTCCCGGTAGTTCCACGGAAGAACAGATAGCCTATGCCTATTGGTTTGGGGGAAAACGAATGCGGGAAATTCCGGCCTATTCCCTGGAGACCTTTCTTTACGATAAAACCGACCGGATCGAAACCGTGGCCTATGGTATAGAAACCCGGTTTTGGTATGTGGGAAAGGAGATTCCGGATCGGAAGGACCTGGAGGGGATCCAATCCCTGCCGGACAAAACCGTGCTGGAGGAGATCCTCTATAAAAACAAGGTTCCCATATCCGAATATGTGATCCAGTCCTATATATGGGATTCCCTGTACCGTAATGACTTCCAGATTCCCCATATCCTTAACCGGATCATCCCCCCGGCGGTGAATTTGGATAAGCAAAGCCGGGATTACCTCGCCGAATATATCGCCGATGCTTTGGATGATTTTAAGAAAATCTATTCCCCCTTTTCGGATCAGACCATGGGACCGATACGGATACGAGTGGGGGAACTGCATACCGCAGTGATAGATCTGGCCGCCCGGATACACAAAAGCGATATTGATGTATCCTGGCTGCCCCGGCATACCTTTGTGATCCTCTCCCAAATTCAGGGCCATGCCGCCAGTATCCTTGAGGACCTGGATCTGGAACCTGATCCGGACCCCGAGTGGGCTCTCACGGAAATGGAACTGGAAGCCATGGATAATTCCCTGGACAGTATGATCGAAACCTATGAGGATATAAAGGAATTGATAGAGGATGCCCTGGACAGTTTCAGGCGGAACAATATTTCCATGGTAAAGGGTCCCAAAAAGGAGTTCCGGATCCTTGAGGCCCGGACAATCCAGATAAGCATCGGGGGGACCGAGGTATGGCGCCGGATCATAGTTCCCGAAACCTTCCGGCTTAAGGAGCTGCACCGGATTATCCAAACCCTTTTTGGATGGACCGGAACCCTGGCCTTCCGATTCATCGCCGGGGGGAATTTCCACCACCGGGTTTCCGGGGACACGCCGGAACCGAACCTGGAATCCAGCCTCGTCGATCTTGCCTCCCGGGGGATCTCCGAATTGCTGTATGAATACGGAACCCGGTGGAACGTAAAAATCATGATCCTCTCCCGCATTGAGGAGGAGACAGGGGCCCCGGTCCACTGTTCCGCCGGCGCCGGCGCCGCGCCGCCTGAAAATGTCGCCGGTCCCGCCCGGCTCAGAAGACTGGTATCCGCCTTGGAACAGGGAAGCGGGCTGGAATATCGGGTCGCCCTGGACGAATTAGGGCAAGACTTTGATCCCCTGGCTTTTGATCTGGAAGCGTGCAATCGTAATTTAGCCGACGGCATATTTCAAATAAAAAAATAATGAGGTCCAACACTATGAACTATGGATTTGTCGAATTAATTCAACGGGGAGGGGTATTCTACCATATTCAGGGAGCCGCCCCCGAAGAGGTCCTTAAAACCTTGATCGCTGCCATACCCGCTTTTCCGTCTATAAGCCGGGAACAGCTGTTAAAGGCGGTCCTTGAACGGGAAGCCCTGATGTCCACCGCTATTGGCAAAGGTATCGCCCTGCCCCATCCCCGGACTCCCCTCATCACCGATCCCCAGGAGCAGCGGGTGATTATTGCCTTTTTGGACCGGGAAGTGGACTGGAAAGCCCTGGACGGGGAAGCGGTTCACACGGTGATACTCATGGTGTCCGCTTCAACCAAGCTCCACCTTCATATCCTTTCGGAGATCAATTTTCTTTGCCGTCAGGAGAAGTTCTACGGAATGCTTAAAAACCGTTTGCCGGCGGAAGAAATTATCAACGCCGTTCAAGAGGCGGAACAAACCTGGAAATAGAATGACTGAAGAATCCAGGGGCAAATTAACGGTTCGACCGGGTGGACCCCGGCCCTCCAATCAGGCTTCGGGTTTAGGGGTTTCACTATCGGCCGGGGCCGGGGTTTCCGGAGGAGACGCCGTGGCAATGGTTTTTTCTTCCGGTTCCCCCTGGGCGATATCGTAAACGCTTCTCAATTCAACAATGATAAGGGTTATTTCTTTTTCCTGGGCTTCTTTTTCTTCGATTTCGTTGGGGCTGGTCTCCGGCGTTGATAAAACGGTGGAACCAAGCAGTAGCGTTCCCTCGCCGGTAAGAGAAGCGGACAGCGCTGAAATATCCGGTTCCAGGAAAACATCGGTATTATTCAAAGACAAACCGGCTTTGATATAGTTATTACTGAGCTGATAATCAAAGAAAAGGGAGATATAGTCCTCCCCCTCGGTGAGTTCCAGGGTCGTTTCATACCGTTCCTTTCCCACATCCATGCTCAGGACCAAGCCGGCTTCGGCAAGGGACACGTTTATGTGTAAGGTATCGGAGGAATCCTTTAGATTAAGCGACAGGTCTAATATGACGCCTTTTCCCAGGGGCGCAAACTGTAGTTTTATCCGTCCCTGACCTTGCTCATTTTGATTCAGGGCGGTAAAGGCTATGGGAAGGCCGTACTGATCCCCGGGACCTATGGACAATCCATACATGCCCGCGTGGGGCATCCAGACAGGAACGCTGGTCCCCAGGGGGGTAAGATCGCCGGAATCTCCGGGATTTTTCACGTTACGAAGGGTTCCCGCAAAATCATACCAATGGGTAAAGGGATCCGCCTCATCGGCGAAATTCCGCTTTCGATCATTTTTCGTTGAGACCGGCAGTACCAGTTCCTTGGCTTTGCCGGTTATGCTCCGGCGAAGCCTGCTTTCGGGCATGGTGGGGAACACTTCCGCCCGGATATTGTGGAACAGGGGCTGCTCCGGAACCTGCCACACAAAACGGGCGGCTCCCTCCGCAACATACCCTTCGGCGATGCTTTGCTTCCCGCTATACCAAATTACATAGGGGTTCAACCGTTCGTCCGCACTGATAAGGGCTTCTAGCAGGACATTTTCCCCCGGAGAGGCCAAGTGGGCCCCCGCTAAAGCGCCGGGAAGGTAACTTTGAAGGTCCGTAAGTTCAAATTCGGCATCGGCAACATAATAGATGGATTTTTCAGTCCGGTACAGGACATTTTTTTCTCCCAGCACCTGAAAAACCAGGGTATAATATCCGATGGGCAGTTCTTCGGGAAAGATAAAAGCGGGCAGCTGTTGGTCCAACCGGCGTACCTGGATAAATTCTTCCGTGATTTTTTTCTCCGGAACATCACCGGCCTGGGTTTCAACCGGGGGATCATCGGGATTTATCTCCCCGGATTCCGATAGGGTCTTCTCTTCGGGCTCAGGCTCCTGTTTGGATTCGGCAGAAAGGCTGTAATGGAACTCCCTGCTTACCTTTTCACCCTGGGAATCCTGTAGGAAAACCACCAGCCCCCGGACATCGGGGTCGTTTCCCAGGGAATTCTTAAAATAGGGATAAATATCACTATTCTGACCAACAATAGAGCAGGTGTCCAAGGAGACTTCATCTACTAAAGCGCTTACCTGATAGGTTCCGGTGGAGGATAGCACCATATCCCAACCCAGATCCCCGCAAGCCATGAGAATTAAAGATAAAACCAAAGTTCCCCAAAGGGGGACATACTTATTCATCTGCTCCTGCACCTATGTTATTATCGGCATCTCTAGCGAATGAATTTTTTTAGAAATCCATATATATAAGTATATCGCATCGGAGGCAAAAAATCCATTTTTTTGGGATTTTTTTTTAATTTTTTTTGCAAATTTTAGAGATTGTTTAAAACCGACGTTTTGGAACCGCCGTAATTGTTAAAAAAGGGCAGATCCGCTATGCTTTCACCATGCGGGCAACCAAAGCTATTATCCATTTAAACCGGTTTCGACGGAATATACAAGGGGTGCGGGAAAAAATAGGCCCCAGGCCGGGCATCTGTGTTCCCGTCAAGGCCGACGCCTACGGTCATGGGGCAGTCCAAATCGCCAGGGCCGCCCTTGACGCCGGAGCCGCCTGTCTTGCGGTCGCCACCGTGAGCGAGGGGGCTGAACTCCGGGCGGCGGGGATCGGCGCCCCCATCCTCCTCCTTTCCCTCCCCCTGCCGGAGGAACTCCCCGAAGTGATCTTCCAAGGGCTTATCCCGCTGGTTTCGGACCGGGATTTTATCCGGGAAGCCGCCCGGGCCGCTGAAAACACGGGGAAGCCCCTGGAGGTTCACCTCAAGATAGATACCGGCATGGGCCGTCTGGGTTGTCCCCCCGAGGAAGCCGCGGATCTGGCCGCCAATATCGCCCGGGAAAAATACCTGCTCCTGGGGGGAACGGCGACCCATCTGGCGGTGGCGGATTCTTCCGTCCCGGAGGACGTGGCCTATACCAAAAAACAGCTTGCCCGGTTCCGGGAAGGGGTGGAGGCGATCCGCCGGGCGGGAATAGATCCGGGTATTGTTCACGGGGCCAATTCCGGGGGGGTAGTTTTTCACGAAGACTCCTGGTTCGATATGGTAAGGCCCGGGATCCTCCTTTACGGGTACAGCCCCGGACCGGGGAAGCCCGAGGTAACCCCGGTAATGGAACTCCTCACCCAGGTGAGTCTTATAAAGCCCGTGAAAAAGGGAGAGACCGTCTCCTATGGAAGAACCTGGACCGCCCCCCAGGATACGGTGATCGCCATCCTCCCTGTGGGGTATGCCGATGGACTTTCCCGGAGTTTAAGCGGAAATTTCCCGGTGACTATCCGGGGCAGGCGCTATCCCCTGGTGGGGCGGATCTGCATGGATCAGTGTATGGTGGACCTGGGTCCGGAACCGGAAGTCCGCCGCTGGGAGGAGGTAACGCTTTTCGGCCCCGAAACCGTGACCGCCGCGGATATGGCCGCGGTACTGGGTACCATTCCCTATGAAATTACCTGCGGCATCAATAAACGGGTCCCCCGGATATACCGGGATTCACGGTAATGACCTGCGGATCCTCAGCGCTCATTGACCCCCGGGGAATAAATACTTATAGTATACGAAGCAGTTTTAAGATCCGATTATTTATATTTTTTGGCGGGCCTGAGCCCGTCCAAGCCGGAGGAACGGTTTATGGACCGGAATTTTAAGAAAAGCCAAAGGGTTTTGATCAACCAAATTGAAGATACCAGGGTTCTTGAAGACGATGATGAGGAAAAAGAAGATGAGGACAAGCCCCTGGGGCAGGATCCCCTGCTGTACAAGATGCTTAAAACCCGGACCATTCTGCTTTCGGGGGAGATAAAAAAAGACCTGGCCGAGCGGACCATCCGGCAGCTCTTGTTGTTGGAGGATATGGGGGATGAGCCCATTCGTATTTTTATCGATTCTCCCGGGGGGGACGCCGACGCGGGATACGCCATTTTCGACATGATCCGTTTTGTTAAGCCCCCGGTTTGGACCATCGGGATGGGCCTTGTGGCCAGCGCCGCGGCGATTATTCAATTAGCCGCCCCCCGGGAACAACGGGTGGGGCTTCCCAACAGCCACTACTTGATCCACCAGCCCCTGTCGGGGATCCGGGGAGTGGCCACGGACATCGAAATTCACGCCCGGGAACTGGCCAAACTCCGGGAAAAGATCAACCGCCTCATCTCGGAGGAAACCGGGGCCGATTACGGCCAGGTGGAGAAGGACACCGACCGGGATTTTTGGATGAACGCCGAAGAAGCGGTCCGGTACGGACTTATCTCCCGGGTTATTATTCACCGGGGGGAATTATGAAGAACCCCAAGGCAAAGCCGTGTACCGGCATAGCCGGACCGCGGGGCAATTAACCGCGGAATGATAGCCCTCGCCGCCTTCTTAGGGAACCCCGGGGAAACATACCGGGGGAACCGGCACAACGCCGGGCGGCTTTTGGCGGAGGCCCTCCCTTTTTTCCCCGTCCTGGACTGGAAAAAAAAATACCGGGGCCTCTATGCCGCCCTGGAAGGGAGCCGTCTCCGTTCCTATGCCGGGACAGGACCGGAAACCAAGGAAGATCCCGGGGTTCCCGCGGAAAAGGTCCACTTGCTTTTACCTGAAACCTATATGAACCTCTCCGGAGATTCGGTGTTTGCGGCGGCGGCTTTTTTTAAGATCAAACCGGAACAGATCCTCGTGGTCCATGATGAATTGGAATTATCCCTAGGCCAGGTTTCCCTTAAATTTTCCGGCGGCCTGGGAGGGCATAACGGCCTCCGGTCCATGAAGGCCCGG
>JAITEG010000240.1 GCA_031282145.1 Spirochaetaceae bacterium | reverse complement strand
GCGCTGCTCCGGCGGCTCTTTCCCCTCCGGAACAAGTTGATCGGCAACGGGAAGTAGGGTTATACTACAACGCCTTGGACAACCTGGAACACAGCGCCATGCATTACGCCGGCGAGGGCGGGTATACCGAAATCGTGGAACGGCTTATTATGGCAGGGGCCGAAAAATAAAAGGAGTATGACATGACTACAAATCAATTGGCGGAAGAAATGCAGCGGATACAGATGGAGTATGCCGCGAACCCAACCCCGGAAAACCTGGCAAAAATGCAGAGCGAGATGATGCGGATTCAGCAGGAGATGGTGGCGGCATCCATGCAGGAGGCTCAGGCGGCCATGGCCGGCACTTATGGCGCGGGCAATCCCCTAGCGGCGGAAGCGATGGCCGGCGCTCAGGCGAACGCGGCGGCATACGGGAATATGCTCAATCAGGCAATGAATTTGGCTTCCGGCGACGATGAAGAAGCGCAAAAGAAGTTTATAGAGGAGCATCCCCCCGCGCCCGATACGGCTAAATATTTGCCCATCGGCGCGTTTTTGTTGAACACCAACGACGAGCCCGGCGAAACCTTTGCCTTGATGGGCGAAAAAGAAGAATGGCGGGAAGCGATGTCCGAGGGCTGGGATATTAACGATGCGGGGGCGGGACGGGAGATGCTGGAGTCCCTGTTACAGGGCCGCCATACCCAGGTGTTTGACGGGGATTACCGTAAATTTAAAGCAGGCAAGCCCCATAAATTGGAAGAGGACAGCGTGGAGGCTTATAACGATATGCTGGAAACGCTGGGCGAGTATCTGCCCGTGTTGCTGCCCTACGCGCAAAGCTGCCCGACCATCCTCGCGTGGGATTTGGAGCGGGCGGGGTATTTGGCGCGGATCTTTGCCCATTTGGGCTGGATACCCGAAAAAGAAACCTTTGACTGGCTTAAAAAAATCGCCGCTGAAATCAAGAAATCCTTTGGCTGCTGGGAGGAATACGCGGTCTCCATTATGGTCGGACGAGCCCTGCATTTTGAATCCGCCGATACGGTTATCGGCGCGGCCTGCGAGCTCTTCGGCGATAAAAAACCGCTTTTAGACAGCCATCCCATTTCTGCTTTGTAGGGGGCCGTTAAGGCGAATCAGGCAAAGAATTAGATAATTGATTGGAAGGCCGGGGTCCATACCTGCAAGCAAGCTTGTTTCAGCTTGCTCCTGGGTTCTTTATTTCGTGCTGGGGGGTTGTGTTCAAAACTTCTCCCCAGGCTATCCCCCCTCATTCCACCCTTCCGGTTCGCCGCCACCGTTCTATCCGGTCGTAGGCTGCGTTGAGCCGGGCGGATTTTTCCGTGGCTTTTTTCATATTCCCCGGATGTCCCGCGTGACGGTCAGGGTGGTGTTTTTTGAGGAGTTGTTTATAGGCAGCCTTACATTCCGCCGCCGAAGCTCCCGGACTCAGCCCCAGTTCCTCAAAATCCCGGCGCAGCGCTTCGGGGATCCTCGGGGTATGGGCATCTCCGGTTCTGGTATAGGTATATTCACCCTGGGCGGCGCGGTCATGCCAGGTGTTTTCATCGGTACCGAAACCGGTCTTTTTCTCCTTGGATCCTCCGGAAAGAAAATCGTTTAACTCTTCAAAAGCATCTTCCAGATCCGGATCCCGGGGAGACGACCATCGGTTTCGGGTGGAATGACCAAAAATACGATTATCCTCATCGTTAAGATAACTCTTGATAATATCCTCGATCCGGTCAAAAAAACCCATAAAACAAATATATCTCCTCTTAAAAAAAATGTACAATGCCCCCCGGGCGGGGTACAGGGCAAAAGCATTTGTTTTTTTTGCCTGGTAAATATCGTAAATGCTTTTACCCAGAGCGCCGCTCTGGACGATGGGGTGGGAGTGTGGTATGGTAGGCACAGGGGGCTTCTATGAAGATCAGCAAAAAGACGTTTGGCCTTATTTCTTCGGGAAAAAAGATATCCCTTTACACCCTCAAAGCGGGGGATTTATCCCTGTCTTTGTCGAGTTTCGGGGCGACCCTGGTTTCGCTTTATGTGCCTTCCAAAAAAAAACGGGCCCAGGATGTACTTTTGGGGTATTCCACCCTGGATGGATATGTCTCCAATAAGCCCTATATAGGCGCCACCATCGGACGGTATGGTAACCGTATTGGGGGCGGCAAATTTACCCTGAATAATTCGGTATACGAATTATTCAGGAACGACGGGAATAATACCCTTCACGGCGGACGCCGGGGCTTCGACAAACAGCTCTGGAAAGCCGCCGCCTATGAGGAGCAGGACGGTGTTTTTGTCCGTTTTGAACTTTCGAGTCCCGACGGCGATGAGGGGTTTCCGGGCAATCTTAAGGCGGTGGTGAGTTATGGATTGACCAAATCCAACGAGCTCGTCGTCGATTATACGGCCCGCCTGGATGCCCCGTGCCCCGTAAACCTTACCAACCATGCCTATTTTAACCTGACCGGGGAGGGTGGGGGAGACATCCTCTCCCATGAGGTACAGATCCATGCTTCTTCCTATGTGGAGGCGGGTCCCGATCTTATCCCCACCGGGACTCTGATACCGGTGGTCCGGGGGCCCTTTGATTTTAACCGCCCGAAACCCATAGGCCGGGATATCGAAGCCGCCGGGGGAGGATATGATCATTGTTTTGTCGTGGACGGGGAGCCGGGAAAACTGCGGCCCTGCGCCCAGGTCTTTGACCCTGATTCCGGCAGGACCATGCGGGTTTTGACGACCCAGCCGGGGGTCCAGTTTTATACGGGGAATTTTCTTGAGGGAGTCCGGGGAAAAGCCGGTTCGGTTTATGATAAATACGCCGGTTTTTGCCTGGAAACCCAGCATTTTCCCGATGGGCCGAATCAGCGGGGATTCCCCCCCTGTATATTCGGGCCGAACCGGGACTACCATGAAAAAGCCCTCTTTGCCTTTTCTTGGTAAAATTTGCGGCCGGGAAGCATAAAAAATAGCTTGAATAACCGGAAGCTTCATTTTATACTTATGCTATAAGGAATTTTTCAGGAGGGGATTATGCCTGGCCGGAAAAAATTTTTTCTCACGATGTTTCAGGCAGAGATGGAAGACAGTTTGGGGGATGTTTTGTACCTTTCCGAGTTTAATGAAAACCGGTTCAAAAATAACGAGATAACCAATTATGTGTATAACGAGAATAAGGCGTTTTTGGAGCATGAGGTTTCGGGGCTTAAGGAACTCGTCGTCTATATCGGTACCATAAATGCCGAAGATTATAAGGATGTAGCGGAAATGGCGGCGGGGGTGGAGAAATTATTAAAAAGGTGGATAAAAGAACAGGACGAGCCCCAAGCGGTTTATGGAATTATTTCGCGGAAAATTAAAAAGGTACTGAAGTATATTATAGACTATGCTGAATAATGTTTTTGAGCCCTTAATAACAGGGATAGACCCGGGAAGGTCAATATTTTCGTGATGAAAGAGGAGATTATGGATATCCAACTACAGGAACTTATTGATAAAATAAAAAAGGATGGGATCGAATCCGCCTCGGAGGAGGCGTTACGGCTTACAACCCAGGCCGAGGGGGAGGCGAAACGTATGGTTGACGCCGCCCGGCGGGAGGCGGCTGATATTATTGCCAAAGGAAAAGCCGACGCGGAACGGGCTGAAAAAGCCGGAAGGGCGGCCCTGGAGCAGGCTTCCCGTAATCTGGTCCTGGCCTTTAAGAAGGAAATCGAGACGCTCCTCGATAAAATTATCGCCTTACAAACCGGGGCTCTCTATACCGATGAGGTTCTCAAGGGGGTGCTCCCCGAACTCCTCAGGAACTGGGCTTCCAAGGGCAGTAATGCCCCGGGCAGTGATTCCCTGGACGTGTTACTTTCCCAAAAGGACCGTAATGCCCTGGAGGGTTATTTTACCGGGAAACTTGCGGCGGAATTGAGCGGGGGACTGGAACTGAAAACAGACCGCAGCCTCGGCGCCGGTTTCCGGATTGCTGAAAAAGACGGATCGGCCTACTATGATTTTTCAGCGGAAGCGGTGGCGGAATTACTGTCGGCCTATCTCAATCCCCGCCTGGCGGAGATCCTCAAAAGCGCGGTAAAGGATAACTAAGCGGTGGGTTCCTATTATTATCTTATAGCCCAGCTGCCCTATCTCATATATGGACAGCCGGCGCCTATGTTGCCTGAAGCCTTTAAATCCCTTTGTGATTACCAGCTTGAGAGCGCTGACCGGGTCCTGTTGGACTATTGCACCCTGGACGGGGGGGAGGGCGGTAAAGAAGGTTTTCCGTCCGATGGAAGCGCGGAGCTCATCCCGTCGGACTTTATTAACGGGTGGCGTTCCTGGGAGCGGGCCCTCAGACTGCACCTCGCCCGGCTTCGGTTTCAACGGCTTAAACCGGAAGGAGGGGCGGCGCCCGCGTCTCCCCCCGAAGGTATGGCCCAGGCCGCGGCGGTAGCCAAGGCGGCGCTGGCCATTGAATCCCCCCTGGAGGCGGAACTTTTTCTGGATAAAAGCCGCTGGGATACCATAGAAGCCCTCCAGGGAACTGATTATTTTTCACGGGATACGATATTTGGATATTTCCTCAAACTGCTCCTCATGGAACGGAGGTCTTTTTTTAAGACCGAAGAGGGATTTGCGGAATATCAGGGCTTATACGCTTCCATCATGGAAGCTGCCGGCGGACGCGCGTCCGTAACCAGTATTGAATCGGGAGAACCGAAATGACCGGAACAAAAGGAAAAGTGGTAGCCGTTAACGGCAATATGGTGAGCGTCCGTTTTGATGGCGCCGTTTCCATGAATGAAGTCGGCTATGTTACCGTAGGCGGCAAGTCTTTAAAAAGCGAAGTCATCCGCATCCGGGGTGATATCTCTCAGCTGCAGGTTTTCGAGATAACCAAGGGTATCTCCGTGGGAGATACGGTGGAATATTCCGGGGACATGCTGGCGGTAGAAGTGGGGCCGGGCCTCCTCGGCCAGGTCTTTGACGGCCTGCAGAACCCCCTTCCCAAATTGGCGGAAGAGGCGGGGTATTTCCTGGAACGGGGGGTGTATTTGGATCCCCTTCCGGCGGATAAACAATGGGATTTTACGCCGGTGGTTAAAGCCGGGGATCAGGTGGAACGGGCGGACACCCTGGGAACGGTCCCGGAGGGGGCGTTTACCCACCGGATCATGGTTCCCTTTAACCTTTACGGGTCCTATACGGTCGCTTCGATAAAACAGGCCGGTTCCTATACGATTCGGGAAACCATCGCCGAATTAACCGACGAGAAAGGGAACCGTGTTCCGGTAACCATGTCCTTCCACTGGCCGGTTAAACGTCCGGTGGATTGCTTTGAGGAAAGGCTTAAGCCCGAGGAGCCCATGGTTACCCGGGTCAGGCTTATCGATACCTTTTTCCCGGTGGCCCGGGGGGGGACTTACTGTATCCCGGGACCCTTTGGGGCGGGTAAAACCGTGCTTCAGCAGATCACCAGCCGCCACGCCGATGTGGATATCGTGATCCTCGCCGCTTGCGGGGAGCGGGCCGGGGAAGTGGTGGAAACCCTCAAGGAATTCCCCGAACTGTTGGATCCCCGGACCGGCCGTTCCCTGATGGAACGGACCGTGATCATCTGTAATACCTCCTCCATGCCCGTGGCGGCCCGGGAAGCCTCGGTATACACCGCGGTTACCCTGGCGGAATATTACCGGCAGATGGGGCTTAATATCCTCCTCCTCGCGGATTCCACCAGCCGTTGGGCCCAGGCCATGCGGGAAATGTCGGGCCGCCTGGAGGAAATCCCCGGGGAAGAGGCCTTTCCCGCGTATCTGGAATCCACCATCGCCAGTTTCTATGAACGGGCCGGGTTGGTCCGCCTCCGGGACGGTTCCATTGGATCGGTTACCATCGGCGGTACGGTCAGTCCCGCGGGGGGTAACTTTGAGGAACCCGTAACCCAGGCGACCCTCAAAGTCGTCGGCGCCTTCCACGGGCTTTCCCGGGAGCGTTCCGACGCCCGCAAGTACCCCGCGATTCATCCCCTGGATTCCTGGTCCAAGTACCAGGGGATCATTGACGAGGAAAAGGTGGCCTATGCCCACGGTTTTATGGTCCGGGGCAGCGAAGTGGAACAGATGATGAAGGTCGTGGGGGAAGAAGGAACCAGCCTGGACGATTATGTGATTTATCTCAAGGGGGATTTTCTGGATTCGGTATATTTCCAGCAAAACTCCTTTGACGCGGTGGATTCTGCGGTAAGTCCCGAACGGCAGAAACATATCTTCGCCAGTATCCTCAATATTTTGGCGTCGAAATTTTCTTTTGGCGATAAAAACGAGGCCCGCAGCTGGTTTAACCGGCTCAGGCAGCGCTTTCTGGATTATAACGGTTCCGAATGGAAAAGCGACCGGTTCTTTGCCCTGCAAAAGGAAATTGAGTCCGCGGTCAGTGAACGTTCCCAGGGCCGTGAACAAGCGGTTGAAAAAATCCTGGCGTAACATGAGCGCTTATACGGGAGTAGGTAGGACGGAAAATGAAAAAGGTATATAGCAAGATAGAATCTATCACGGGAAGCGTTATCACGGTCCGGGCCGAAGATATCCGGTATGGGGATTTGGCGGAGGTGGATACCGTGTTCGGAACTTCCCTGGCGGAGGTGAACCGGTTGGAAGGGGATCTCGTTTCCCTCCAGGTGTTTGCCGGGGGGCGGGGTATTTCCACCGGGGATACGGTCCGTTTTTTAGGCCATCCTATGGAGGTGTCCTTTTCGGAAAACCTCATGGGCCGGGTCTTTTCCGGTTCCGGCAGACCCCGGGATAAGGGGCCTGCCCTCAAAGAAAACCTCATCCCCATAGGAGGGCCTTCGGTTAACCCCTCCCAGCGGATCATTCCCCGCCGGATGATCCGGACGGGGATCCCCATGATAGACCTGTTTAACACCCTGGTGGTTTCCCAGAAACTGCCTATTTTCTCTGTTTCCGGGGAACCCTACAACGAACTGCTGGCCCGGATAGCCATGCAGGCCGAGGTGGACGTGATCGTCCTGGGGGGTATGGGGCTTAAATACGATGATTACCTCTTTTTTAAGGATACCCTGGAAGAGGGGGGAGCTCTTTCCCGGACGGTGATGTTCGTTCATACCGCGTCGGACCCCATCGTGGAATGTCTTATGATCCCCGATATGTCCCTGGCGGTAGCGGAGCAGTTTGCCCTTCAGGGCAAGGACGTACTGGTCCTCCTCACGGATATGACCAACTTCGCCGATGCCATGAAGGAGATATCGATCATCCAGGAACAGGTCCCCTCTAATCGGGGCTATCCCGGGGACCTTTACAGCCAGCTTGCCAGCCGCTACGAAAAGGCCGTGGATTTTGATACCGCCGGGTCCATCACGATCCTGGGGGTCACCACTATGCCCGGGGATGACGTGACCCATCCGGTGCCGGATAATACGGGGTACATCACCGAAGGGCAATATTATCTTAAAAACGGCCGGATCGAACCCTTTGGTTCCCTTTCCCGGCTTAAACAGCAGGTCAACGGGAAAACCAGGGCGGATCACCGGGCCCTTATGGACGGGATGATCAAGCTCTATTCGGCCTATAAGGATACCCTGGAAAAGCGGGCTATGGGTTTTATCATGTCCGCCTGGGATACCAAACTCCTCAAATACGGCGAGCAATTTGAACGGCAAATGATGGATCTTTCGGTGAACATACCCCTGGAACGGGCCTTGGATTTGGGCTGGGAGATACTGGCCGATTGTTTCAGCCCCGAAGAAACGGGACTACGGACGGAACTGATCGATAAGTTCTGGCCGAAAAATAACTGATTGGGGCGATCATGGCGAAGATCAAGCTGACCAAAAATGAGTTGAAAAAACAGAAGGACGCCTTGAAGATGTATCAGCGTTACCTTCCGACGTTGATGCTCAAAAAACAACAGCTCCAGGCGGAAATCAGAATTACCGAGGTTCGAATCAGGGAATTGCTCCAGGAAAAAGACCGGATCGATGGGTCCTTTAAATCGTGGATAGGGGTTTTTGGCGAGGGGGGATTTTTTACCTCCCGGACCTTACGGATAAGCGCCCTGAAAACTTCCACCGGAAACATCGCGGGGGTTTCTATTCCCCTTTTTCAAGGGGCGGAGTTTGTCACGGAGCCCTATGACCTTGCCCGGACCCCCCTTTGGCTTGATACAGCGGTGGAAAAGATGAAACAGGTACTGCTCCTGGATTTGGAAGCCATGACCCTGGAGGAACAGCGGAAGCGGCTTGATCATGAACTGCGGGTAACCACCCAGCGGGTTAACCTTTTTGAGAAAATTAAGATCCCTGAAACCAAGGGAAATATTAAAAAGATCCAGGTTTATTTGGGAGATCAGCAGACTTCCGCGGTGGTCCGCGGCAAGATAGCCAAACGTGGAATGGAGAGGGCGGCCCAATGATCGTACCGATGAAGAAAGTATCCCTGGTGGTCATGGAAAAAAGCCGGGAAGCTTCCCTGGAAAAACTCCGGGAAGCAGGGGTACTCCATTTAGAAAAACGGAATGTCCGATCCGATGCATTAAGCAAACTCCTGGATCGGAAGGCCAAGGTGGAGACCGCCCTGGGGATTTTACGGTCCTATTCGTTGGATAAAAAGGCCGCCGGGAAAATTTCCGCCGACGGGGGGAAGCAGGCCGATGCCGCCGGGGAGGGCTTTTCTTCTTCCGAAACCATAAACGGCGAGGCCCCGCCGGATTTGGTCTCCCGGGTTTTGGAACTGGGGGATGAAAAAAAGACCCTTCAGGAACAACTCCTGGTGAATGCCAAGGAACGGAGCCGGATCGAAAAGTGGGGAAATTTTGATCCCCGCTCTTTTGCGGAATTTGCCGAAAAAGGTATTGTCCTTATTCCCTATGAACTTTCCCCTAAGGCCTATGAATCCCTCCCCGAAGGGCTTATCCTACTGGGACAGGATAAGGCCGGGCTGCGGGTTTTGTCCGTGGGAAAGGATCTCCCCGGGGAAAGCCCCTGGATTTTGCCGGAACATTCCCTGGCGGAAATTGACGCGCTTATCGCGGATATTCAGGATAAACTGGCGGGTATTGAAAACCAATTATCGGCCTTGGCCCGCCAAGAGGCTTCCCTTGAACTCGAACAGGAATCCCTCATGGAGCGGATAGAATTTGAAACCGCCCGGGCGGGGATGGAAACCGTGGAGGATGCCCCGGAGGAATTTACCGTTTCATGGATTACCGGTTTTGTGCCCCAGGATGAATTGGGGGTTTTGAAGCGGGCCGCCGCTGAAAACGGCTGGGCGCTGATGGCCGATGACCCCGGGGAGGATGATAATGTTCCGACCAAGCTGAAAAACAACCGTCTCGCGAGCCTCATCCGGCCCCTGACGGACTTTCTGGAAGTGGTACCGGGTTATAACGAGATCGACATTTCCGGCTTCTTCCTTTTCTTCTTTGTTATTTTCTTTGGAATGATATTCGGCGACGCGGGCTACGGCGCGTTGATTCTGCTGGCCGGCATAATCGGCATCCTCAAGACCGCGAGGAGAGGGGTTCCCCCGATCTTAAAGCTCCTCCTGCTCCTCGGGCTTTCGAATTTCACCTGGGGCCTGCTTACCTGTTCCTGGTTCGGCCTCAAGGTGGCCCAGATCCCCGCGGTTTTGCAGGGTCTCTCCCTGCCCCTCATCTCAAACGTGACGGCGGATAAATCGGCCTTTGACCAGGCCATTGTTCAGCAGAATCTAATGATTTTCTGTTTCTCCCTGGCCCTCTTGCAGCTTTCAATCGGCCATATCCTCGCCATTGCCCACGATAGGTCCCTGAAAATACTGGGGCATATCGGCAGCATTGCCATGCTGGGGGGAATGTATTTTATCATCCTCTCCCTTATCGCCAGTAACGAGGCCCGGAGCATACCCATGTACCCCATGGCGGTGTATGGATTTGCCGGCGGTTTCGTGCTCAATTTTGTGTTTGCCAGCTATGAGGGAAGTATAGGCCGTTCGATTCTGGAAAGCCTTAAAAACATTATTTCGGTGATCCTGGGTATTGCCAATGTTTTCTCCGACATTATGTCCTATATCAGGCTTTGGGCGGTGGGCCTTGCGGGGGCGGCGATTGCCGATACGGTGGATACCATGGCCCTCCAGATCGGCGGGACCTCCGGTCCGGTGGTGGCTCATTTTTTGGTATTTATCCTCGCCGTAGTTCTTTTGGTCTTCGGCCACGGGTTAAATCTGGTACTCAACGTGCTTTCGGTGCTGGTACACGGCGTCCGGCTCAACACCCTGGAATTTTCCGGCCATGTGGGGCTTACCTGGGCGGGTACGGCGTACAAGCCCTTTGCGAAACGCATTCGTTCCCGCGAATAGGGAAATCTAAGGCGGTTGTTTCAGAACCCGCTGTTTTGAAACAGCCGCAAATATAAGGAAGAAACACCGGCTCAGGCCCGGTAACTTCAATAATGAGGAGAAAGATATGAATTTAGGATTAATAGGCGCAGGATTGGTGATGGGTCTTTCCGCCGTCGGTTCGGCAATCGGTATCGGCATCGCAGGTCAGGCGGTTATCGGCGCATGGAAAAAATGCTATATCGCCAACAAACCCGCGCCCATGACCCTGCTTGCCTTTGGCGGGGCTCCCTTGACCCAGACCTTCTACGGTTATATTTTGGGCTTTCTGTTTATGAAACCCGCGGCATTGGCGGTGGTGGATGATCCCCAGCGGGGTTCCCTTTTTCTGGGTATCGGCATTGCCTCGGGGCTTGCCATAGCCTTTTCCGCCATTGCCCAGGGCAAGGCCGGTGCCGCCGGCGCTGACGCCACCGCTGAAACCGGTAAGGGCTTTGTCAATTACATGATGATCGTGGGTATCTGCGAAACCGTCGCTATCTTTGCCATGGTTCTCTCGATGATTAGCTTGAGTCTGTAATATTTGCGGCAAAAAACCACCCTGCGGATCGGCGGCTTTGATCATGTCCTACCCGTCCTGATTGGGGGCGATCATCCCGTGGTCATTCAGACCATGTGGAAGGATCGCCTTTCTTTTTCCGATCTCGAAGGGGAGTCGGGAGCCGCCCTGGTCCAACGGATAGCGCGGCTTCAAGCCATGGGCTGCGCCCTGCTCCGGTTCGCGGTCCCCGATTTGGAGGCCGCCGGGGTGTTAGGCGCCCTGGCCGGGAAGGTGTCCATGCCCCTCGTGGCGGACATCCATTTTGATTATAAAATCGCCCTCCGCTGTCTGGATTACCCCATCGCGAAGATCCGGATTAACCCCGGGAATATCGGAAACAAAGAAAAGGTAGCAAAGATCCTCGCCAAGGCCGAAGAACGCGCCGTCCCCATCAGAATAGGGGTGAACGCCGGCAGCCTCCCCCAGGACCTGCGCGCCTCCGTTGAGGAAGGCCGTTTGGATCGGGCGGAGGCGCTGGTGGCGGCGGCGGAACGGGAACTCGCGGTTTTCCGGGAATTCGGCTTTAAAAACGCCCTGGTTTCTCTAAAAGCCTCGGGAATTGCCGATACTATAAAGGCGAACCGGATCCTGGCGTCCCGGACCGACCTGCCGATCCATATCGGGGTTACCGAAGCGGGTCCCCTGGTCGCCGGGGTGGTACGGAACACGGCGGCCCTGGTGCCTCTGCTCGCCGAAGGGATCGGGGACACCATCCGGGTCTCCCTTTCCGACTCGGTCGAGAACGAGGTAATCGCCGGCCGGGAGATCCTTCAATCCGCGGACGCGGTTTGCGGCCCGGCGGCGGAGAGCCGCGGGGACGGGGACCGCCGGGGGGTGACCCTGATTTCCTGTCCCCGCTGCGGCAGGAACAGCTTTGACACCCACGCCTTTACCCAGCGGTGGCTCTCCCGGCTGTATGCCCTGGATAAAGATCTCACCGTGGCGGTTATGGGCTGTGCGGTAAACGGCCCCGGCGAGGCCCGTCACGCGGACCTTGGGATCACCGGCGCGGGGAATCAGGCGCTGCTTTTCCGTCACGGCAAGGTGATCCGGACCATAGACGCCGGGGGGGGCGAGGCCGGCGGGGCCACCGATGGCGGGGCCACTGGTGGCCTGGAAGTTTTGGCGGATCGGGCCTTTGGGGAGGCCTTGGAAGCCCTCCTCGCGGAAGGCCCGGAACCCCTGGGCCGGTAACGGAAGGCCCGGGGCCGAGGGGCCGGTGGCACCGAATTCCCCGGCACGAATCAACAACCTCGCCCTGAAGGGCGGGGTATCAAACCCCTTCGGCACGAATGAAAAGGGTCCGTGTTTTGAGTGATTTGAATGAAAACTTCTTCGACTTTTTCGACTTCGTGGTTAGAAAATTCTCTGCGTAAAAGGGAAGGTATGGTGAGAAGGAACCGCTTTTTTTTCCTTGCGTTTTTTGTTTTACCCGCCGCTTTCGCTTTTTCCCAGACACAGCCGGAAAAGCCCTACTGGTTTACCCTGGAGCGGGGGAAACTCCTGTTTCGGACCGAACGCTACGGGGACGCCCTCCTTGCCTTTAGGGACGCCCGCGCCGAGCGGAACGCCCTGTACACCCAAATGGAACGTACTCTTGTCGCCCTCCTCTCAATCCCGGAGGTACGCCGCCTGGGAGATTCCCTCCCCCAGGTGGAGACCTATATACGGGAGCAGCGGCAGGAAAGCGCCGCGGCGGTTCTGCGGGAGCTGTATTACCGTGTTCCCCAGGAATCCCTCGGGGGCTCGGTCCGGGCCGCCCTGGCCGAGCTGGGGCGGTTAAAAAACTATCCCGAAGCGGAATACTGGATTGGGGAAATCTATCGGACCGAGGGGGAACTCGGGATAGCCTTAAAACAATACCAGGCGGCCTATGAGCAGCGGAGTTTCCTGGAAAACCCGGGGTTTGAGCGGGAGATTGCCTATAAAATCGTGGATATAGCGAGGCTCCGGCAGGAATACCCGGAGATGGAAAAATGGCTCCTGGAAATTCTAAAAGGGGACGCCCTCTGGTCCGAGGGCTCAAGGAATTTTACGAAAAACGCCCTGTCCCGGACCATGGAAACCGAGGGGATAACCCGGTTCCTGACCCTCTACCGGTACCAGAACGGTTCCGTTGAAAGGGCCCACCGGCTTTTGGGGCTTTATTATTACGCTTCGGGACGACACAGCCGGGCGGTGGAACACCTGTTATTCGCCTTTCTTATTCAGAACAGTACCATTATCGAGGAAGTCCTCCGCCTGCAATTTGACTTTGTCTTTACCAGCCTGGAAGCGCTTCAAAATGAAATTGCCCGGCGGCCGGCGCTCGCCGCGTATACCGAAGAAGTGGAATATTACAAGACCATGTATTACCTGGGTTCCGCCTTTTACGGCGCCGGAAAACCCACCCCCGCCCGGGAGTTTTGGACCTTCCTGTCCCGCCAAAACAGCGCCGGCGAATGGGGAAGGCGCGCCCGTTCCCAGCTTCGCGCCCCCGCCCTGGACCCCGCCGTCGAATACCCCTAAGGCCGCCCCCCAGGGGTGAAGTTCCCTGAAGGGGAACTTATAAGCCTCCGGACTGGGGCACGTCCAGGGAGGCACGCGCAAGCGTGTTAATTCATTCGTGCTGAAGGGGTTTGATACCCTCTGCACGTTCCCGCGTGCGAGCTTCAGGGCGGTTAAAAAGGTATTAAACCCCTGAGTGCAACCACCTTTCGAGAACAACATACCTTCTGCACGCTTTCGCGTGCGAGCTTCAGGGCGAGGTTGTTGATTGGAAGGCCGGGGTCCATACCCCGGAGCTTGCTCC
>JAITEG010000098.1 GCA_031282145.1 Spirochaetaceae bacterium | reverse complement strand
CTACTATAATAAAAAATGTGTTTTTTCTTATCCGGTATGTCCTGAAACGAGTTTTGAGCCTCATCCTGATCCTGCTGGTGGTTTCGGGGGTGATTTTTTTTCTTATCCGCCTGACCCCTTCGGACCCCATAGCCTCCATCACCAATGGGCGGCGGATCAGCGACGAGACCCGGGCCGCCCTCCGCGCCCAATACCACCTGGACCAAAGCCTCCCCCGCCAATACCTTATCTGGCTCTCCGGGGTGTTCCGGGGGGATCTGGGGGATAGCTTTAAGCACCGCCAGAGCGTGGCCTTGCTCCTCGCGGCCCGGCTCCCCACGACGATACAGTTGGTCCTGATGAGCGCGGTCTTCGCCCTGGCGCTGGCTATTCCCGGGGGGGTGCTGAGTGCGGTCAAAAAAGACCGCGTCCTGGACCGGATCCTCTCGGCGTTGATGATCTTCTGCGTGTCCTCGCCGGTATTCCTCAACGCCATTGTCCTGATGCTGGTCTTTTCCCTGCGCCTCAGGTGGTTTCCGGCCTATGGGGCGGGGCATAATTTCGGGGAAAACCTCTATTACCTGGCCTTGCCCGCCTTTTCCCTGAGCCTCAACATGGTGGCCCTCATGGGCCGGATAACCCGGGACCGGATGATTGGGGAGCTCAAGTCGAATTACGCCCTGGCTTTGACCGCCAAGGGAACGCCCTTTATCCGGATCGTAGTTGCCCATTGCCTTAAAAACACCCTCATTCCGGTGATTACCGTGGCGGGCATTCAAATCGGCGCCATGGTGGTGGGGGCGGTGCTGGTGGAAAACGTGTTTGCCCTGGGGGGTATCGGGGCCCTCCTCATCGAGGGGATCCAGGGGTCGGATTATCCCCTGGTGCAGAGTATTATGCTGTTCCTCGTAGCCCTGTTTCTGGCGCTGAATTTGCTGGTCGATATCGTGTATGCCCTGATTGACCCGCGGATTCGGGCCGCCGTGGCGGACAGCGCCGGGCACGCCTGCGGGCACGCCGCCGGTGTGGCCGCTAGTGTGGCCGCAGGGGGAAAGGCCGGCAGTGGAGCGCCCGTCGGCGCGGGGAAAGGCCGGTAAATGGGAAAGCCCGTAAACCCCCGGTTCAACCATCCGCCCCTTTTCAGCCTCAAAAAAACCAAGGGCGACCCCGGCGTCCCTTTTACCCCGTCGATGCTGGTGTCCGGAGGGCTTTTGCTCCTCATCATCCTCGGCTGCCTTTTGGCTCCGGCGCTGGCGCCCTACGGTGAAACCGAGCAGAACCTGTCCGCTTCCCTGGCGCCGCCCTCGCCGGACCACCTTTTGGGGGCGGACAAGATGGGCCGGGACCTCTTATCCCGCCTGCTCTATGGGGGCCGGGTAACCCTCCTCAACGCGGTGGCGGTGGTGCTGCTTTCCGCGGCCATTGGCCTTCCCCTGGGCCTTTTTTCCGGGTTTTATGGCGGAAAATTCGATTCAATAATCGGCCGCTTCTGCGACGTGCTCCTCTCTTTTCCCTCGCTGCTCCTGGCTTTTCTCCTGGTCGCGGCCCTGGGCCGGGGCGTCGCCAACGCGGTTATTGCCCTGGGGATCATCTATGTGCCCATGTTGACCCGGCTGGTCCGCTCCCTTACCCTGATCGAAAAAAACAAAACCTATGTGGAGGCCGCGGAATCCATCGGCTTTTCCCGAAGGTATATCATATTCCGCCACATCCTCCCCAACTGTCTGGATACGGTGATGGTCCAGCTCGCCCTGGATCTGGCCTACGCGATCCTGGATTTGGCCGCCTTGAGTTTTATCGGCCTGGGGGTGCGTCCCCCCGCCGCGGATTGGGGGGCCATGCTGGAGGAGGGCCGCAATTTCCTGCTGCAGAGCCCCCTCCTGGCCCTTGCCCCGGGAGCGGCCATCGTGTTGACCGTGGTAAGCCTCAACATCTTCTGCGATTGTATCACCCAATACCTGGATCCCGCGGGCCGGACCCTCCCCTCCTTTGAAAAAATCGAAAACCAAGGGAAGGGCAAGACGCCATGACCGCCGAGGTGCTTGCCGTTAAAAACCTCTCCTGCGATTTTCTTACCCTGGAGGGGATCCTTTACGCCGTCGGCGGGGTGAACCTCTCGGTACGCCGGGGGGAGATCCACGGCCTCGTGGGGGAAAGCGGTTGCGGGAAAAGCGTCAGCGCCCGGGCGATCCTCGGACTTTTGGACAAAAAGCACAGCCGCGTCCGGGGCCAGGTCTGGTTTGACGGAAAAGATCTCCTCACCCTGGACGAAAAGGAGATGCGGACCATCCGGGGCAGGCGGATCTCCATGATCTTTCAGGACCCCCAGAATTCCCTCTCCCCCCTGGAACGGGCGGGAAAACAGATCGAGGAGGCCATGGCCAACCATTTCGCCCTGTCCCGGGAGGAACTGCGTCACCGGACCGCCACGCTCCTGGAACGGGTGGGACTGCACCGGGAGGCTGCCCGGCAATACCCCTTTGAGCTTTCCGGGGGAATGCAGCAGCGGGTGATGATAGCCCAGGCCATAAGCTGCGCGCCCGAATTGCTTATCGCCGATGAACCCACCACAGCCCTGGACGTTACCATCCAGGCCCAGGTGCTGAACCTGCTCAAAACCCTCCGGCGGGAACTTTCCCTTTCGGTGCTGCTCATCACCCACAATTTCGCCGTGGTGGCGGAGACCTGCGACTGGGTTTCGGTGATGTATGCCGGGCACATTGTGGAGACCGCCCCTGCCCGGGACCTCATCCAAAACGCCGCCCATCCCTACAGCAAGGCCCTCATCGACTGTTTCCCCCAGGCCCGTTCCGGCCCGCGCCGTTCCGGCACGGAGGCCCTTCCGGTGATACCGGGCTTTCCGCCCCGGCTCTACGATCCGCCCTCGGGCTGTCCCTTTGTCCCGCGGTGCGGCCGGGCCGGGCCGGCCTGTAGTACCATGCCCCCCAGCGTGGACCTGGGTAACGGCCGTGGGGGCCACGATGTGGCAGGCCACACGGTGGCGTGCCATTATCCGGTCACGCCCGGCGGGGAGGGGATATGAATACGGAAAAACTCCTGGAAGTCCGGGGCTTAAAAAAATACTTTCCCCTGAGCCGCGGCCGCCTGCTTCGGGCGGTGGATGATGTTTCCTTCCGGATAGATCCTCAGGAGATCCTGGGGATTGTGGGGGAAAGCGGCTGCGGCAAATCGACGCTGGGCCGCCTCGCCCTGCGGCTTATGGAACCTACGGCGGGACAGGTGTTTTTTAGAGGAAAGGATATTACCGCCCTGGGCCGTCACCGGCTGTCCGCTATCCGCGGGGCGATGCAGATGGTTTTTCAAAATCCCTTTGGGTCCTTCAACCCCAAGATCCGTATCGCCGGGGCCCTTATGGAGGTTTGCCGTTATTACGGGATGAGCCGGGAGGCGGGCACGGAACGGATAAGCGCCCTGTTCGCCGACACCGGTTTATCCGGGGATTTACTTACCCGCTGGCCCCAGGAACTTTCCGGGGGGCAATTACAGCGGCTTGCCATAACCCGGGCCCTGCTTTCGGACCCGGCCCTGCTGGTGGCCGATGAGCCCGTTTCCGCCCTGGACGTTTCCGTCCAGGCCCAGCTCCTCAACCTGCTCGTCGGCCTGCGGAAATCCCGGAGCCTGGGCATGGTTTTTATATCCCACGACATGGCCGTGGTGGAATACCTCTGCGACCGGGTGGCGGTAATGTATCTGGGGCAGATCGTGGAAACCGCCCCCGCCGGGGAATTGTTCGGCAACACCCGGCACCCCTATACCCGTTCCCTCATCGCGGCGGTACCCCGGCTGGACCGGACTCCGGACCCGGCGGAAGAACGGTCCGC
>JAITEG010000168.1 GCA_031282145.1 Spirochaetaceae bacterium | reverse complement strand
TGGCGGCCTCCCTCGTCCTCTTTATGGCGGTGGGGATTTTCCTCCTGGTTATTACCGGGGACAAACAGGTCCGCCTCATAGCCAGGATGTTCCGTAAGGCCCCCAGGAGGTTTTAGCCCCGATAACAGCCGCCGCACGGAAAACGGCTTCAGGGCGTCCAGGGAGGCACGCGGGAGCGTGTTTATCCGATACGGCAGCACGACGGGAGCCCCGATAACAGCCACCGCACGGAAAACGGTTTCAGGGCGTCCAGGGTAAGGCGGACCGCGCCGCCGGATTTTCCCGGTAAAACGAGGGTAGATGCTTTTGTCCGCGTTTACCCTGTATGTGTTTTGACAGACAGAAACATTCGTGATAAGATAAGGGAAATTGTACCTTAAAAAGGAGTTTCAGATGAAAAGAGTGTTGTTATCCTTGCTGATTTTTTGTATGGCCCTGACCTTGGGATTTGCCCGGGGCGGACAGGGAGCTTCATCCGGCAGAATCGAGCTTAATTTTATGGAAGTAATGACCAGCCCCACCAGGACTGAAGTTATTAGAGAAATTATCGCTGAATATGAATCCCTTCACCCGAATGTCAGGATTAACCTCATCTCCCCGCCCTATGAGCAGGCCGACGGGCGCCTTGTGATGAGCCTTGAGGCGGGGGAACCCCTGGACATTGTGGAAGTCCGGGATACCCGCGTTTCCCAGCATGTCCTCAACAACCAGCTTGAGGACCTTACCCCCTATGTGAACCGCTGGTCCGGGTGGAGTACCATCCTCCCCACCGGCAAGGATCTGGCCGCCGCCGTCGGGGGTAAGCCTTATATGGTCCCCCAATTTTTCTTTATTCCCGCCCTTTTTGTCAGGACCGATGTCCTTGGCCGGCTGGGGATAACCAAAACGCCGGAAACCCTGGACGAACTCTTTGCCAACTGCAAACAGATCACCAACCCCGCCGCGAGCCAGTACGGGTTTACCCTCCGGGGCCGGGGCAACCCCTTCCGGCAGTCGGACCTCCTGACCATCTCGGACCTCAAGGACATTGATACTACCAGTTTCTATAAAATGAAAAACGGGTCCGGTCTTTTTGATAATCCCGAGTACCAGGCGAGTTTCAGCCGCTTTGTGGATATGGTGAAAAACGCCGTTCCCTCCGACGGGGTCAACTGGGGGTTCAACGAGCAGATCACCTCCTTTGCCTCGGGTATTACCCCCTATCTGATGCAGGACCCCGACGCGGTACCGGTGGTGGATGAACATCTCCGCCGGGATCAGTACACGGTGGTCCCCATGCCGGTGGGCCGGTCCGGGGCCTTCTACTATGAACCGGGTTTCGCGAGCCTCGCCATCCCCTCCTACTCGAAGAACAAGGAAGCGGCCTGGGATTTCATTGCCTTTATGTCCAGCCCTGAAAATAACACCAAAATCTGCAAGGCCTACGGCGCCCTGCCGGTACATTCCACCACCTTTGCCCAGGACAGCTACTTCAGCAGCGGGGTTTATCAGGCGTGGGCTACCATCCTGAATTCCCCCCAGAA
This sequence comes from Spirochaetaceae bacterium, assembly GCA_031282145.1. GTDB lineage: Bacteria > Spirochaetota > Spirochaetia > Treponematales > Breznakiellaceae > JAIRMO01. The sequence goes on along the minus strand of JAITEG010000168.1, from coordinate 4,895 downwards.
GTATGTGACGGTCCGGTATCCCTATACCTCGGAAAAGTTTCCCGGCTGGGCCCAGGTCTACGAGCAGTTTTTCCAGTCCGCCCTGCTGGGGCAGACCACCCCCGCTCAGACGGTTAAAGCCTGGGCGGATTACTGGAAGTAACGACCGGCGGCTTGCCCCGTCAAGGACCAGTGCCTGAAACAAGCGGCGCGTTTTTTACGCGCCGCGATCCTAAACCGCAACCTCGCCCTTTGGGCGAGGTTGCTGATACCAGGGGAGTTTACATGGCTTTATCGGGTAAGACCGGGAGGCGATTCTATTTTTGGATGTCCCTGCCCGCAGCCATCATCTTGGCGCTTTTTATCTATTTTCCGGTGTTCCGGGGGATGCTGACCGCTTTTATGCGGTATACCGTATTGGATCTCTCCAAGATCCGTTTCAACGGGCTGGATAATTTTGTCGCCATTATTACCAACCCCAATATCAAATTCGCGCAAATTCTTTTTAATACCCTTACCTGGGTGGTGGTGTCCCTGTTGGGGCAATTTATCCTGGGTTTTACCCTGGCCTTGCTGCTGCGGAGGCCCTTTAAAGGCCGGGGGGTATACACGGGGTTTGTGTTCTATACCTGGGCCCTTTCGGGGTTTGCCATTGGGCTGGTTTGGTCCTGGCTTTTTAACGGACAATTTGGGATCGTCAACGATCTTTTAATACGGGCGAGGATCATTACCATTCCTCTGGGGTTTCTTTCCAACCCAAAACTGTCCATGATGTCGGTGATTATCGCCAACATCTGGTATGGGATTCCCTTTTTTGCCATTATGCTCCTGGCGGCGCTCCAATCGGTGCCCCGGGAACTTTATGAATCCGCGGATATCGACGGCGCCGGAAAGGCCCGGCAGCTTTTTCAGGTAACCATTCCCTATATCCAGTCCACGATTACCAGTACGGTACTGCTCCGGTTTATGTGGATCATGAACTTTCCGGATATTATATACGGAATGACCGGCGGAGGGCCCGCCAACGCGACCAATATTTTTGCCACCGAGATGATAAATAAAATCCAGAAGAGTTATGATTACGGCCAAGGCTCGGCGGTAGGTTTTATTATCATCACCATCCTGTTTATTTTTGCCTTTTTTTACCTCCGAATTGTGGCCCGGAAGGAACTAAGCCTATGAACCGATTTATCCTTAAAAAAAGCAAACGCGTGGCGGGCACCGTGGCGCGGGTTATCGCCCTTACCCTGTTTCTCGCTTTCGCGGTGCTTCCCCTTTTCTGGATCTTCATCACCTCCATCAAGCCGCTCCAGGAGATATATACCTTTCCCCTGCAATACCTTCCGTCAAAGATAAGCCTTTCGGGGTATTCCAAACTCCTGGGCTTCTCCCGGTTTGGGACCTATTTTGCCAATTCCCTGTGGATATCCCTCCTCGCCGCCGCCGGGGGCCTATTTATCAGCATCCTCGCGGGATTCGCCCTTTCCCGGCTGCGGTCAAGCAAAAGAAGCCGGGGAATGCTTCTGGTTCTGTATTTTACCCAAATGGTTCCTTCGTTTATTCTCATGGCGCCCTTGTTTTTTACCCTTTCCCGGCTCCGGCTGACCAATAACCGGCTGATCCTGGCGCTTATTTATGCGGCTACCACCGTTGCCTTTGGCATCATCATGGCAAAAAGTTTTTTTGACCGCATCCCCGCCTCTATTGAAGAGGCCGCTCTTATTGACGGCTGCGATCCCTTTACCGCCCTGTTCCGGGTGATCCTTCCCATCAGTATGCCGGGTCTGGTGGCCATTTTCAGCTTTGCCTTTGTAAATGTCTGGAACGAACTTTTTTTGGCGGTGATGCTCATGTCCACGGAATGGAAGCTCACCGTGCCGGTGGCCCTCAATTCCTTTATTTCCAAGGCCGGGGTCAGCTGGGATATGATGAGCGCGGGCATCGTGGTCGCCCTGCTTCCCACCATGGTGATCTTTGCCATTGGACAGAAATATATCGTCGCCGGTCTTACCGAAGGCGGCGTCAAGGGCTGAGACTTTTATAAAGGGAAGGAACCGTTATGGACGATCCAACGTTTATTTTACACCACCTGCATGAGGGTGATCTGCCAAACCATGCGGTGAGTCCTCCGATTTTTCAAACCTCGATTTTCAGTTACCCCGGGTACGAAGAATTCAGGGAGGTCCTGCGGGACGAATCCCATCGTTTTTTATACACCCGGGGGCTTAATCCCACGGTACTCCTCGCGGAACAGAAAATAGCGGCCCTGGAAAAAGCGGAGGAGGCAAAAATTCTTTCCTCGGGGGTATCGGCCATCTCCCATGGGATCATGGCCTTTGTAAAGGCTGGGGATCATGTGGTTTGTGTGGAGGACTGTTATGGCTGGACCAGGACCCTGTTGAGTTCCTATCTGCCCCGGTTTAACGTATCCGTCACCTATGTGGATGGCACGGACAGCGATGCCGTGATCCGGGCTTTCAAACCCGAAACCCGGGTGATCTACCTGGAAAGTCCCAGTTCCCTCACTTTTAAACTCCAGGATCTTCCGGTTATTGCCGCCGCGGCCAAGGAACGGCATATCAAGACCATTACGGATAATACCTGGGCAACTCCGATCTTTTGCAATCCCCTCAGCATGGGAATCGATCTGGTACTTCATTCGGGAAGTAAATACTTCAGCGGGGCCAGTGATATCGTGGCCGGGGTCATCGCCGGGTCCCGGGAAGATATAGAGCGGATCCGCCGGCAGGAATTCAGCCAACTGGGGACGGTCCCCGATCCCTTTATGGTATGGCTTATGCTCCGGGGGATGCGGACCCTTCATATCAGGATGAAAGCCCATTATGAATCCGCCCTGCGGGTAGCGGCCTTCCTGGAAAAACACCCCAAGGTGGAAAGGGTTTTTTATCCCCTGCTGGATTCATACGACCAGAGGGAACTGGCCCGCAAACTCTTCCGGGGCGGCTCGGGGCTATTCAGCTTTACCGTCCGGACCCGGAATTTGGCGGATATCAAAAAATTTACCGACGCCTTCCGGCTCTTTAAGCGGGCGGTAAGCTGGGGCGGCTACGAAAGCCTCGTCTTCCCCGCTGCCATCGCTACCCCCCGGGAAGAGGACATCCCCCCGGACAGGCTCAACCTGATCCGGCTCCACATCGGCCTTGAAAATCCGGACCTGCTCATAGAAGACCTGGAGGGGGCGTTGAAGCATATCGGGTAGGGTTCCCCCCGCCTCAAAAAAAACCCTCCCCGGCTGGGGAGGGTTTTTTTATAGACAGAAGCTCCATCTCCCGGAAGAATCCGGGGGCTGGGCTATCCGGACTTTATTTCTTCAGGTTGTAGAACGCGTCTTTTCCGGCGTAGCGGGACACCCCTTCCAGGAGGTCTTCTATCCGCATGAGCTGGTTGTACTTACAGATCCGGTCGGTGCGGCTCATGGAGCCGGTTTTGATTTGTCCTGTTTCCAGGGCCACCACCAGGTCCGCGATAAAGCTGTCCTCGGTTTCTCCGGAACGGTGGGAGATAATGGCGGTATACCCCGCCCGTTTGGCCATTTCCACCGCCTCGTAGGTCTCGGTTACCGTACCGATCTGGTTCACCTTGATGAGGATCGAGTTACAGGACCCTTCTTTGATACCCCGTTCCAGCCGTTTGGTGTTGGTGACGAAAAAGTCATCCCCCACGATCTGAATCTTTCCTCCCAGGGCGCGGGTCATCTTCACATACCCTTCCCAATCGTTCTGGTCCAGGGGATCCTCAATGGAAATAATGGGATACTTATTCACCCATTTGGTGTAGATTTCGATCATCTCGTCGGCGGAAAAGAGCTTGCCGGGGTTGGATTTCCAGAATTTATACCCCTTTTTGTCTCCTTCGTCAAAGAGTTCAGAACTGGCACAGTCCAGGGCAATACCGAACTGTTCTCCGGGTTTATACCCGGCCTTCTCAATGGCATTGACGATATAATCCAGGGCTTCCTCGTTGCCGATGTCCGGGGCAAAACCGCCCTCATCTCCTACGGCGGTGTTTTTTCCCGCGTCCTTGAGGAGTTTTTTGAGGGTGTGGAACACCTCGGCGGTCCAGCGGACCCCCTCCCGGATGGATTCGGCTCCCACGGGCATGACCATAAATTCCTGAAAATCGATCTTGTTGTCCGCGTGTTTACCCCCGTTAACGATATTGGCCATGGGTACGGGGAGCAGATTGGCGTGAAAAGTCCCCAAATACTTAAAGAGGGGTACCTCCAGGTAATTTGCCGCGGCCCGGGCAGTGGCCATAGACACCCCCAATATGGCATTGGCGCCAAGTTTACCCTTGTTTTCCGTCCCATCCAGTTCTATCATCGTCCGGTCTATATCCACCTGATCCTGGGCATCAAGTCCCTGGATCTCCGGGGCAATAATATCGTTCACATTGGACACCGCCTTGAGGACCCCCTTCCCCAGGTAACGGTCCTTATCGCCGTCCCGGAGTTCTACCGCCTCATGTTCACCGGTAGAAGCGCCCGAGGGAACCGCCGCCCGTCCCAGGGATCCGTCCTCCAGGATCACGTCTACTTCAATCGTCGGATTACCCCGGGAATCAAGGATTTCACGGGCCTCCACATATTCAATAATACTCATCTATGGCTCCTTATCTAAAGATTCGTCCTAAAACATAAAGAAACGTGTATGTTTCCTTGCGGTTTAAAAAACTCCAATATAATTATTCTCCGCTTTTAGGTTCCCCTCGTCAAGGGCCGTTTAGGGGATTTTGGGAAAGCCTTAGATTCCGGGGAGATGTACCCTCAGACCTATAGTTATGGTCAGGCCGGGCATATAATAATCGTCAAAAGATTCGTAGGAGCGGTTGAGGATATTGCGGAGGACCAGGAACGCCTGGAGGTTTTTCGTGAGCCCCTGGTTAAGGTTGGCGTT
>JAITEG010000040.1 GCA_031282145.1 Spirochaetaceae bacterium | reverse complement strand
CGGGAACCCCCTATGGGGGCGGGTTTTAGGTAATTCATACGCTTATCGCAGGACTTTTTTGTTGACCTAGAGGAGAGAGAAATGGTAACTAGTAAAAAAATGCGGGTAATACTGGCGCTGGCGCTGGTATTAGGGGTCACGGTAGGGGGATTTTCTTTTGATGTCCACTCCTTTCCGGACCCAATCGGGAAGGGGGATTTCCTCATCAGCGGCGGGTTCGGGCTCGGGAAGTTGTATCCGAATTATTGGCACTCGTCCGCGTTATTAGGCGGTTCCCTGGCGGTGGAGTATGCGCTGCCGATCAACTTCGCCCTCACCGTGGGCGGCGAGCTCGGGTTTTCCGGCTCCAATCTGAAAGGCTATTCCGGTTATGACTCGGACATTTCTTTGCTGGAGATACCGGTTATCGCCCGGGTCGCGTGGCACCCGAACTGGGAGGTTAAGAACCTGGACACCTATGTCCTCGCGAAGATTGGCTACGGCTTTGGGGTCTGGGCTGGCGACGATAATTGGGACAATCCCAACGGATTTATCTTCGGTACCAACATCGGCGTCCGTTATTTCTTTACCCAGGCCCTGGGCGTTTTCGCCGAGGGGGGGTATGAATACCATCACCTGGACTCCGACGGCTTTGCCCCTTCGGCGTTCGGCGTTAAATTCATCACCCTGGGCTTGACCCTTAAACCGTAAGGCCCGGACCCTCCGGCCCGGAAAAACGCCATCCGCCCCCGAAAGGGGGCGGATTTTTATTCGATAGTCTGGTTTAATACCCCGGAGCTTGCTCCTGGGTTCTTCATTTGGTCTTCATCACCTCCACCCCGTCCCAGCCCTCCGGGGGCGGGGTGAGGGCGTAGTTTTTGCACCGGGCCAGGAGGACCTTGGCGATAAAGTCCTCGGGCAGGAGGGAAAGGACCTCCTGGAATTTGGCTGCCGCTTCCCCAAAGGAACGGCGGTAATAGGCCGCCATCCCCTCGTTATGAACCGCCCAGGCCCGTTCCTCCTTGCCGGTGATGGAACGCCGTACCGTGTATATTTTGACCCCCCGGGTTTTCCCCTTAACCGCCACCGTGTCCAGTAGACGGGTGGGGAGCTGGCCCTTTATTTCCCCATATATGCTGTCGGAGATCAGGATCTCTTGATGGTAGGGCTTGGTAAGGCCCTCCATGCGGGACGCGAGGTTTACCATATCCCCGATAACGGTGTAGTCCATTTTCCGCTCACTGCCGATATTGCCCACCGTAACGAGCCCATAGTTAATCCCAATCCCGATATGGAATTCGGGCTTCCCCTCTTTCCGCTGGGCTTCGTTGAAGACCCGCAGGGCGTCGATCATGTCCAGCCCCGAAAGCACCGACTGGAGAGCGTCGTCGTCGTGTTTCACCGGGGCGCCCCAGAAGGCCATGATGGCGTCCCCGATGTATTTATCCACGATCCCGTTCCGGTTCATGATGATGTCCACCTGACCGGAAAAATACCGGTTGAGGGAATTGACCAGGTCCTCCGGGGCCATGCCCTCGGAAATGGTGGTAAAGCTCCTGATGTCGGAAAAGAGCACCGCGAGGACCCGGTTGTCCCCCACGAGCATCGCTTCCGGGGCGGCAAAAAATTTGTCGATGAGATCCTTGGGGACGTATTTCTGAAATATCTGGCGGATCCGCTGTTCCTTTTTCCGGGACAGGACCGCGTCAAAGGCGTACCGTTTTATTTGATCATAGGCTTTTTCCAGTTCGGCTATCATCAGGTTAAAGGTATGGGCCAGCTGTCCGGTTTCGTCCCGGTATTCGACTTCCACCCTGGCGGAGAGGTCCGTGGAACCGATGATCCGGTCCATGGCATTGACCACCCTCCCCAGGGGAGTGGTGAGGAGCCGGGCAAAAAAGAAGAGCATCAACAGTGCGGCCGCCGACGCCGCCCCAATCATGACGAGGGTCTGGACGGTGATGGCATCCACATCGCGGTAAAAGGCGGTGTTTTCTTCGGTTAAGAGGACCCACCATTGAAAGGGGGTAAAATAGAAGGCCCGGATGACCCGCCCGGTTCCCCCGATGGAGGCGTTAAAGAGCTCGTCGCCGGCCTCTTCCAAAAGCCCCCGGAGGGCCGCCGTTTCGTCCGCGGAAATATCGAACTCCGAGGTCGCCATGACGACGGTCCCTTCCCCGTCCAGGGCAAAGATAAGCTCCGTATCGCTGAGGATAATACTCCGGGCGTAGCTTTCCACCGCGTTTTCCGCGGCCAGGACCATGTCCGGCCGGCCCGCGTAGTTGTTTTCCACCAGCAGGGCCCATTGGTTTTCGGTATATTTCTCTAATTCATTGACCTTAAAGCTGAAGAACCGCTGGGTTATGCGGGTTATCCCCTTGGCGGCGGCAAAATACGAGGCGGTCCCCGCCAGAATCAGGGTAACGACGACGAGGGGCAGAACCACCAGGATAATTTTGGAGCGGATACTCATACTGAAATACTATACCCTCCCGGGGAAAAGGTAAAGGAGAAGGGGGAAAAGCCGGAAGGCAAAGAGGAGGGAGAAGCGGCCGGACTTGTCCGTACTTCTCCCCTCCGAGAGGAAGCGGCGCTACGCGTAGGCGAGCACCCCCGCCTTATAGCTGATTTTACGGCCGGAAATGCTGCTGAAGTATTCCGACGCGAGGCCGAGGCACCCGAGGGCCGTCGTGAAGGTCGCGAGCAATATCGCGAGGCCGAAGATGACCGTGCCCCCGAGCCCCAGGGTATTACTGAGGATGTAGTTGAGCAGGTATGTCTGGTCGATACTCCCGTTTTCCTCGTAGAGGGTCATGAGGAAGGGGTCGTTCGAATAGAAGGCGCCGAGCAAGGCGAGGCCGATGTAGATGACGGCAAGGCAAATCGCGGCCACGAAGCCGGACTTGATGAT
>JAITEG010000237.1 GCA_031282145.1 Spirochaetaceae bacterium | reverse complement strand
AAAACCTACACATAAAAATCGAGGAAACCCGCCTGCAACGGCTTGAACGCTGCAGGATAGAAAAATGAGCCGCCACCGGCAGCCTGTTGCGTGTGGTGAGCGCGGCAAACTCCTGGCAGAGCCCCGCTCTTTTTAGTATAATACCGGAATAATTTATAGAGGGGAGGTAAGATTATGGTGATCCGTGAGTTTGATAAACTGCCCCATGTCTTAAGGCCCGATGGGGTGGAGATGACCGAGTTCTTTACGGGCGCTCATGCGGGGGTACGCATGGGGTACGGGGTTTTCCCCCCGGGTATGGCCGCTCCCCCGGCAACACACCGGGAGGACGAATACGCCTTCGTGCTTTCCGGTACGGCAAAGGCGAAGATCGGGGGCCGTATCTTCGAGGCCGCTGCGGGCTCCGCTACCTTTATCCCCGCGGGGGAAGAACACCTCAGTTTCAATGACGGCGCCGAAGAATGCCGGGTCCTTTGGATATTGGTACCGGTAACCGGGGCTTGAGGGGAGTCAAACCGGTTCCCGTTCAGTTTGCTACGGAGGGAAGAAAGGATGTCTATGCGGCAAAGGCTGAGACAAATGCTCGGCAGTTTTATAATCCGGCTGATAATATCCTCCCTGCTTTGTTCGGTAATTCCGGTTATTATCGTCGGCTTTGTCGGTTACGGAACCGCCCTCAACATCGCAAAAGACCGGATCCTTGAATCGGTTTCCGTTTCCCACTCACAACTGCGGCAAAATCTGGATTCGATATTCGGCAAAATGGAAAACGTATGCGACTCAACCGAAAACTACCTCTATGTGCTTATGAATAAGCCCCTGGAGCCGCTTTCAGAATATTTGGACTATTTCACCAACGCCCGTCAGTCAATTACCATCCTCACCGACATTTTCGATCTGTACAACACCTGCGTATTTCTTCCGGCAAATATGTTTGTAAGCAATGAAGGCCTCACCTTTTTTTCGATACCGGATCTGAAAAAATACAAGATTAACCGGGAACTGCTTACGGGTATAGGTATTTCTTCACAATGGCTTTACCGGGAGGATCTCCAATTTCCCATTATTATTGCCCGGGATCTTAATCCGGTAAACGCTTTATTATGTTTCAGGGCTTACTGTGTAGGCACTGAAATAAAATATGCCCTTTTTTCCTGTATTCTTACCGATACCATAGGCGATCAGTTCAGAAACTTTTTTTCAGGCGTTCCTATTACCAATTACCTGGTAAACCAGGAAGGGATCATCGTTGCCCACACCGATCCTTCGATGGAAGGCGGAAGTTTCCCCGAAAAGAAACTGAAAACCATCACTTTCTCAAATAAGGCCGCCATTTATCTGGGAGCCAATCCGATTTTCGCAGATCAGTTTGATAACGGCTTATACCTGATATCGGAAATACCCTATTCTTACTTGACAGAACAGGCGTTGCGGCTTCTGCGTTTTACCGTGATCATTCTGGTTATTATGGTTCCTTTTACCATCTACATCACCTTTATGGTCTCCAAAACCCTTACCAAAAAGCTCAAAATCCTCTCTGGTTCCGTTAAATCCCTTCAATTATTTGACAATACCATTACGGTAAAAGATATAGCCCATTATTTCAATTTAAATTCTCCCTACAAGGACGAATTCGATTCCCTGGCCGAAGCGTATACAAACATGATAACGGTTATTCAAAAAAACATTGACAATATCCTGAGCCTTACCCTTAGGGAAGAACGGCTCCGTTATCAGGTGCTTCAATCCCAAATAAATCCCCACTTTTTATACAACATCCTCGGTTCCATCCATACCTGTTATTCATTGGGAGAAAAAGATACGGCGGACCAGATGATAAACGCCCTCACCCGTTTTTACCGCCTGCTGCTCCGCAAAGACCGGGATCTTATCCCCCTCAAGGAAGAACTTGAAATAGCCGGCCTTTATCTTCAGATAGAGTCCCTTTGCCGCAAGGGGGTATTAACCTGGGAAATGAACTACGAAGACGGAATTGAACATTTCAAAATCGGCAAATTTACCCTCCAGCCTATACTGGAAAATTCGCTGCTCCACGGTTTTGTTAATCCCCGGGAAAAAATGCACATCACCGTAGACTGCCGCTACGGTGAGGATACGGTAATTATTATCATTTCCGATGACGGTATCGGCATTGACCCATCCTATCTTGCGCTTCTTCAGGAAAATCTTAAAAACCGGCATCCCCATGATTTTGACCGTCATATAGGGCTTTATAATGTCAATGCCAGAATATCAAATCCCCTCTACGGCTCAGGAAACATAACCATAGAAAGCAAGGCCGGGAAAGGAACAAAGGTCATCATTGAATTTAAACAAATACTCACCGAGGATGAACATGAAGAATGTTTTAATAGCTGATGACAATATGTTTATCGTCGAGGGAATAAATAACAACATAGACTGGAAACAGCTTAACGCCCAGGTTGTTGAAAAATTAAATGACGGCGGTTCCATACAAAAGTTGGGAACGCAGACGATTGATCTGGCTATCGCGGATATTGAAATGCCGGGAATGGACGGCTTTGAACTTGCCAATGAGCTTATTAAACGGAACCCCCGGATAAAGATCATTTTTATCAGCGCCTTTGATAAATTTGAATACGCAAAACAGGCCCTGCGTATCGGGGCGTTTGATTATATCGAAAAACCCATAGATTATGCCTATCTTACCCAAAAAATCAAAAAGGTTCTGGAAAAAATTGATCATGAACAAAACGTACTGGAGATAATAGAAAAAAGCAGGCCCACTATTTTAGCAAACTTTTTTTATAAGCTCCTTCATCTTAAAAGCGACGAAGCAAAATATCAGCTTGAAAAATATCCTGAATATCTGGGACTGAAATTGAATTTTAATTACTATACCTGCATTAAGATAATTATCGAAAATGCGGAAGAAATAAAAAACCAGACCGGAATTCAGCGTTATTACGTACAGCAGTTTGATATGCAAAATGAAATTATCGCCCTAGCGAACGGCATGGGCATCTGCCACCTGGCTGATGATTTTAACGGCTTTTTTTGCATCATAGGTGCCGATTTTCCCAGCCGATCGGCCTTTCAGAAGGAGATTTACCGTATCATGGTCGCCCTGGAAGATAAATGTGTGCGGGGGAATAAACTAAACCTAATCGTCGGAATAGGAATAACGGTAAATTCCATCTGGAATATCAGCAGGTCCGGCGAGGAGGCGAACAAAGTCCTTGAAAACCGTTTTTTTCTTCCCCAACAAAAAATATTCGATACCAGGGATTTTGAATCCCGTCAGAACAACAACTTTCTTATCCCCGAGGACCAGGACAATGAACTTGTTGCCCTGCTCTATCAAAAAAACACGGCGGCCATGGCTGGCTGGATAAGGGAACTGGAGAAAGAACTTGACCGGAAAAAAATAACTAGAAACGCCCTTTTTCTCCGCATCTGTCTTGTACTAAGCAAAGTGATTAACGCTCTGGTCAAATTGGGTGTTAACACCCAGGATATAGAAGTGGAACTATCACGGCTTTATTCAGCTCCGGATATGTTCCATTCAAGTTTTGAAATATTTTCATGGCTTGAGGAAATATGTGGAACCGCATGTAAAAAAATCGACGATTCGGAAAAAACATACTATGGAACCATCTGTGATGTGGCCCTGAATTATATATTAAAAAACTATGAAAATTCACTGCTCAGTCTGAACGATATCGCCGATTCGGTTAATTTGAGCCCTGCCTACCTCTCCGCCCTTTACAAAAAACATACGGGCCTTAATATAAGCGAGGAAATAACGAATGTGCGTATTGATACCGCTTGTTACCTGTTAAAAAGCAGCGGCTTGTCTATTAAGGAGATCAGTGATAAAACAGGATATTCAAACCAGTATTATTTCAGTACCAGTTTTAAAAAGAAGATAGGGTTAAGCCCTTCTGAATACCGGGAATTAAATCAACCTAATTCATAGATCCGCAGATCGGGAATCACCATATCATCCCCGTCACTAAAAATATCGTAGAAAACCCACGACGGATCAGGATAAATACGGCAGCTTACAGCGCGGCCGGAAAGAAAAAATTCAACCGATGATTTATCCACCAATATATGGACCGTTATTTTTTCATCCGCGTCGATAGGGATTTTTTTATAATCGGGTTTTCCCGCGCCGGCCTGGCGTTTGTCTATGATAAAAGTACGGGAATCAAAATCGTATACCAAAAGGGTTTTTTTCCGCCGGTCCTCACAGGCCCTCAAGCAAAGGCTTACGCTCCCCTTGGCCGTCCCGGGAATGGTAAAGGCAATCTCCATGCTGCTGCCGGAAACCGCCTTCAGATTTCCCCTTTGTCCAGAAGTGAGTGAAATATTTCCATTCCAAAAACATGTTTTCCTGAGCAGCGAAACTTCCTCTACCGGCCGCTGCCGTATCACGCCATGTTCGCGGTACAGTTCCCGCGGAAAGGTAAGGGCCCCTATCCAGCCGTTTTGACAAGTGATATATTCACTATTCCACATATCCATCCAGCCGATAAGGATACGTCTTCCCCGATCATCTATAAATGTCTGGGGAGCATAAAAATCAAGACCGTAATCAACATCCTGCCAGTTTTCTTGAATAAATAAACCCCTTTTTTCATGGGGCCGGAAATCCATGGTTCCTGAAATGAAAATACATTTTGAACCTTCCATATTCATAGGCGAACAGAGCAGGACCCAGGTTCCTTCCAGTTCAAAAAGATCCGGACACTCCCACATGGTTCCCTGATTCCCACTGGATTGGCAGATCCGACCGAAACAATCCCAGGAAAGCAGATCTTTGGAACCGTAGAGCAGTATTCCCCCTTCGTTGTTTTTGGTACACCCCACAACCAGGTACCACCATTCCCCATAACGGAAAACCTTGGGGTCCCGGAAGTCTTCTCCAAATCCTTCGGGAGGGCCGGAAATTACGGGATTTTTTTCATGTTTTTTAAAATTGACGCCGTCAACGCTGGAAGCGATACATTGAACCTGTTTCGGTTTCCGGCTTTCATCATGGGCCGTATATATCAACGTCAATTCGTCATGGTTATTTACGGCGCTTCCCGACCAGCAGCCTTTTTCATAATCCGTATCCGGCGTAAGGGCAATGGGAAGCCGCTCCCAATGAACCAAATCATCACTTATGACATGCCCCCAGTGTTTCGGCCCGTCTTTCGGCGCATAGGGATAGTGCTGATAAAACACATGATATTTTCCGCGGAATTGAATAAGACCGTTAGGATCGTTCATCCAGCCCGAAGGCGGACTTATATGATAAACGGGGCGGTAATAGTCCTTTATGCGCTGCGTCATAAGCTTCTCCTGGGCATAGCACCTTATCTCGGCCAGCGGTCTTCGACCCGGGGAAACGCCGGAAAATCATTATGGGGCTCAGTCTGATACCAATAAGCCACGGACGCCGCGTCATCCTGCCGTTCAAAAAGGCCCTTATGGCACACACCGATTTGTTGAAGGGTAACCCGCAAATCCTCGGTAAAAAGGATGGGGTCCATGATATGCCAGCGGTAAAAACCGCGCTGGGGCATGGTATCGTCATTATGGTAGGGATTAAAAACTTCAGTATCATGGTGGGAATAATAAACATAACCCAAAAAAGGAGTTGTATAGGTCCGCTCAATGGTTCTGTTATGCGCATCTAACGCACCGAAACTCCATGCGCCGCCGAAGTAATCTTCCGTACCGGTTCCGCAGATTGTCGGATAATCACGATCCCCGTCAAGATAAAATTTTATTTCCCCTTCTCCCCACCAGTATCTTTCCAGAGTGGTTAAGGCAAAATAGGTTCCCACATAGTGCCCCTTTCCTTTAATCCCGTCCACCAGGATATAGTCCTTTTGTTTTTGGGTAAGCCGCTCTCTGCGCCATTGGGCATGAAAATAAACCGTATCGGAAGGCAGTTCATCATAAAGGCAGTAATCGACCTGGTAAAAAAAAGCGGGGACCAGGACGGCATGCTGATTTTCAATAGTGATTTTCGCCTTTTTCCGGAAGGGCATGGGAAAATAGGAATTCATGGCCCGTTTAGGATTAACCACGATGGGCAGGGAATTGACATCACAGCCCCGGGCAAAACCGCAACAGAAAAAATCCCCTAATGGCGCTTCTACCGAAGGGTTATCCTCTCCATCCCAATACATTCGCAGTACCAGATCCCGCAGAACATAATAGTCCTGGTCTGTGCGGTCGGTTACGGTAATCCATATATGCTGAATAATTCCGGGACCATCCATTTCCGCCAGCACATAGGTCTTTCCGCTTTCCAGTCCCCGTATACAGGGGCTCCCCTTACGCGACGATCCCAGGGTACCAGCGACAATCCCCCCCCCTCCCTTTTCACCCCGGGGATTTTCCGCATTGATTGCCCGGCTTCTGCCGTGCTTTTCCCTGATAAGACCGCCCAGATTGTTATAAAAATCCATAAAACCTCCCGGCTGGTTACGATTTAATTCCGCCCGCCATAATACCGTCCATGATCCGCCGTTCAAAAACAGCGACAAAAATAATAATCGGGAAAATTATGATCCACCCCATGGCGCTCACCAAATCCCAGGGAACCGAATACATATTATCCCGTAGCGGCAGCTGGGTAATGGCGGTGGAAAGTACTGAAATTCCATTAGAATAATACAGGGGCGTAAAAAAATTATTAAGACAGGAAATAAAATTAATGATACATATCGTTGCGATAGCGGGCTTCATAAGGGGCATGGTTATGCTAAAAAGTATCTGCATAAATCCCGCGCCATCAATCGCCGCGGCTTCTTCAAGGCTCATGGGTATTTCCTTCACAAAATTGGTAAGCACAATCACCGAAAAGGGAAGAATACCGCTTATATAAAGGATGATCAAACCCGGAAAGGTGTCAAAAAGACCGACCTTGCGCATAAAATCGTAGAGCGGCCTGGTGGTAACTACATCGGGAATGAGCATACTTGCCAACATGAAGGCAAAAACCAAATTGATCCCCCGAGATTTAAAGCGGCAGAATCCGTAAGCCGCCAGAACACAGACCACTGTACTTAAGATAAGGGAAGCACCGATGATGATAAGGGTATTTTTTACTTTTTCCCAAAGGCCAGCATATGAAACAAGATAGATATAACTTGCCAAAGTCGGATGATCCGGCGTGTAGTCGATAGGACGATCAAAAAGTTCCCCCGGCGGGGTTATGGACGAAATAAATATCCAATAGAGGGGAAAGAGGATTACAAAGGCCACAAAAAAAGTTATAATCCATCGTCCGGCGGCAGTTATTATTTTGCGCTTGTTTGTTTTCATCGTACCACCTCTTTAGAAATCCATTTTCTTTAAAAATCTAATATTACCGATACTGAACAATACCATTACCGCAAAAAGATATATCGCCAGGGTAGAGCCGTAACCTATATTGAGATTGGTGTAAACCTCGGTGGTAATGCGGTAGGCAATAAGGGCCGTATCCTCCCCGGGCCCGCCGGCGGTCATAGAATAAACCAAGTCGAAGGTAATAAGCCTCCACATAGTAAAGGGTATACAAAGGGTAATAACCGTACGAAAAATAAGAGGCAGGGTAATATAAAAAAAGGATTGGATAGGGCTGGCGCCGTCAACCGTAGCCGCTTCATAAAGCTCATGGGAAATAAACTGGAGCCCCGACAAAATCAAGATCGAAAAGAAGGGCAGATCTTTCCAGAGATCCATGGCGATAACCGACCATCGGGCCGAAAGGGTATTGATAAGCCAGTGGAGCTGAAAATCCGGAACAAAGCGCCGGATAAAATCATTAACAAGCCCATAGTCGTTATTAAAAGCCCATTTGGCGGCCATTCCAATAACGATGGCCGGCATGGCCCAAGGTATAAGCACAATAGTTCTGAGGAATCGTTTCCCTTTAAATTTCATATTCATGACCAGGGCGAGAATAATTCCAGAAACTACGTGAAAAACCATTGATATCAGTACGAACATAACCGTAAAGGATATACTGGTCCGTACTTTTTGATCAGCGAAAACAGTCACATAATTTTTTAATCCCGCAAATTCACGGATCCCGGAAAGAAGTCTTATGTCAAAAAGGCTGTTAATAAAAGTCATAATAATGGGATAAACCGTAGTAAACGCGCGGATTAAAAACGCGGGCAATATAAATAACCATCCGATTATAATCAAATTTCGTTTGTTTTTTCCCGTTTGAATTTCCATTATTCCTTACCCAAATAATAACCAAAATAAGGAAGATGCTTTTTAAAGCACCTTCCTCAAAAAACGGATTACTGGCGGTACTTGTCTACAAACCCTTGGGCTTGTCTGCAGAAATCATCCAGACTAATTTTATTTTGTATATACGCCTGGAATATGGTACCCATATCGGTGATAAATTCCATGCTCTGGGGCAGCATGGGCCGACCGCGGATTACCGTCGTATCGGCGTAAACCTTGTACATGGCCTTAAGGAAGTTGTCGTCGGGAATCACCGCTGACACATCCTTCCGGGCAGGCCACTGTTCAAAGGCGTTAAAGTTTGCCATCATGCCCTGCTGGCTCTGGCGGTATTGCATAAATTTGATAGCCGCTTCCTTGTGTTTTGACGCCTTATTAAGCACATAATACCACGAATCGGCAAAAACACTTCTGGTGTTAAATTGAGGCACCTGGGCTATATGGATCTTGTCCGGCCCCCGCATACCTGCCGCGTCATAATCGCCTCCGGCGCCCCACATAAACAACATACCGTATTTGCCGTCAATAAATTTCTGGTTCATCTGCTCATAACGGTCCGCGATCTGATCAATCGGGGTTACTTTCCAGGTATTCACCATGTCGTACATGAACTGCATAGCTTCCCGGTTACGGGGGTTGGTCCAATCAAAATAATCCCCACCGAAAAGATTGACAAAGGTACCGATTTCATTGAACACATAGGTTTTTTCCCAGGAACCGCCGTATCCATAACGGCCCGGCTTAGCGCTGGCACGTTTGCAGAATTCAATCCAATCGTCTTTGTTTTTAATTTCCGGAATGCCCACTTCGTTTAAAATTTCCTGATTCACCCATAAGGCCAAATAACCGTTATATTTCTGGATCCCCACAATGTCGCCGTTTCTTGCGGTCATCATGTCCTTAACGAATGCCTGGGGAAGCTGGGCCATAATTTCGGGGGTAATAACTTTACCCTGAACCGGTTCAAGCCAGCCGGTGTTTTTGAAGGCCGAGAGCATTTCGTCGTTCACTTCCAGAATGTCAATGGAAGTATCCCCGGAAGATAAAATGGTGGTTACCTTTTGCTGGCGCGTATCCGCATCTGTAGGGGTGGCAATAAAATTGATCTTAAGCCCCGTAGCGGCTTCAGCATCGGCCTTCCATTCGGCAAATTTTGGATTGGTGGTATCGACCGACATCACGGTAAGATCATAATTTCCCTTTTGCTGATCTCCCTGAGCCCCGGCAACGGCAAATCCCCCGCAAAGAACCAGCATGATAAAAACCACCGCGATTTTAAAAAAAACCTTGTTCATACTTCCCTCCTGTGGAAATAATAAGTCGAGGCTGTTCTAAAACTTCAATTTTGGAACAACTTTAATTATGATAAAACCTTTTGCGGAAGAAAATAAATATAATATTTTTGTAAAGATTTATAATATTTTATTATAAATCTGAAAAACAAAACCATAATTTTAAACAAATAGTATAATAGAGTTGTTGAGGCAAAGGAGGATTACCATGTGGCTTGAACATTTGGCCATTACCGAACCTCGGATTACCCGGCAAATTTCCGCCGAAAATCCGACGGGAGAAAAGGGAGGAGCCTGTAAATGGGAAAAGGAAGAAGATACGCTGGATAAAGGCAAAGGGCTCAAAGTTCACCCGTTTTTGCGGTTGAAAGCCGGAACTACTACAGTCCTGGCGGATATTACCGGTCCGGGATGTATAACGGAATTTTTTATCACCACCGACCATGTATGGCTTTCAGAATTGGTTTTCAGATTTTATTGGGATGATGAAAAAATTCCTTCAGTAGAGGCGCCCCTAGGGGCCTTTTTTGCTAATGGTTTTGACGAACACAAACATTCGGTTCATTCGATTCCGGTCACTGTTCTGCCCCGTAATGCATACAGTTGCTATTGGCAGATGCCTTTCCGCAAAAAAGCCCACATAACATTAACCCATGAAGGTTCCAAGGATATAGACTGTATTGCCTACCGCGTTATGTACCAGCTTTACGAAATACCGGAACAATCAATGTATTTTCACGCCCAATACCGCCGGTCTCGGACGGACCGCGAAAATCCTACCTTTACCATAGCGGATGGTATAAAGGGAACCGGTAAATATACAGGAACATATCTGGCATGGAATTCTCTGAGTTCCGGTTGGTGGGGTGAAGGGGAGGTAAAATTCTATATTGATGGGGATGGCTCCAACCCAACCATGGCGGATAATGGTACCGAAGATTATTTCGGTGGTTCTTTTGGTTTTTCCTCATTCAATACCGACCTCTGCGCGGACAACGAGCAGTCCTTTTCAACGGCCTTTTTAGGCATGCCCCTGGCTCTGACCACGAATCCACGGGGGGGTAGGAAATTTAGCTTGTACCGCTGGCATATTCCGGACAACATCGGCTTTTTTACTGACCTGAGGGTAACCGTAGATACTTTGGGCTGGTGGAACAAACCCGGTTTCAGGCCTCTGGGGGAGGATATTGGAGCGGTTGCTTATTGGTACCAATACGAACCCCATGCCCTATTCGATAAATTGCCGCCAGTCGAACATAGATGGGACCGTTAAAATCGATCTTTTCCACGGCTGCCGGATTTTAAATTTCATGACAGGGTTTTTTAAACGGGTACCGGTCCTAATCCTTCCAGGGAAAAATAAAACTTTTGAAGGACCGGGTGCCGGTTTTTTCCTGTTCCTCAATCAAAATGACCTCCCAGGGGATTTTGCGACGGTCCGCATCGGGATTTGCTTCCAGCCAGTC
>JAITEG010000210.1 GCA_031282145.1 Spirochaetaceae bacterium | reverse complement strand
ATGGCGGCAAGAAACTGGATGTGGGGGCCGCTGGTTCTTTTGGGGGAGACCACCAGGATAAAGAGCCGGGATTTTTCGCCGTCCAGGGATTCAAAATCGACCCCCTCTTTTTTTATTCCCACCGCCACGCATATATCCGCCACCGCCTCGCTTTTGCCGTGGGGCAGGGCTATGCCGTGTTCCATGCCGGTACTCATGGCCTTTTCCCGCTCCAGCACATCCTGCAGGGCCTCGTCCCGGTTCAACAGTTTTTTCCGGACATTCAGGAGATCCACCAGTTCCGTGATGATCTCCTCCTTGGTAGTTCCCTTGAGGTCCAGGATGATACAGCGGGGATCGATCAGGGTGAGGACTTCCTCCCGGGTCCGGCCTTCCAGGTCGGAGATTTCCTGTTTCATCGCCCGGGGATCGGATGAAGCCTTTAGTTTTTGGATGGTATCATGCAGGCCCAGGATCGCTTCGTATATGGCGGTTTTTACCAGGGGCATGTCCACCTTATTGGTTTCTATGGTTACGGTGCTTTCCGTTTCGGTGATGGAAAGGGAGATATCCCCCTTCCGGGCCTGGGTGAGGCCCTCGTCAATGCTCATCATCTGCACATAAAATCCCTCGGCCCTGAGGTCCTTGAGGAGGGTATTGATCACCATGTCGGCGATCTCCGGGGAGTGGAAGTCCCAGACCGCCGCGGCGGAATCGTCCCCTTTAACGGGTTTTTTGGTTCCTGACCCGGGATGCTTAAGGGTAAGGCTTAACAGGGGGGGCGCCGCCAGGGTGGTAACCAGGGTCATCAGGATGATTACCGCGAAAAGCTGATTGTCCAGGACCCCCGAAGCAAGACCGATGCCGGCGATGATCAAGGCCACCTCTCCCCGGGGGACCATCCCGGTCCCTATCCGCAGGGCCCCCCGGAGGTTAAAGCCCATGAGCAGGGCCGGGCCGCCGCAGCCGGCTATTTTGGCGAGGATCGCGGCGGCCGTATACAACGCCCCAAAGAGCAGCACCCGGAAGGAAAAAATATCCCCCAGATTGACCATCATCCCCATGACCGCGAAAAAGACGGGGACAAAAAACTCGTAAAGCCCCCGGAGCCTATCCTGAATAACCGCGGCAATATCGGTTTTTGAAAGGGAAAGGCCGGAAATATAGGCGCCGATGATCATGGCCAGCCCCTGTTTTTCGAAAAAACCCGCCAGGATCAGGGCTACACCCAGGGCAAGGATGGAAAAATCAAAACTATGCCGAAACAATTTGAGGAAGGCGGCGATTCTTTTTGAAAAAATAAGCCCCAGGACGGTAAATCCCAGCCAGATCCCAAAGGCCTTTCCGGCGATACCCAGAATCCCGAAAGCGTTCAGGCCGTTCTCTCCGCCCTGGCCCCCGGTGATCACCGCCACCACCCCCAAGACCACCGCCAGCATGATGATCCCCAGGACATCGTCGAACACCGCCGCGGCCAGGATAGTCACCCCTTCGGGGGAATCCATCCGCTTGTTATCCGAGAGGATCCGGGCGGTGATACCCACCGAAGTGGCGGTGGAGAGGATCCCCAGAAAAAGACACCGGGGGTCCATAAAGGAGCTGTGGAGCAGGACCATGCCCACAAGGCCGCCGAAGGCAAAGGAAAAAGCCACCCCGCCGATACCGATGACCCCTCCCGCCACCGAATACCGGAGGAAAAGTCCCAGATCCGTCTCCAGTCCGGAAGCAAAAAGCAGGATAATGGAAGCCACCACGGCAAAGGCGTACAGCTCGGCGCTGACCGCGAGGGGACCGGCTTCCAGGGGGAAAAGGCCCCGGGGAAAACCCGGCAGGGCCAGGGCGCCCAGGGCATAGGGACCGATGATGACCCCCGAAAGGAGTTCCCCCAATACCGGGGGAATTCCCACCGCCTTTGCCAGCCTGCCGCAGATACGGACCGCAAATACGATGAGGCCAAGCTGTAATGCCAATTCCGCCATCCGTTCGCTCATAGCCACACCTCGAAAAAGGGAATTGGGAACAGCGGGCAAAGAAACTACCGGAGTGTTTTCTTCGCCCGCGGGTTGTTATCGGTAGGGAAAGAACGCTAGTTGGACCAGTTCCGATCTGTTTTCAGCCGCCTTTACCGCCGGTTCATGGGCCCCGTGAAACCCTTCGTTTAACAGATAGTCCACCCGAAAGGATTCTTCGATTCGAGCCCGGGAATCCAGAATCCGGGAAACGTAATCCAGAGTTCCTTTGGGGGTATTATTGGATTTTACCCGGGTTACCCCGGCGTTGTACATGGCCAGCGCCGCAAGTTCCGAACCCGCCGTGTCCAGGCACCAGCGCAGATGGGCCATGCCGTGGCGGGCGTTGGTTTCGGGGTTAAAGAAATCCGCTTCCCTTAGCTGGGGAAAGGACCGGTTGTTAAGCTGAAACAGGCCGCGGTCAAAGCTGCCGTTCCCGTTCTGCCTGCTCACCGCCCGCACCGTGTATTGGCTTTCTTCTCGGCACAGGGCAAAGGCCAGGGCGGGGGAGATATTGTACGCCTCTGCCTGGGCAAGGATAACCGAGGCCAGATACCGGGAGTTGGCGACCGAAGTGAAGAAGGCAATGACGTCGTCCTTAAAATCAGGGTCCCGATAGGCTTCAAGGATGACGTCCCGTCGTTTCCCCGATTCAAAGACCGAGGAATTGACCACATCCAGGGCCAGCCATGGCGGAATTTCCGCAGGCGTAGTCTCCACGACCGTAACCGTATCCGGCACGATCAATTCCGGCTCCGGATAGAACTCATGGAAAAGGATGAAAAAGGATATACCCCCAATGGACAAGAGGAGCGACGATACCCCCACATAAAAAAGTAATTTCCACTTTAAAAACAAAATTATAAACCCTCGTATTCTCTTTTTTCGGACAAAATCATATCCGTCATTATCTATATACGAATTGAGCCGGGTTTGAAACCGGCTCAATTCTCCAACGATTATATTTATAATAACAACTTGAAGGGCAAAAGACAACTGTTTGCGGGTTTTTATTTCAATATTTTGTCAAAAAGAGGTAAACTTTAGTAAGAAACAACATTGTTTTCATACGAAAGCGGCTTGTTCAATGGTCCTGATCCGGATGATCCCCTCCACCTTTTCAAGCTGTTCCAGGGCGCCGGGGGGGATCCGTTGTTCCGTATCAATGATATTATAGGCGTATTCATCCCGGTGGTGGTTGATCAGGTCCGTAATATTGATCCCCGAGCCGGCAAGGATGGTGGTTATCTGACCGACCATGTTGGGGATGTTCCGGTTTACCACCAAAAGCCTGCAGGGGGCCCGCTGCTCCAGACGGCACCGGGGGAAGTTAACCGAATTCTTGATCGCCCCGGATTCAAGAAAATCCATGAGCTGGTGCACCGCCATGACCGCGCAATTATCCTCCGCCTCCGGGGTAGAAGCCCCCAAGTGGGGGATACAGATGGCCCGCTTACAGGCCAGGAGTTCCGCGGAGGGAAAATCCGTCACATAGCCCCCTAGTTTTTCCGAAGCCAGGGCTTCGATAATCTCCGCCTCGTTTACCAGCCCCCCCCGGGCAAGGTTAATGACCCGGGCGCCCTTTTTCATGATCCGGAATTTTTCCGCGTCCAAAAGCCCCTTGGTGGTATCCATCAACGGTACATGGAGGGTAACATAATCGGCCTTGGCCAGGACCCCTTCCAGGGTTTCCGCCCGCTCTACCTCGTGGGAAAGGTTCCAGGCCGCTTCCACCGATATATAGGGGTCATAGCCCCGGACCTTCATCCCCAGGGCCACGGCGTCATTGGCTACCATGACCCCCACGGCCCCGAGGCCGATCACCGCCAGGGTCTTCCCCCGGATTTCCGGCCCCTCAAACCGGGCCTTTCCCTTTTCCACCAGTTCCGGCACCTCGTCGGCCATGTCCTTGAGGGAGGCCCCCCAGGCGATCCCCCCCAGGATGTTCCGGGAGGAGAGGAGCAGGGCGGCAATGGCCAATTCCTTTACCGCGTTGGCGTTCCCCCCGGGGGTATTGAAGACCACCACCCCCTGTTCGCTGCACGGGGCGACGGGTATGTTGTTGACCCCCGCCCCGGCCCGGGCTATGGCCTTAAGGGTTTTGGGGAATTCCATGCCGTGGAGGCTCGCGCTCCTCACCAGGATGGCGTCGGGGTTGGGTAAATCGCTGGCGACTTCGTAACGGTCCCGGGGAAAAAGCTCAAGCCCGTCGGGGGATATTTTGTTTATCGTTCGTATGCGGAACAAGGTATTCCTCCTTATAAAAAAGATGAGGCTGTTCCAAAACCAACCGGGTTTTGGAACACGCTCAGGTCAGGCCCTTTTCAAATTTTTCCATAAAGCGTATCAGCGCCCGAACCCCTTCGAGGGGCATGGCGTTGTAGATGCTGGCCCGCATCCCCCCCACCAGGCGGTGCCCGGCGAGGTTCACGAGGCCCTCGGCGGCGGCTTCCGTAACAAACCGCGCTTCCAGGGTTTTCTTTTCCTCCGGGCCGCCCCGGGCCAGGGTAAAGGGGATGTTCATGAGGCTCCGGAAGGGTTTTTCCACCGGCGAACAGAAGCAGCGCGAGTTCTCCAGATAGGCGTAGAGCAGCCCTGCCTTTTCCTCATTTCTTTCGGCTATGGCCCGCACCCCCCCGAGGCCCTTGAGCCATTCCAGGACCAACCCTATGACGTAGATCCCGTAGCAGGGGGGGGTGTTGTACATGGACCCCTCCCCGGCGAGGACGTCGTACCGGAGCAGCGCCGGGGTCCAGGACGGGGCCCGGCCGATGAGGTCCTCCCGGATGATCACCACGGTGGTCCCCGCGGGGCCCAGGTTCTTCTGCGCCCCCGCGTAGAGGACGCCGAATCGGGACACCTCCAGGGGCTCCGAGAGGATGCAGCTTGAAATATCCGCGGCCAGGGGAACCGGGCCGGTTTCGGGAAGCTCCCTCCACTTGGTACCCACGATGGTATTGTTGAGGGTGATGTGGTAAAAGGCATCCCCCGCTCCCGGCGCCGGCGCCGGGGGGATATAGGTATAGTCCCGGTCCCGGGAAGAGGCCGCTACCGCCACCCGGGCGTACTTCGCCCCCTCCTCCGCGGCCTTTTTGGCCCAAACGCCGGTCTCCACATAGGTCGCCCCCTTCGCCGGGACCCCCGCCTCCCCCGCGGCCAGGTTGAGGGGGATCATCGCGAACTGGAGCGACGCCCCCCCCTGGAGGAACAGCACCCGGTAATTCGGGGGAATCTCCATCACTTCCCGGAGCAGGGCCTCGGTTCTTTCGATAATGGGCTTAAAATCGGCGGACCGGTGGCTCATCTCCATGACACTCTGCCCGGTCCCGTTGGCGTCCTTCATTTCCCGGGCGGCCCGCTCCAGCACCGGCTCCGGCAGCGTCGAGGGCCCGGAAGAAAAATTATATACCCGCATATAACCCCCCTGAACGGTGAAATATTTCCCCGACAATAGGCCGAATACCCGGTCCTGTCAAGGCGGACCCGGCTGGATACCGGCCGGCAGGGGTTACTACACGGATCATTTTTTGTAAGGTGAAATTACTGAATAAGATGATTTTTCTTTGATTTTTTGGTATTTTTTTATTATCTTTAGTATTGAGCCTTGATAAAAAAAGCGCTTAAGTTTATAATAATAATAGCCGATACTAGAGAGACCCCCGATGGGGCTCTGTTTATGTGGTTTTATATGGAGAAAGGTGGTGGATTCTTCCGTAAATGCTTATAAAATAATGACTTATCTTTTTTTCCCTGTCCGGGAAATTACGGGTTCCTCCAATTTTGTGTTTCTGGGTTAGTTTTTTTTTTCGAGCGGCGTTTAAAAAGTGGCGTTCCGGTAGGATTCCGCGGCCGGGACAGTGCGTAAGAAGGGGAAACCGGTTTTTGGCCGTTTAAAGCCGTTCCGGCCCCTTTTTAAGGCATGGCCCTCTTGAGTACCTGCGGAGTAACCCCGGAGAGACCCGGGGATGATGCTTATCACGGAGGATGTTATGTATAAAAAAGCTCTGCTTTTTGGCGGTTTGGCGTTATTTGCTTTAACGCTTCTTGTTTTTGTGGGGTGCCCCGATGTGGTCAATGATCCCCCCGGTACCCCCTCTTCGGGTCAGGCTGATCTTACGATAACCGCTACGGTGTC
>JAITEG010000195.1 GCA_031282145.1 Spirochaetaceae bacterium | reverse complement strand
ATAATTTGAAGCAACTACACCGGATAAACAACCGAAAACCGGCTTGAAGTGGAACCACAATCCGCAAAAATCTGAACATTCAGAAAACTTTTCAAAAATCCTACATGGACAACAAAAAGAACTGCCAGAAATTGTACTTCCTGGACAGCCCCTCATATCGCCGTTGTTGAGCAATATCTACCTGCACGAAGTATTGGACGACTGGTTTGTAAGGGTAGTCCAACCGAGGCTTGAAGGGAAATCCTTCATGGTGCGCTATGCTGACGATGCGGTCATCGGGTGTGAGAAGCAGGAGGATGCCGACCGGATAATGAAAGTGTTGGCCCTCCGGTTTGCGAAGTATGGATTAACGATACACCCAGAGAAGACGAAGCTGGTAGACTTTCGGAAGCCTGCCGGAGACAGCCGCAAGGGGAACGGAAGTTTCACGTTTCTGGGGTTCCGGCATTATTGGACGAAATCCCGGAGGGGGCGGTGGATGGTGGGGCGGAAGACGGAGAGTAAACGGCTGAGCCGTGCATTGAAGGCAATCACGCAGTGGTGCCGGGAGAACCGGCATCGGGCAAAGAGGGAACAACATAAAGAACTCAGCGCCAAACTGCGGGGGTACTATGGATATTACGGGATACCCCTTAATTATGCAAGCATCGGGTTATACTACGAACAGGTAAAACGGATATGGTTCAAGTGGCTAAACCGGAGGTCGGCGAAGACGAGCCAGGACCGGCAAGAGTTCGGCGAGTACCTGAGGAACTTCCCGCTGCCTGAACCGAAAATAATGCACTCCTGGAACTAAGCGAATCTTTTTCTTGAGGAACCGGATGCCTTAATTGGGCACGTCCGGGTCTGTGGGGGTTCCGGGTGGGTGACCGCCCGGTTCTACCCGGCAGCAGGTAGCAGGTAGCAGGTAGCAGGTAGCAGGTAGCAGGTAGCAAAGAACAAAGCGCTTACCTTTGCTCCTTGCTACCTGCTATTTGCTAATTGTTCGTTGCCTCACTTTTTTTCTTCGGGGCTTACCCCCCCGCCGGGGATGTGATATGATTGGCGGGAAGAGCAAAAGGAGATGGGGCGATGACGGACAAAGACAACATAAAACGGGATATCTGTGCCTGCATCGACGGGGCGGCGGAAAAGATCCAGGGTTACGCCGGCTCGGTGTGGAGCGAACCGGAACTCGGCTTTAAGGAAACCAAAACCGCCGCCAAAACCGCGGCGTTTTTTCGGGGCCTCGGCCTTCCCACCGAAGAGGGGCTTGCCCTCACCGGGGTACGGGCCCGCCTCGCGGGGAATGCCGGCCCCACCGTCGCCATCTTCGGCGAGCTTGACGCCATAGGCTGCCCCGAGGCGCCCTCGGCCAACCCGGAAACCGGGGCCGCCCACGTCTGCGGCCACTTCCTGCAGCTCGGCGCCATGATGGGCGCGGCCATTGCCCTCTCGGAATTGTACCGAAAGGAAAAGCTCGACGGGAACGTGGTATTCTTCGCCGTGCCCGCCGAGGAATATGTGGAAATCGCCTACCGGACCCGGCTGCGGGAGGAGGGGAAGATCTTCTTCCTCTCCGGCAAGGGGGAGCTTATCTACCGGGGGGAGCTCGCGGGCATCGATATGGCGATGATGATCCATTCCAACGCCTACAGCCCCGAACCGTCGGTTTATATCGGAAAATCCTCCAACGGCTTTATCGGTAAGACCATCCGGTATATCGGGAAGGAGGCCCACGCCGCCGCGGCTCCCCACGAGGGGGTGAACGCCCTCAACGCGGCCATGCTGGGCCTGGCGGGGATCCACGCCCTCCGGGAGACCTTCCGGGACGAGGATCATATCCGGGTGCACCCGGTGATCACCAAGGGGGGGGACCTGGTCAATTCCGTCCCCGCGGACGTGCGGCTTGAGACCTATGTCCGGGGAAAGACCATGGAGGCCATCGAGGCCACCCATGGGAAGGTGGACCGCGCCCTGCGGGCGGGGGGGGACGCGGTGGGGGCGAAAACCGTCATCAACACCAGCCCCGGGATGCTTCCCCTGGTCTGCCCTGAAGAACTGAACGATATTTTCATCCAAAACGCGGAGTTCGCCCACCCGGGCATAAAAGTGGCGCGGATAGAACATTTCTCCGGCTCCACCGACATGGGGGACGTGTCCCACCTCATGCCGGCGATTCATCCCTATATCGGGGGGGTAACCGGGGCGCTCCACGGCAGGGATTTCGCGGTCACGGACTTTGCCGCCGCCTGCCTCCTCCCCGCCAAGGCCCTGGCCCTGAGCGTGGTGGATCTCCTCGCCGACGGCGCCGGGGCGGCGAAGAAAATCATTGCGGATCATAAGCCGCTGTTAACGGCTGATGAATATGTAGCTAAGATGAGTCTTTATTTTAAGGAGGAGAGATGAAAAACATTAAGCTTCACGTACTTGTTCTCATCCTGATTGTGGTTGCCGAATTTATCGGAACCAAGAACATTCAGGTCGGCCCGGGAAGAATCGTACTCGTCCCCATGTTGTACGCCCTTATCCTGGGAATCTTACTCACCCTGAAGTTTGTCAAGGTGGCAAAACTCAAGGACATGGAAGACGCCAGTTCCCTCATCGGCCTTACCCTGATGCTCCTCATGGCGCGCTACGGCACCCTGGTGGGCCCCACCCTGGATCAGATCATCGCCGCGAGCCCCGCCCTCATCCTGCAGGAGTTCGGCAACCTCGGGACCCTCTTTATCGGCATCCCCGTGGCGGTCCTCCTGGGGCTCAAGCGGGAGGCCATCGGCGGCGCCCACTCGGTTGCCCGGGAACCCAACGTTGCCCTTATCGGAGATAAGTACGGCCTTGACGGTCCGGAAGGCCGGGGGGTCATGGGGGTTTATATCTGCGGCACCGTGTTCGGCACGATCTTCATCGCCCTCTTGACCACCTTCTGCGCCGCATACCTTCCCTTCCACCCCTATTCCCTGGCCATGGCCGCCGGGGTGGGAAGCGCCAGTATGATGACCGCCTCGGTGGGGACCCTCTCTTCGATGTTCCCCGACATGGCCCAGCAGATCCAGGCCTTCGGGGCGGCCAGCAATATGCTGAGCGGTCTTGACGGCCTCTATATGTCCCTGTTTATCGCCCTGCCTTTAAGCGAATGGCTCTACCGCAAGTGCTATAAGCTCAAGTACGGCCAGCTTCCGGAAAAGCCCGTACGGCTCGACGTGAAAAAATCCAAGAAAGAGGGGGCCGCCCAATGAAACTGCTTAATTCCGTTATCGTGCTGCTTATTATCGGCGCCATGTCCCTGGTGGCGAATTTTGTCGGCTACAAGAACCCCATCATCGATGCCCTTCCGGGGATGCTGATCCTTATCGCCTTCGCGATTGCGGGGATCCTCTTGGCCAAGGTTTTTCCCAAAATTCCCGCCGCCGCCTACATCGTTACCCTCGGCTGCATCCTGACCTATCCCCGGGTGCCCGGGGCCGCCTTTATTAACGCCGCTATGGCGAAGGTCAACTTCATGTCCCTGACCACCCCTATCCTTGCCTATGCCGGCATCGCCATCGGTAAAGACCTGGGGGTTTTCAAAAAAGCGGGTTGGCGCATCATCGTCCTGGCCTGTGTTGTTTTTATCGGAACCTTTATCGGTTCCGCGATTATTGCCGAAGTAATAATGCGGCTGATGAAGCAAATCTAAGCCTTTGCCGCGCTTCGCCTTTATGCGTAAGCGCGGCAAACTCCTCTCTGCCAGAAGCAAGGAGCAAAGGAAGAGGTTCTCTCGTCCTTTGCTCCTTATTTTTTTGTTCCCTATTCCTTATTACCTGTTACCTGCTTCAGGCGTAAACCAACTCCCGGGCCGCGGTGGTTTTAGGCGTTTTAAACAGGGCTTCCACCGGCCCCTGTTCCACAATGCGGCCCTCGTCCAGCACCGCCACTTCCTCGCAGACCTCCCTGATCACCCCCATCTGGTGGGTAATGAGGACCACGGTGAGTTGCAGCCGGTCGTGGAGTTCCCGAATCAGGGAGAGGATCGACCGGGTGGTCTGGGGGTCCAGGGAACTGGTGGCTTCGTCGCAAAAAAGAACCTCGGGATTTACCGCCAGGGCCCGGGCAATGGCGACCCGTTGTTTTTGCCCCCCCGAAAGCTCCCGGAGCCGGGCCTTACGTTTATCCGTAATCGCCACCACTTCCAAGAGTTCATCCACCCGTTTTTCAATTTGTTTTTTGTGGAACCCGGCGATTTCCAGGGGATAACTGATGTTCCCGGTCACATTCCGGGAAGCAAGGAGGTTAAAATTCTGGAAGATCATCCCCATCTTCCGCCGCCGCAATAGAAGCTCCTTGCCGGTGAGGATATCCACCCGTTCGTTCCCGTAATAAACCTCCCCCCCGTCGGGAGGCTCGAGGAGGCTCATGAGCCGCAGCAGGGTGGATTTTCCCGCCCCGCTTTTTCCGATAATCCCGAATAATCCCCCGCCGGGGATGGTAAGGTCCACCTCCGCCACCGCGGATACGGCGGCATAACGCTTTGATACTCCCTTTAGGGTAATCATAGATCGCTCCTTCATCGTTCTCTCCCTAAAAACTGACCGCAAAACGCGGCTCTATGCAATTATCATACAAAACACTTAAATTCAGTAGGAATATCAACATAATAATACGGTGAAGATATGTTACGCAAGTCCTCCGGGACCCCTCCGTTTTAGGGAAATATTGAAAGAATGGATCCCCGGATCCTACAACACCACCGTGGAGAAGGGGGGCGCCCGGTTGAGGATCTCCGCCACCCGCAGGTGTTCCGGGAGGAGGAGGCCGGGGTCCTCCTCCAGCATGGCAAAGGCGTCGTTTCGGGCCCGTTCCAGTTCCGCGGCGTCCCGGAGGGGATCGGCTATTCCCAGGGAGAGGTAGCCCGATTGTTCGATGCCGGCGATCTGGCCCGGCCCCCGGAGCTTGAGGTCCTCTTCAGCGATGATAAAACCGTCGGAATGCTCCAGCATTACCTTGAGCCGGGTCTTGCCGTCTTCGGTGAGTTCCTCTGAGTACACGAGGAAGCAGTAGGCCTGATCCGGCCCCCGGCCGACCCGGCCCCGGAGCTGATGGAGGGCGGAGAGGCCGAACCGTTCGGCGTGTTCTACGACCATACAGGTGGCGTTGGGCAGGTCCACCCCGACCTCCACCACGCTGGTAGCCGCGAGGAGCCGGATGTCCCCCCGGCGAAAATCGTCCATGATCCGCCGTTTTTCCTCCTCGTCAAGGCGGGAATGGAGGAGGGCGGTGGGGTACCGGGGGAAAATCTCTTTACCCAGCCGTTCCGCCATGGAAACCGCGTCTTTGAGGTCCCGCTTTTCGTTCACCTCGATCAGGGGATACACAAAATAGGCCTGACGCCCCGCGGCCAGCTCCTTCCGTACAAACTCGTAGACCTTATCCTCGTTGGATTCCCGGGCCAGGTGGGTCTTTACGGGCTTCCGTCCCGGGGGCAGGTCCCGGATGATCGATACCTCCAGGTCCCCGAAGACCGTCAGGGCCAGGGTCCGGGGGATGGGGGTGGCGCTCATCATGAGGAGGTCCGGAGTCCCCGGAGACGACCGGGAGGATTGCCCCTTGGCCATGATCAGGGAACGCTGGATCACCCCAAAGCGGTGCTGCTCATCCACCGTGACCAGCCGGAGGTTTTTATAGATCACGTCCCGGGAAAAGAGGGCGTGGGTACCGATCACGAGGTCTATTTCCCCGGCGGCCAGGGCCTTGAGCAGGGGGGAACGGCCCGCGGCCTTGAGGTTCCCCGTGAGGAAGGCCGGCCTGACCCCCAGGGGTTCGAGGAGGGCCCCGGCGTTTTCCGCGTGCTGCCGGGCCAGGAGTTCCGTGGGGGCCAAAAGGGCCGCCTGCCCCCCGGCTTCCACCGCCCGGAGGGCCGCGAGGAAAGAAACCAGGGTCTTCCCGGAACCCAC
>JAITEG010000156.1 GCA_031282145.1 Spirochaetaceae bacterium | reverse complement strand
GTATTAACCAGGTGATCAATAAATAAGCCGCAAAGGGTGGTTTTACCCGTGCCCCCCTTGCCGGCCATGGCGATACTATAGGTCATTCCTTTCTTCCTTATGTTACTGTACCCCCACTTCCGGCTCCCGTCAATAGTTTTCTTTGATTCGTGTTGGGGGTTTCATACCCTGCGGCTCTGCCGTGGTTATAAAGGTATGAAACCCCTCAGCGCGAACCAAAAGTTATGGTCCCCCTTTACAATTCCTTGGAATACCAGTTATCTTTATAAATAAGAGGAGAAGGTATGAAAAAGGGAATAGTATTGGCCGCGTTGGCCGCAGCCTGGGTATTGAACGCGGGGGTCTTGTTTGCGGCGGATCCGGTGGAAGGTTACTGGGTCAGTGTGGACGAGAAGACCGGCAAGATTACCGCGGGCTGGGAGATATACCAGAGCGGGGGGAAGCTCTACGGCAAGGTCCTGGGCGTGGTCGGGCATCCCCAGGATGTTAAGGCCGATAAATGCAAGGAGTCCTATCCGGATTTCCCCGTGGCGGGTAAGGTGAACCAGATGCCGGTACGGGGGACCCCGTGGATCTTCGGGTTGACGATGAATAGGGCGGGCCAGTGGAGCGGCGGAAGCGTGGTGGACCCCGAAACCGGCAACCTGTATAAGTGCCGGATCACCTTCCGGCCGGCGGACAACAGACGGTACCCGGTCGATACCCTGGAGATGCGGGGAGAAATAGGCCTCGGCATAGGCCGCAGCCAGTTCTGGAGGAAAAGCACCCGGGCGGAAGTGGAGGGGCTGCGGTAAAGGCTTAGGAGCCGGAAGGGGCATTCATTTTAATTCCGCATTCATCCGTGTCTGTAAAGCGGTCTGGATAAATTTGCGGATCTTTACCCGGACCTCGGGATCGGTTCTTTGGGTAAAGATGATCACGTATATTTTGATAAGGCCGTCCATACGGGAGCCGAACACTATCCCTTCGGCCTTTAACAATATGCTTTGCAGCTTGATTTGGATATTGGATATGAGGGAGTTCTTCCCGATATTAGGGTCCTCGGGGAAAAAGCAGGATAACCCTGCTACGCTGATATCCTTGATAAACCCCTTTCTAAATTCGTTCTCATAGGGCAGATTAATAGTGGTAAGGGCCTCATTATCCGAAGTAACCCGGATGTATTTTCGCCTGCCCCAGGCGTCAATGGCTTTTAGATTTTCCAATATCTGAATAATGGAGTTTCTGGTATCCGGCTTTATCACCACATAGCCGCACTTAACCTTGATGAGATCGACGTATTTATGGACCAGCACCCCATTATTTTCGGAAGCAAAAATACCAAAGGCTATATTTGCCGTGGCGGGCTCAGCCAAAACAGCCCGGATCCAGGCCTCCCAGTCTTTTTCGGGCATACCGTTATCAATAGTTACAAACACCACGGAGCTGGGATATTTTTTAAGAATCCGGCGCAGCTTCATATGATCCCTGACAATATACACCTCTAATTCCCGCTGTATCAGCGCCGCCGCTACTTCGTTTTGAACGAGGGCGGTAGGATGGAGAAAAAAAATCTTCTTCCCCGTAATATCGGGTGAATTATTCTCATTGATCATAAGGACATACTATTTCAAAAAGGTATAATTTTCAAGACTTGAAGGGCCTTCCAATCAATAGTTGTAACCTCCGGGGAATTGGATGGTTTAACAATAAAAAGTTAGTATGCTAGTTTCCTCCTGGGCCGTAACCGGTTTTCCTCCATTCGGTTACGGTTTTTTTTATGTTCCAAGAATCCGCTTCAGCGGGGCGGCCGGGCTCCTAAACACAGCTCGCGATAGCGCCCTGCAGGGCGTCAAGCTGCGGGTCAATGAGGGCCACCGGGTCGGTTTTATGCTGGAGTTTCCGGAATTTTTCCGGAACTTCAAGCTCCCTGCCCAGGATCTCTGAAATGAGTCCGGCCTGTTTTGCCGGATGACCCGTGGCGAGGATAACGATATGGCCGTAATCCTCCCTGGCTTTGGTGTATCTTTCGGCGGCGGCATAGGCTACCGCGCCGTGGGCGTCGAGGATCAGCTGGTGCCGTTTCCAGGCATTTTCCATGGCGGCTAGAGTGGCTTTGTCGTCCACCGCTTCAGGGTACACCATATTCCGCATAACCGCCGGCGCTTCTTGATAAAAAGCCACGAGTCTTTTGTAATTTGAGGGCTGGCTTACGTCCAAAGCCGGGGAATTGGTAGTGATTAGGGGGCGGGGTATATATTCCTTCCCCCGGATAAAATCGCCAAAGGCATTATTGGCATTCATGGCGGCGATGAAACCGCTGAGGGGAATCCCGAATTTCCAGGCATAAAGCCCGGCAATTAAATTGCCAAAATTACCACAAGGTACACTGAAGATGAGGTCTTCCTGCAGGTGTTGTTTGACCTTAATAAAGGCATAGA
Organism: Spirochaetaceae bacterium; assembly: GCA_031282145.1. Lineage (GTDB taxonomy): Bacteria > Spirochaetota > Spirochaetia > Treponematales > Breznakiellaceae > JAIRMO01. The sequence continues at coordinate 13,576 of JAITEG010000156.1, read as the reverse complement.
GATAATAAAACGCCTGGGGTAATAAACGGCCCACATTTATCGCGTTGGCGCTGGTTATCCCGTACCGGTCCGCAAAGGGCCGGTCATGGATAGCTTCCGCCACCAGGCGCTGACAGTCGTCAAAGGTCCCTTTTATCTGAATGGGGATAATATTACCCCCATTTTGGATGAAAGAAGCCGGATCCAGGCCCTTAATCACCCCTGAGGGATAGAGGATCACCGAAATAATCCCCTGGCGCTTATAAAAGGCATGGGCTATACTGGCCCCGGTATCCCCCTTAGCGGCGGAAAGGATCATGGCAAATCCCTTGTTTTTAATGAGTTCTTCCATAACCGCCGCCAGAAAAGCAATCCCAAAATCCTTAAAAACCCCGGTCGGACCGTTGTAAAGGGTCAATACCGATAAACGGTCATCCAATTGTTTGAGTTCCGGTTCAAAATCAAAGGCACTCTCCGCCACCCGGGAAGCGGAAAAGGGGTTTAACTCACCCTGAAGCAGACCGGGGGTCACCGTAGCCACCAGTTCGGGATAACTGGTGTTGAAATCCATATATAAAAAATATTGCCGCATATCTGTCACCGATGCCGGAACATAAAGCCCCCCCCCAAGGGGCAGACAGCGGAGTACCGCATCCTTAAAAGAAACGAGTGAATCATCTGATTGGGTAGACCTGAATTGCATCTATGTCCTCTATGAAAAACGGTTGAACCTTTTTCAAAATTTGATCGGCTGAAAAAGCCTCTGCTGTTTTTAGTTTACTACCGGAAAAAGGAATCAGCAAGAGGAAGGGACGGCCTTTAGCCCGGCCATAGTGGGGCTAAGCCCCTGGGGGGGAGGGCTTTAAGATACGAACTATTGACCATTAGGGGGAAAAGGGGTTTGATTTAAGGAAAAAGAGGTGATTTTATGTGGTGGAAAAATATGCGGCCGGGTGTGTTTTTTGTATTTTGTTGTTTGGTTCTTTTTTCTTTCAAAATAAGCGCCCAGGATATACAAGAGCCTGACGAAACGGGGCCGGCCGGGACGGTCCAGGCGGAAGAAATCACGCGAGAAGTATCCGAACTTGAAGCCGGTGCGGAAACCTTTACCCAGAACATAGAGGACGCGATCGAAAAAGAATCGGTAAATATGGCCCTGGTGATGCGGCTGGGCATAGCCGCGGGGATAATCATCGCCCAGATCCTCTTGATTCGGCTCATTTGGTTCTTGTTCAAGCTCATCAACCGGAAGATCCTTCAGTACGGGCAGGCGAAGTTCAAGCCCCTGAAGATCAAGAACTACCGGCTCCTGGAGACCAAGCAGATCCTCAACATCATCTTCTTTCTTTTAAAGATAGGGAAATACCTCATCACCGTCATGCAGCTCATCATCACGGTCCCCATTGTATTCAGCCTCTTTCCCCTAACCGAACATCTGGCATCCCGCATTTTCGGCTATATTTTGACCCCCTTAAAAAATATAGGCATGGGAATCATTAATTACATCCCTAATTTGTTTACCATCATTATCATTATCACGGTTACCCGGTATGTTCTCCGATCATTACGGTTTTTTTCAACCCAGATTACCAAGGGAAAGCTGGTTATCCCCGGATTTTACCCTGATTGGGCCCAGCCGACCTTCAATATCCTGCGGTTTCTCCTCTACGCCTTTACGGTGGCCATTGTTTATCCCTATCTTCCCGGTTCGGACTCGGCGATTTTCCAGGGGGTATCGGTTTTTGTGGGTATTATCTTTTCTTTGGGCTCCAGTTCCGCCATTGGAAACCTGGTGGCCGGGGTGGTGATCACCTATATGCGGCCCTTTAAGGTCGGTGACCGGATAAAGCTGAACGATGTAACCGGGTTTGTGGTGGAAAAATCGCCTATTGTGATCCGGGTAAAAACCCATAAAAACGAATACGTTACTTTTCCCAACATGATGATCCTCAATTCCAGTATCATCAATTACAACACCTCCTCCGACGAGGACGAAGAGGGGTTGGTCCTTTACGCGAGCGTAACCTTTGGATACAGTACCCCCTGGCAAACGGTACAGGCCATTCTCATTGAGGCGGCGCTGAAAACCATCCATGTCCAGAAGGAGCCCAAGCCCTTTGTCCTTCAAACCGCCCTGGACGATTTTTATGCCAACTACCAGATCAACTTTTACACCAAAAACGTGGATAAAGTTCCCGTTATCTATTCGGACCTCTATAAAAACATCCAGAACGGCTTCCACGCCGCGGGTCTTGATATGACCGTCTCCCACTTCCGGACCAATGTGCCCTATGAGCCCTATGTACCCCCTGCGGAAGACAACGGCGTTGCCGCCGATACCGATACCGCTTTATTAAAGGAGTGACCTATGTCCGCTGTTTTTGAACGCCGTTCAATACGGAAATTTTTACCGAAGCCGGTAGAACCGGAAAAACTAGAACGGATCCTCAGAGCCGCCTTTGAAGCCCCCTCCGCCCATAACCGGCGGCCCTGGGAATTTATGGTGATCACCGCCCGCGATGACCGGGAGGCCATCGCGGGTATGAGCCCCTACGCCAAGATGACCGCCGCCGCGGCGGCGGTGATTGTCCCCTGCGTTAACCTGAACCTGGGGAATGCCGCCAATGATGAAGACACCTGGTGGATCCAGGATCTGTCGGCGGCCACGGAAAACATACTCCTCCAAATAACCGAAGAGGGGCTGGGCGGGGTTTGGCTCGGGTGGTATCCGGATAAAACCAGGGTTACGGCCTTTTCCCAGCGCTTTGGCCTTCCCCCCCATATTGTCCCGTTTTCCGTCGTTGCCCTGGGGTATCCCGCGGGGCCGGTGCCAAAAGGGGACCGTTTTGACCCTTCCAAGGTACATTACGGCGTCTACGGCAGCCGCCGTTCCTAGTGGGTAACGATCACCGCGTTGAATACCAGGGGTTCGGAACCGGTGTTTTTGACACTATGGGCGCCCCCATCCCCGGTGATCATCATATCCCCTTTTTTGACCGGCCTTTCGATACCGTTATCATCCACCGTACCGGTACCTTCCAGAAAGATAAAATACTCCGTTTCATCGTTATGCTGGTGCTTGCCGATGGATGATCCCGGGGGCAGGATGAATTCTCCCACCAACCGGACGTTTTTCTGGGTATTGTCCCCGGTCAGATGGGTCAGGGTAAGGGTGCCCTCTCCATCCCGCATCCGCTCCCGCTGTTCAACCTGCATTTCATTCCGCTGGATAACCATAATTGCTCCTCAAAATTGGTATTAGGACCTCTATGACCCGCGCCGCGGGTCTTTCGCCGCTCCTTCCGCCGGCACGGTATTCATATTATGCAAGGTGGTTCCAAAATGTCAAACCATAAAACCCACCGGCGACATAGGGGCAAAAAAGTGTTATAGTTTAGGAAGGAGCGGTGAAGCGGATGATCCGGGTGGTAGAACATTCCGCCCAGGGCCTCAGGGTATTGTACCGGGTTCTGGTAGGGGTGATTCTGCTGTTGATTTTTATACTTCTCATGGGAACCCTGTACGCCTTGGTGATACGGGGACCGGCCGGGCTTAAGCCGGGGGAAGACCACCGGGAGGAGCCGGCAGGAAGCGGGGATTATACCGATAATATTTTTACCGGAATCGGCCGGATCCGGGCGCTTACCGCCGGACCCCTGGCCGCTACGGTGATCCTTTCCGTCGCCTTTCCCTATGCTCCGGAGGACCGGGCTTTTTCCGAGGAGTTGGCCGCTAAGATCGGCCAATTTAGGGGCATTACGGCGGAATATTTCGCGTCTTTTTCCGCCGGTGAACTCCGGGAAAAGGAAGAAGGGGTGATAAAGGAAGAACTGCGGCAGCGATACAACGCCATACTCCGCCTGGGAAACATAACCCAACTCTATTTTAATGATTATATGATTATCGAATAGCCGTTACTAACGTTTTTTCCGGTGGGAATTGACAAACCGGGTAAAATCATTGATGTTTTTGACCACGATTTTGTTGGGGAAGATTTCTAAACGCCGTTGAGCGGCAAAATGGTTTAAAATGTCCCTGCCTTGGGTGGTATTTATGCCTGCCCAATGGGCAATATCATCGGCGGAGGTCCTGAATATCCGGCGATCGCTTTTTTTATCAACATCGATCTGGGTTTCGTCCAGCATAAGAAACACATCGGCGATTTTGGCGTGGTCATCCTCCAGGGTAAGGGTCATGAACCGCCGTTTTGAATCATATATCCGTTTAATGAGCATCTTGAGCAGCCTCATGGCAATCTGGGGATTTCCCTGCATCAAAATCTCAAAATTTTTACGGTTAAATTCCAAAACCTTTACCACATCCAGGGCAATGGCCGTTGCGGATCGGGGGAAATTTTCAAGGAGCGACATTTCTCCAAACATTTCCGAGGGCTGCAAAATATCCAGGGTTTTTTCGATATCCCCGATGAGTTTTACCAGCTCCACCCGGCCGGATTGGATAAAGTAAAAGGTGTTTCCCGGCTCAAACTCGGCAAAGATCACCTCTCCCGGCAAAAAAGTCCGGCTAAACCGGTTAAATACTGCCATATCCATATTAAGACTCCAAGGTACTGATCACCTGCTGCTTTTTCTCCCGGGGGACATCCTGGAGGATGTCCCCTTTATCATTGGAAATAGAACGGGCTTTTTTGTAAAAGGCCTCCGCCTGCTCTTTTTTGCCGATTTTTTCATAGGACTGACCCATAAAAAAAAGGACTTCCGCAAGTTTGGGATGTTTAGGATATTTGGTGATCATCGTGGTATAATATTGTATACAATCTTTATATTTGGCAAGTAAAAAGAGGCAGCGGCCCAATTCATAACTGCTTTTAACGGTATACTCAGGATCGAGATCGGCCTGCATGATCTTATTGAACGCTATATAGGCCTGCCGATACTTTCCCCGAAGTATACCGTTCATCGCGTCATTGTAGGCCGCGGCGACATTGGATGGATCCGGAGCCGCCTGCTCGGGTGGGGGTATCGGTTCCGGTTCGGCTTTGGAAGGGGTATGCTGGTGATGCGCCCCCCCCCGGTTGATAACCGTATGTCCCATGTATAATTCGGAAATTTCAAGATTCTTCGCCGCCTTGGCCGCTTTTTTTCCCGAAGGATACAGGGTAAGATACCGCTTAAATACGTATTTGGCCTGGGGAAAATGTTTGTTTTTAAGATAATATTCCCCGATACTAAACAGACCTAATTCAGGGCTCTGGGGTTCCTTTTTCTCTATCAGACTGGCAACCTGTTGGTGGATCCGCCGCAGCTGGTTGGAAAAAATTTTGAGCATCTTCATGATGAGCCGGGTATTTGCCATGGCCAGGGACTCAAATTCGAGGGTAGAAAAGGCCATGAGGGTGGTGTCCTGGAGGGCAATGGCGTTTTCTTCCCGGGGATAACGGCCCAAGGTTGATTTTACCCCAAAAAATTCCCCCGGTTGTACAAAATCGTGGGCGTCCTCCCCGGTTTCTATATCCTGATACACCAAATTTACCTGACCCGTCTGCAGAACAAAGATCTTATCCGCCATATCTCCCTGGAAATAAATAACCGAACCTGATCTGAACTGCAGCATTTTGGGCATATATTTTCTTTCCACCTATACCATAGGCTCAAAGGGTAAAAAGTCAAGAACCTTTTTAAAGCCTATCTTTTTTCGAACTTCAAGATAAAGGAGGCCGGGATCGCCGATGACAAACATGGGCCGGTTTGCCACGGTAATACGGGAATACCCCTTCGGTAATTTTCCTCCGAATAAATCGATAAACCGCAGTTCCCCGTAAAGGGGTTTACCTGCCAGGGTAAGGAGTTCTATATCTTCCATGGATGCGGAAACCAAATTTTCATACGGGTCATCAACACGGCCCCGTAATACCAGAATATCCGCCAATTTCCCCTCTTCCAGGACGCCGATCCGGTCCTGCATCCAGAAGGCTTTTGCGGCGTTGCGGGTGACCATTTCGAAGAGCCTCTGGGCAGGCAGTTCCTCGCCGTATAATCTGCGGTACAGGTCCCGGTCATAATGGATCTCCTCAAAAAGATTATAGGATCCGGTGGCCGCGGAATCGGTACCGATGGTTACATTCACCCCGGCGTTCAGTAGTTTTTTGATTTTGCAGGTAACATTAAACATAAACATATTTGAGGCGGCGCACCAGGAAATACTCGCCCCGGCCTGGGCTATCTTGCGGATATCCTCATCACTAAACCCGATTCCGTGGATCAACAGGCAATGGTTGTCCAAAATTCCCATTTGTTCCAGAATTTTTACCCCATCCATGGCTTCACGGTCAAACCCCTCCGCCAGGTGGGTGATAAAGGGCCAGCCGTTTTTAACGGCCCGCCGGTGTTCCACCGCAACCCCATCCCCCCATTTCAGGTCATACGAAGAGACCTCGTGGGCCAGCCCGTAATTGAGGATAGCCCGGATCGGCAGCGTAGGCAGGATGGCGCGGTTCAGGGCTTGGGGGAAATGGTCATTAACCGTCGCTACCCCGGAAAAAAGGTTTTTATAGGCGCTCAAGGCATAGAGTTCTTCCCGGGATAAACGGGAACGTTCGGTAAAGGTATCGGACGCTTTAAGATCATTATCCCAGGGGTACCAGGTTAAATAAAAAGATCCCGGTTTAGGACCGACCCGGGGCAGGTAATTTCCCTGCATGTGGTCATGGGTATTGATAAGGGCGGGATAAATAAAGGACTGTGCCCCCAAATCCATGACCAAGGTCTTATCCGGGGGAACTATCCGTTCTTGGGAAACCCCCAGATTACCGATTTTTGGGGTACACCCTGAAGTGACCACGATACCATTGGCTAGAGAATATTTATACATCCAGGACCGTCCTTCTATATATCCTCTGTTATGCCGGGACCTTCAACTTCCGAACAAAACTTATTTTCCCCGTCATCCTTATATTTTCGACATATTTATCCTTTTTTTGAAGTATTTTCGGTGAAATTTACCATAACCTTTAAAAATTTTTTGAAAAGACCGATATTATTATATGATCGATCTGCATACCCATTCCAACGCCTCTGACGGCAGTTTAAGTCCCGCCGGGTTGATCGATTTGGCGGCGGCTCAGGGGCTTTCCGCTCTCGCGTTAACGGATCATGATACCATAAACGGTATTGAGGCAGCCCAAAGGGAAGCTTCGGCCCGGAACATCCGGTTTATTCCGGGGATAGAACTGGAAATCGAGCGGACGGCGGAAATTCAGCAGGGGGAATTTCACCTCCTGGGGCTGGGCATAGACCGGCCCAGCGGGGCTTTTCTTGAGGCGGTAGCGGAATTGAGCCGGATGCGGGAAACGCGGAACCTGAAAATCCTGGACTGTATGCGTTCTCAGGGTATCCCCGTAACCCTGGAGGAGGTGAGGGCCCTCTCCGGGGGCGGTTCCATCGGCAGGCCCCATTTTGCCTCCTTCCTGGTGAAGCGGGGGATTGTCAAAAATCAGGAACAGGCCTTTTCCCGGTTTTTGGCTAAGGGGAAGCCTTTTTATATGCCCAAAGGCGCTTTGGAATTCCGCCGGGCCCTGGGGATCATCAAAGAATCCGGGGGGCTTGCGGTTCTGGCCCATCCTATGTCCCTCTATGTCTCCTGGGGCCGGCTTCCGGCTTTGATAGGGGAACTTACCGAACAGGGCCTTGATGGAATTGAGGCCTGGCATCCCACCGCAAAGGTCCAGGCTTGCAAACGGCTGGAAGCGTTGGGTTTATCCCTGGGCCTCTTTATTACCGCGGGCAGCGATTTTCACGGAGAAGCCCGGGCCGACCGGAAATTGGGCGTTACCGCGGGGGGGCGCAAAATAGAGGATTCCTTCTTGGAACATATCCCGCCCCTTGCGTCCCGGCCATCATAAGCGGCCACATTTGACATTTTGAAAAAACTTGATAAAGTAAGAGTAATCATGGAAAAAAATTCAGCGGGGCCTAAAGGAATCGTGACACTTTCAAAAACCGATGCTTGGAAATCCCCCCCCGCCCATGTGGCAAAGCGGCTCCTCCTCATCACCGCCGGGGCGCTGCTCCTGGCTTTCGATCTCAATACCTTTGTTCCCGCAGGGGGGCTTATCCCCGGGGGCTTTACGGGCCTGGCCCTGCTGCTCAAAGAAAGCGCCCTCCGTTTCGGCGGTATCAAGCTCCCCTTCAGCATCATTCTTATTGTCCTCAACGCGATCCCGGCGGCGATCTGTTTTAAGTATATCGGGAAGTGGTTCACCATTTATTCGGGTCTGATGGTGGTCCTATCGGGTCTTTTTACAGACTGGATGCCGGCCATGTTCATCCGGGCCATCCAACTGCACGACGTACTGCTCTCCGCGGTGTTCGGCGGCATCCTCAACGGCGCGGCGGTCGCGCTCTGCCTTTACGCGGGGGCCACCAGCGGCGGTACCGATTTTATCGCCATCCTTATTTCGGAAAAGTACCGGAAAGACGCCTGGAACCAAATCTTTGCCGGGAACTGCGTCATCCTCATCCTGGCGGCTTTTCTTTTTGAGCTTAACCGGATCCTCTACTCGATCATATTTCAGTTTACCACCACCATGACCTTGTCCGTAATGTACCGGAACTACCAGCAGAGGACCCTGCTCATTATTACCAACAAACCCCAGGAGGTTTACGACCTTATCCGGAACCTGACCAACCACGCCGCCACCTCTTTTTCCGGTATCGGCCGCTACGAAATGGCCGAACGGGTGATGATCTATTCGGTGGTGTCCGCCGGGGAGGTGAGCGCCCTCGTCACGGCGATAACCAAGCTCGATCCCCACGCCTTTATCAATGTGCTGAAAACCGAGCAGATCAACGGACGATTCTATCAGCACCCCAAGGATTAGGGGGACTTAGTTTGGGGCCGCACCGAGTGAAAGTAAACGCCGATGCCCTGAATTTACCTTGCGTTTCAGGAATTTACCTGCTATGCTTCTATAAACGGCATCATCTAATGGGAAACCTAAGGAGCCATGGGTTCCATAGCCTTTATAAGAGGAGGTATCCATGTATACCGATAGAATCACGACTCCCTTAGGAGAAATGACGGCGGCATCCGAAGGAGAAGCCCTCACCGGCCTATGGTTTGCCGGGCAAAAATATTTTCCGGCGGAGGCAGGTGAATGGACGGATAAGCCGGATCATCCGGTATTTACGGTTTTGCGCCAATGGATTTCGGACTATTTCGCCGGAAAAAAACCGGCTTTCACCCTCAACCTTAATCCCCCGGGAACCGATTTTCAAAAATCCGTATGGAAGCAGCTCTTAACCATACCCTACGGACAGGTAAGTACCTACGGTAAAGTCGCGAAACAAATAACCCGGCAAAGCGCCCGGGCGGTGGGCAGCGCCGTGGGGCATAATCCTATTTCCCTGTTGATACCCTGTCACCGGGTTATCGGCGCGGATGGAAGCCTGACCGGTTATGCGGGGGGCCTTGATAAAAAGGAGGCCCTCCTGCGGCTTGAAGGCTATAATTGCTTGAGAATTGGCCATTTTTAAGCTATAATATGATTATGGCCGGGAAAATACCAAGCTCCATAGGAGTGTATGTGGTGACAGGTTTCAAAAAAATGATGGTGTTTTTCCTATTTATCACCTCAACAACTATCCTTTTTGCCCAAAATAATCCCCGGCTTGGCATCCTGCCTTTTTCAGGCGGCGAGGACGGTGAAGGGGAAACCATGGCGTTGCTTTTTTCCTCTGAACCTGAATTGGCCCGGTTTTTTACCGTTATTCCCCGGATCAGTAATCTGGAAACCATCACCCGGGAACCACAGTTCCGCCGATCCACGGGTCTTACCGATGTAGACACCATTGCCCGTTTAAGCCGTCCGCACCATGTCAGCTATGTTATGACCGGCCATATCCGCTCCTTGGGGGAGGATAAATTGCTCCTCGTCACCATCATCCAGGTGGAAAAATTCCGGTTGATCGCCGGGACCTATCGGACGTACCAGAATATAGAAGAGCTGGAGGCGATGATACCCGATATAATCCGGCAAGTAGCGGAGACGACCAAGAAATATGCCCCCCTATACACCCCCCGCCTGGCGATTTTGCCCGTTATCTTCCCCGCCGAGATCGATCCGGATGATACGGACCTCTTGACCCATGTTTTAGCCTTGGGACTGGTCAATTCCGGGCGTTTTTCGGTTCAACTCCGGGCCGGCGCCATTCAAACCATTATGACGGAACAACGGATCAAACATTCGGTTGTCGCCGAGCCGGCCAACGTCAGAACTATCGGCCGAGCCTTAAACGTCCAAAATGTGCTCTCCGGTGATATCCGGTTTTTGGGTGAAGATACGCTGTTTATTGCCTCCATCCTCAATACCGCGGACGCCAGTCACCGGACCGGCAATGTGGTAAGCTACCAATCCCCGGCCGACGGCATGGAACTCATGGAGAAACTGGGGTCAACCCTGGGATCCCCTTCTTCAACCTCCCTTTTTCTAAAAGCGGTCACAGCGGAGCCCTCCGCAGAGGAGTCCACCGAAGAAGATCTGGGCGACGGGGACTCTGTAATCGTTTCTCCGTCCGCTCAATCGGTTCGTACCCGGTCCGCCGGGATGATCCTGGTTGCCGGGGGGTCCTATCGCATGGGCAGCAGGTACAGTGAGGTGGAAAGACCTGTCCATGATGTAGAGATCGACAGTTTTTATCTAGGAAAAAATGAAGTGACCCAAGAGGAATGGATGGAGATCATGGAGAGTAATCCCAGCTATTTTAAGGGGCCGCTTCTTCCGGTGGAGAGTATAAGCTGGTACGACGCGGTGGAGTATTGTAATAAACGCAGTGTAAAAGAAGGGCTTGTCCCGGCGTATCAGGGAAGCGGCGATTCCATAGTCTGCGATTTTACCGCCTCCGGTTACCGGCTTCCCACTGAAGCGGAATGGGAATATGCCGCCCGGCGGGGTACTAATATGGACATGGAGTTGATGTACACCGGAGAACAGAACGTGAACAATATCGGGTGGTTTACCATGAACAGCGGGGAAAAGAGCTGGCCGGTAATGTCCAAAAATCCTGATTATATGGGATTGTACGATATGAGCGGTAATGTCTATGAATGGTGCTGGGACTGGTATGAAAATTATACCGGCGAGAGGCAGAGAAACCCCGCCGGTCCTGCCTCGGGTACCTTTCGCATCATTCGCGGCGGAAGCTGGCTTTCCTCTGAAAACAGCCTGCGTCTTACCGGCCGGAGCGGCGAGGTCCCCTCCATCCGGAGCAGTTACATTGGCTTCCGGCTTGCCCGCAGTTCCCTAGGATCCGCGCAGAGATAACCTAATCGGCTACTAGCCAGCAAAGACCGCTCCCGGTATATTTTGCCTATGGATAGTCCTGTTTATGGCGATGAAAGCCCCATCCTTGCCCCCGCGACTCCCCGGGGGGAAAGCGCCCTGGCGATTATCAGGACCTCGGGGAAGGGCGCGGTGGACCTGGTGGCGTCGGTCTTTTCCCGGCCCCGGGCCCTGCAAGCGGCGCCGGGGAATTCCGCGGTCTACGGCTGGATCGTAGATCCCCGGATTGTGGATCCCCGGGGAGGGGAGGCCGCGAAAATAGACGAGGTCCTGGTTTCGGTATACCGGGGTTCCCGGAGTTTTACCGGGGAGGAGGGGGCCGACATTAGCTGCCATGGGGGTATCGGGACGGTCAAGGCGGTTTTGGCGGCCCTCCGGAACGCGGGATTTCGGGACGCCCTGCCCGGGGAGTTCAGTTTCCGGGCGTTTATGAACGGAAAGCTCGACCTTACCCGGGCGGAATCGGTGATGGAACTGGTTTTCGCCAAAACGGATCGTTCCCGGGAACACGCGGTCCGCCGGCTTTCCGGGGCTCTGGAAGCGGAGATCCGGGGGATCAAGGCCCTCCTCGTCCGGGTCCTGGCGGGAACCGAAATCTACCTGGATTATTCCGAGGATGAGTTTATGGGGACGGCGGACCCTTCCGGGCTGGATGAGGCGGCGGGGCGGCTGCCCGACCGGGCTCTGGCGGAGGAAGCCCTGGCCCGGCTCCAAGTGTTGGCCGCTTCCTACAACATGGAAAAACTCTACCGGGACGGCGCCCTGGTGGTTATCGCCGGGCGGCCCAACGCGGGAAAGTCCAGCCTTTTTAACCGTTTACTCCAGGAAGACCGGGCTATTGTGACGGAGATCCCCGGTACCACCCGGGACTGGCTCGAAGCCTGGGTGTCCCTGGGGGGATTCCCCCTGCGCCTCACGGATACCGCCGGGCTCCATGCCGCGGAAGACCCGGTGGAAAAGATCGGCGTGGAGCGGAGCCGGGAACTCCTCGCGGCGGCGGACCTGATCCTCTACCTTATCGACGGGGAACAGGGCTTTACCGCCGAAGACCGGGCCTTTTATCAGGACCCGGCCCTGTTCTCCCCCGGTTCCGGCGGGAATAAGCCCGTAGTGCTGACCCTGTGGAACAAAGCCGATGCCGTCCCCCTGCCAAGCTTTCTGCCGGAACCGCTTGCCCCGGAAGGACCCACCCGGACCCTGGGGATCAGCGCCAAAACCGGGGAAGGGCTCCCCTGTTTGACCGCGGCCCTTACCGCGGCCCTGGAGGCCCGTTTCGGCGGGGCTTCCGAAACAAGCTCCCCGGGGCGGGCCCCAGGGCTGGGATCGGAGCGGCAGAAGGAGCTTATCGACCGGGCCATAGAAAACCTGAGCGGGGCCCTGGCCCTGGCGGACCGCGCCGAACCCCTGGACCTCGTCGCCCCCCTGCTCCGGGAGGGGGTCAACGCCCTGGGGGAAATAACCGGAGAGGTGTCCACCGCGGAGATCCTCGACACCCTCTTTAGCCATTTCTGCGTGGGAAAGTAGCATGGACTATGATTGTATCGTGGTCGGCGGCGGCCACGCGGGGATAGAGGCCTCCCTGGCGGCGGCCAGGCTTGGATTTTCGGTCCTTTTGATTACCCAAAACCCCGACCGAATCGGCGCCCTTTCCTGCAATCCCGCGGTGGGGGGCCTCTCCAAGGGTAACCTGGTCCGGGAAGTAGATGCCCTGGGGGGAGAAATGGGGAAGCTCATCGACGCCGCCATGATCCAGTACCGGGTTCTTAACCGGTCCCGGGGGCCCGCGGTACAGGCCCCCCGGGCTCAGGCGGACAAATGGGTCTACCAGGGGGCGGCCCGTTCCGCGGTGGAAGGCCAGAAGGGGCTTTCGGTCTTTATGGATACCGTGACGGATCTGATCGTCTCCGGCAGCGCGGTCCTGGGGGTGCTGACCCAGCGGGGCCACTCCATAAGCGCCCGGACGGTGATCCTCGCCACCGGGACCTTCATGGAGGGGAAGATCTTTATCGGCGAGTACGACGCCCCCCAGGGACGGCTGGGAGAGGGCGCCGCCCTGGGGCTGGGGGCCAGCCTGCGGAGGCGGGGCTTCCCTGTGGGGCGGTTCAAGACCGGTACCCCCGCCCGGATCGCCGGAAACTCCATCGATTTTTCCCGGCTGGAACGGCAGGAGGGGGAGCCGCCGGCCTTCTTTTCCTTTGATGTGGAAACCGGAACCGCCCCGGCCCGGCCCTCGGTTCCCTGCTGGATCACCTATACCACCGCCCGTACCCACGAGATTATCCGGGCCAACATCCACCG